>NZ_JBEOPU010000004.1:0-349880 GCF_040310405.1 Pseudomonas sp. E45-MNA-CIBAN-0222
CTGGTAACAAAATCAGCAATCCGCCCTGGGTCAAATTTCAATCGGCAGGGTGGGTCAATTTTCCATCAGCGCCAACAGTATTGGGATCGCTGGCCATTGAACGAAGTGCGGGATGGGCGGCGCGGATGGAGCCTCTTCTCGCCCTCAACAAGAGCTTGTACCCGACACTGATCAAGCAAATTTTAGAGCTGGAAAAGCTGTCTGTTGTCGAAACCCAACTGCTTGCGCATGTGCTTCCCCAGCTCCGGCGTGGTATGGGTGAAGGACGGTACTTCAGAGCATTACCGCTTCAGGGTGTGGATACCAAGTTTCTAGAGGTCAACCAGTCCTTGATTACTGCGCTTCTGGACGGATTGCACGAGCAGCAAGTCTCCAGCTGCGGAGGGCTAGAGCAATGGTTGGCGTGCATTCCGGTACCTGCGAATTGGTTTTATGTAAGGCCACTGTGCCCGCAGGTACGGATGCAGTTGGCGGGATTCGACGTCTTGCGCATCCCGCTGGAGCAACTTCTAGAGCATCCCCTACCCGGTGAGCGGGTGCTTGTTGTGGAGAATTTACAGTCTGGATTCGGGTTGCCGGATATGCCGGGCACGGTTGCGGTATTTGGCGGAGGGCGCAACACGGTCTGGCTTAAGGCGCGCTGGCTAAAGGAAAAGCGCATTGGTTACTGGGGAGATTTGGATACCTGGGGGCTAAAATTCTTAGCTGACGTTAGAGTCATGCAGCCGCACGCCGAAGCATTGATGATGGATAAATCCACGCTGCTTGCTTACAGAGACCGTGGGGTAAGCGAGGTGCGACCAGCAAACTTGCCTGAGCTAGGTCTAAGTTATGCTGAGACCGAACTTTTCGAAAGCCTCCGCTCTGGAGAGTACGGAATTGGGCGTCTGGAGCAGGAACGACTATCCCAAGACTATGTGGTGGATGTTTTGCAAAGCTGGGCGATGATGCCGTGCAAATGAGCATCAGCTCGGGAAGGCAAAGAATGAGTCGTGGTGTTCGGAGAGGTCTGATAGAGCCTCTGGATGCCAAAAAGCCAAGGAGAATAGGTGGTTGATTGCTGACGTTGAACGTTTTCTGCGGGAAAACCCAGGCTCAAAGGCAAAGGATATTGCCAAGCATTTTGGAGTGGGTAAGGGGGAGATCAATTCGCTTCTTTATAAGAATCCCGATTCATTCGTCCATGATCCCGATCATCGCTGGTCAGTGGTGATGGATAAGCTGACGGTTGTCCTGAAAAAGGAGGCATGGGTGGACAGCGCCTCATTCGAGGATGTGCTGGCTGCTGTTGGATCGCCCTTGGATTCGGTCTGCTCAGGCGCTGAGTTCGTTGTGCCCAAAGGCTGCAAGATTATGATCGACGCGGCTGCGCGAATCTTGGCGTTGTGCAATCAGCTCGTAATGGTTGGCAAAACAGTGTCGATTGATTTCAGTGCCTGTAAAGCGACGCTGACCTATTTCAATCGACTAGGTTTTTTTGACCACCTAGCCGGGGCGGTGGATGTGATTCCGGAGCGCCCCTCTCAGTCTGGAGCGGCAACCTACCGTGGTAACAACGACGGTGTGGTTGAGCTTGCTTCTATTGACCCTCGCATTCCCGATGAGTCGATCCCCAAGCGTCTGAAAAACAGCCTCGTGAGGTGTGCAGGTGAACGTTATTCGCAGTCCGCGTTTACGTTCATTTCTGAGTTATTTGGTAACGTGGGGGATCATGCGAAGTCAGCGATTCCGGGTTTTGCAGCTCTTCAGCACTACCCGAAAGGTGGCAAGATCCAGACAGTGATCTCTGACAGCGGGATTGGCATTGTTGGAAGCCTTCAGCCCGTTCTGGAGCGGAGGTATCCGGAGCTTTTTCAACAGCTCGATTTCTCGAAGTCAGAGGCAGGGCCGGAACTGGTCTTGCACGTCATCAAGCAGGGGCGAGTCTCCAGTTCTGATGACGATGGTCGGGGGCTCGGGTTGAAACGAAGTGGTGAGGTGGCCGCTGATTTCAACGCAACGGTTACGGTGAGACAAAAAAATTTCGAGCTGACAATGGTCTACAGCGATGGTCGATTCAATCGCAGCCACCATCGCGTGGACATGCCAACCATCCTGGGAACCCATATCTGCTTCGACTTCTTAATTGACAGCTAGAGCCCTCTCGTTAAACTGAGCAAATGAATCAGAAATCAATCACGGTCAAGCTAAAAGACTTCACCGAGGACGACCATCCATTTGGCAATGTCCAGGGAAAGGCAACCTTTGGGAAGCTGCTCGACTTCGTTCACTCCCATCCGCAGTATTCCGTTTTTGGAGTCTCCCTCACCGGCATAGAGGCGACGGACGCATCCTTTCCGAGAGAAAGCGTGGTTGCAGTCGCGAAGTTTTTCAGGGGGGAGCGTGGCTTCTTCCTCAAGGATGTCAAAAGTCGAGACTTGCTGGACAACTGGAGCTATGCGGCCCAGGCCAAAGACATTCCTCTGACTGTCTGGGCCGATGACGGTTACCAAATTATCGGGCCTGAGATCAGCTCGTCCACGAAGGAACTGTTGGAGTGCGTGCTGTCTCAGCGTTCGGTTACTGCCGCCAAGGTGGCCGAAACGCTGAAAATTTCGGTCGCCAATGCCAGTACCAAGCTCAAAAAGCTCAAGGATCAAGGGTACATCCTCAGAGACGAGGAGACGGCTGAGTCTGGCGGGATCGAGTACGTCTACCTTGCCATTGGCGAATCTGCTTAAACAGCTTTACATAATCAGAATAGAGGCGTAACGTTTGCTTTGACTCCAAGGGATTTGTGTAACCCTGGTTAAACTGGATAAATAAAGCAGAATGGTGATCGATATGGCAACGAATCCTCCGGCAGGTGATGGGCATCGAAATGGTGCGGTGCGTCAGCGTTCCCAAACCCAGACTCCGTCTGGTCATTGGGTCAAACGTGATACGGAAACCGGCCAGTTCATGGACGTGAAAACGTCGGATAAAACGCCGTTCAAAGGCGTGCGGAAAGAGAAATAGGAGAACAGCTCATGAGTGCGAAATACGAGATTTTCCTGGGAGCGGATCGTCAGTATTACTTCCGGTTGAAGGCACCTAATGGCGAGAAAATTCTTGCCAGCGAAGGCTATACCACCAAGGCGAACTGCCAGAATGGTATCCAGTCGGTGAAGACCAACTCCCCTTACGATGCCAACTACAAGAAGCTGACGTCCATTAACTCCCAGTACTACTTCACCCTGCACGCAAGCAATGGGCAGGTAATCGGCAAGAGCGAAATGTATACGTCCGCTCAAGCACGTGATGGTGGTATCACGGCGGTTAAGGCGTACGGCCCGAGTGCTCCGGTGGTAGATCTCACCTGATACATCGTGCTTGTACAAACCCGCTTCGGCGGGTTTTTTTGTTGCCTAAAAAAGGGGGGGCGTGTGGCCATTTCCCTGCAATCCTAAGGAGCTAACCGTTGCGGCTGTTCTGTAGACGGGGTTGGCAAGGCGAGAGACTCGGGAATTTATTAACAAAAACGTTAATAAATTCCCGAGCCGGGCGGTGCGTATATCGGGCGCTATGTTCAATAGTGCCCCGCTGCGGACAGGGTGCTGGCGACCACTTCAGCATTATGTGGCTACCGAGCACCTGGGGTGTGGTGCCGCAGTCAGGAGGCACTTGGTCGGTGTGTTACTGGCGGGGGTGCCAACCCGCTTGCCAAACGACGGCTACCCTGTCACTGTAAATACGAATGTCATTACAGTGAGGGCCGCACCATGGCGTCCATCAATATCCGCATCGACGACGAGCTTAAGGCGCGTGCTTACCAGGAGCTGGAAAAGCTCGGCGTCACCCCCTCTGAACTGATGCGCCAGGCTTTGCAGTATGTGGCCGAGCGCGGACAGCTGCCATTTCGCCCGGTGCTGATGACCGAGGAAGATGAAGCGTTAATCGCCACGGTTCGTGAACGCCTGGCCGCTCCGCAGCGCGTGAAGGTCTCGCTGGATGACCTATAGCCTCGAATTTGATGCACGGGCATTGAAGGAATGGCGAAAGCTGGGTGATACCGTTCGCCAGCAGCTGAAGAAAAAGCTCGCTGAGGTCTTACTCAATCCGCGCATTGAAGCCAATCGGCTCCATTCGCTGCCGGACTGCTACAAGATCAAGCTGCGCAGCAGTGGTTATCGCCTGGTGTACCAGGTGCTTGACCACGAGGTGGTGGTGTTTGTGGTGGCGGTTGAACGTCGTGAGCGTGAGCAGGCGTATCGCAAGGCAGCCGAGCGCCTTAAATAGCTGGCTCAGCTGTTCCTCTATGACTGAAGGGTGGTCTCGGCACGATGAGTGGTGATGATCTGCTTGAGCATCTACGGGCCGAAAATGCGCGCTTGATCGCGCTGTTGGAAGCGCATGGTGTTGAGTGGCGCTTGCCTGACGAACCGCCGCTAGCTGAACAGGCTGGCCCGCCTCCACTGATAGGTTCGAGTCTCGACACGGATGCCAAGTTGGCACTGTTCAAGCGACTGTTTCGGGGCCGGGCCGATGTGTTCCCCGTGCGTTGGGAAAGTAAGGCCGGCAAGTCGGGCTACTCGCCCGCGTGCGCCAATGAATGGCGACCCGGTGTGTGCGAGAAGCCACGGATCAAATGTGGAGACTGCTCGTATCGCCAGCACCTGCCGCTGACCGACCAGGTGCTCTATAAGCATCTGGCCGGAGAGATTGTCATCGGCGTTTACCCTTTGCTGCCGGATGACAGCTGCTACTTTCTGACGGTGGATTTTGACGAAGCCGATTGGCGCGAGGATGTCACGGCGTTCGCTCAGTCTTGCCGTGAGTTAGGTGTGCCGGTGGCACTGGAAGTCTCTCGCTCGGGCAACGGGGCGCACGCTTGGATTTTCTTCGAGCGCAATGTCCCCGCCTATGAGGCGCGCCTGCTCGGCTCCGCAATCATCAGCCATACCTGCGAGCGTACCCGGCAACTGACGCTAAGCTCGTATGACCGATTTTTTCCAAATCAGGACAGCATGCCTAAGGGCGGCTTTGGTAACTTGATTGCCTTGCCGTTGCAGAAGCGAGCCCGCGCGCTCAACGGCAGCGTTTTTGTCGATGAGACGCTGGTGGCCTATCCCGACCAATGGGCATTTCTGGCCAGTATTCAGGCTATGCCCGTGCAGGATATTGCGCCGAAAACCCAGCTGGCCACTGGAGGTCGCCATCCGTTGGATGTCACCGCAGTAGCGGATGACGACGAGCCGAAACCCTGGCAGCGCACAGCGGAAAAGACCCAGAAATTGGCTTGTCCGTTACCCGAGTTCGTGAACGTTACCCTGGCCAACCAGATCTATTTCGACAAGTCCGAACTGCCCCAGCCATTGGTCAACAAGCTGATCCGCTTGGCGGCCTTTCAGAATCCGGAGTTCTACAAGGCACAGGCCATGCGTCTGCCTGTGTGGAACAAGCCCCGGATCATTGGCTGCGCGGAAAATTTTCCTCAGCATATCGCCTTGCCCCGTGGCTGCTTGGATGACGTGAGGACGTTGCTGCAAGACAACGGGATTGAGTTGGTGCTGCACGATGAGCGCTTCGCAGGAGAGTCCATTGATGTCCGCTTTGCGGGCACGCTACGCCCGGATCAAGAGGCTGCTCTCGACGGCATGCTGGCGCACGACGTCGGAATTCTCTGTGCGCCGACTGCTTTTGGCAAAACCGTCACGGCTGCTGCGCTGATTGCCAGGCGTGGTGTGAACACGTTGGTGCTGGTGCACCGGACGGAATTGCTCCAGCAGTGGAAGGAGCGGTTGCAGGCATTTCTGGGCGCAGACAAAACCAAGGTCGGCACCATAGGCGGTGGCAAGGCCAAGCCGACAGGCATCATCGATATTGCCGTGATGCAGTCCTTGTCGCGGCAAGGCGAAGTCAGCGAGCAGGTTAAAAACTACGGGCAAATCATCGTGGATGAATGCCATCACCTGTCAGCTTTTTCGTTCGAGGCCCTCCTCAAGGCTGCTGGGGCCAAATATGTGTTGGGCCTGACCGCTACGCCAGTACGTCGTGATGGCCAGCAGCCGATTATCTTCATGCAGTGCGGGCCCATTCGGCATACCGCGAGCAGGCCCGAGAGTGCTCCAGCCGATCTGGCTGTGACACCGCTGTGGCTTTCTCGACCGATAGTCATGCCTGAAGGAGCAGGCATCCAGGATGTCTTCTTGCAGGTGTGTAATGACACTGAGCGAACAGCCAAGGTTGTTGCCGAGGTCGGAAAGGTTTTTGACCAAGGACGGAAGATCCTGGTGCTGACAGAGCGAACGGATCACCTCAGTGCCATTGAGGAACAGCTGGTTGGCCGGGTCGAGAACCTATTCACGCTGCATGGGCGGATGTCCAAGAAGCAACGCGCTGCGCTAATTGGCGAACTGGAAGCACTGCCACCCGATGCCCCACGGGTGATCCTGGCAACCGGGAAGCTGGTCGGAGAGGGGTTCGACCATCCAGCATTGGATACCTTGGTACTGGCCATGCCAGTTTCCTGGAAGGGCACTCTCCAGCAGTATGCGGGCCGCCTGCATCGGGAGCATGCAAGTAAGGCTGATGTGCGCATCATCGACTTCATTGATGCTGGACATCCTGCATTGCTCCGTATGTGGAGCAAGCGCCAAACGGGTTACAAGGCTATGGGCTATCGATTTGCTGATTCGTCCAGCTCAATGGAGCTGCTAGCAAATGGTTAACGAGTCTTCATACAGCCACCAAGCTTCCGTCTGTCGGAGGTGGAAAGTGGCTGTTTCCTACTCGGTGGATTCACCGTAATCTGGGTTCCATTGACAGGTTGTCAATCCAGGGCGTGGCTTGAGGCCTTTCTCCAGCACGTCCGCTGTCTTACCGAAATGTAGTGCTGCGACCGGCTCGTTTCAGGGGCTTACGGAAAATGCCATTTATTGCGGTAATTTCGGCGGAAAATGCCACTTTATGTGGCTCAATCATGCCAATAATGGTGCCCATTGCTCTTCGTAAATCATTGATTTAATTGAGTTTGCCTGTGGTTCTGAATGCCAGGTTTGTCGCCCCTCGACACCTAAGCTGACCTCTTTACGGTCATCGACCTAAAACAGACCCCGGCCTTGCAGGCCGGGGTTTTTCGTTTCAGAAATAGGCAGAGTGAATCGCAGCGACTGGTTTAATCAATTTCGAACACGCCCCTGCTAAGCGTATGGTTAACCCATCAAGTTACTCACCTTACCGCGCCTTTAGCGCAAACACATTTGATGGGGTAAATCGCTTATGTTGGACACCAATCTCAAGACCCAGTTGAAAGCCTACCTGGAGAAGGTCACCCAGCCCTTCGAGATCGTCGCGTCCCTCGATGACGGCGAGAAGTCCCAGGAAATGCTGAGCCTGCTGCAGGACATCGCCAGCCTCAGCGACAAGATCACTCTGAAGACCGACGGCGACGATGCACGCAAGCCGTCGTTCTCGCTCAACCGCATCGGCGGCAACATCAGCCTGCGTTTTGCCGGCATCCCCATGGGCCACGAGTTCACCTCGCTGGTGCTGGCCCTGCTGCAGGTCGGCGGTCACCCGTCGAAGACCGCGCCGGAGGTGATCGAGCAGATCAAGGCGCTGGATGGCGACTACCGCTTCGAAACCTACTTCTCGCTGTCCTGCCAGAACTGCCCGGACGTGGTCCAGGCGCTGAACCTGATGGCCGTGCTCAATCCGAACATCAAGCATGTCGCCATCGACGGCGCTCTGTTTCAGGACGAGGTCGAAGCCCGCCAGATCATGTCCGTGCCGAGCATCTACCTCAACGGCGAGCTGTTCACCCAGGGCCGCATGAGCGAGGAAGAGATTCTCGCCAAGCTCGACACCGGCTCCAGCGCCCGTGACGCCGAGAAGCTCAAGGCCAAGGATGCCTTCGACGTGCTGGTGGTCGGTGGTGGCCCGGCCGGCGCCGCAGCGGCCATCTACGCCGCACGCAAGGGCATCCGTACCGGCGTCGCGGCCGAGCGCTTCGGCGGTCAGGTGCTGGACACCATGGCCATCGAGAACTTCATCTCGGTGAAGGAAACCGAAGGCCCGAAACTGGCCCGCGCCCTGGAAGAGCATGTGCGCGAGTATGAGGTCGACATCATGAATCTGCAGCGCGCCAGCCAGCTGATCCCAGCGGGCGAAGACGGCCTGCACCGGGTGCAGTTCGAGAACGGCGGCGAGCTCAAGGCCAAGACCCTGATCCTGGCTACAGGCGCCCGCTGGCGCGAAATGAACGTGCCCGGCGAGCAGGAATACCGCGGCCGTGGCGTCGCCTACTGCCCGCACTGTGACGGCCCGCTGTTCAAGGGCAAGCGCGTGGCGGTGATCGGCGGCGGTAACTCCGGCGTGGAGGCGGCCATCGACCTGGCCGGCATCGTCGCTCACGTGACCCTGCTCGAGTTCGGCGAGGAACTGCGTGCCGACGCCGTGCTGCAGCGCAAGCTCAACAGCCTGCCCAATGTTCGCGTGCTCAAGATGGCGCAGACCACCGAGGTCAAAGGCGACGGCCAGAAGGTCACCGGCCTGGTCTACAAGGACCGCACCAGCGACGAGGTGCACGAGGTCGAGCTGGAAGGCATCTTTGTGCAGATCGGCCTGCTGCCCAACAGCGAATGGCTCAAGGGCACCCTGGAGCTGTCCCGTTTCGGCGAGATCATCGTCGACGCCAAGGGCCAGACCAGCATCCCCGGCGTGTTCGCCGCCGGTGACGTGACCACGGTGCCGTACAAGCAGATCGTGATCGCCGTGGGTGAAGGCGCCAAGGCCTCGCTGAGCGCCTTCGATCACCTGATCCGGTCGTCCGCGCCGGCCTGAATCGAAGCGCAATAAAGAAGGGGAGCAGCCGCGAGGTTGCTCCCCTTTTTTATTGTGCCGCTGTGGGCCACAGCTTCTGTGCCAGAAAAGTGATGCTGACGCTGCGGTTGGATGCTTGATGTCTAGGAATGCAAGATGGGCGGGCCATCCCTGCCCTGCCTAGCGTCCGCATCAGAGGGTTGGGCGACCCTGTGTTTCGAGTTGGGTGACCTGCGTGTTGATCCAGTCTTCGGCACGCTGATTGAGCTCGGCGATGGCTCTAGGACTTTCGCTGTCGGCGAACATCGCTGGGCCGATCACTACCTGGATGGTGCCGGGTCGCTTGCCCCAACCCGCTTTTGGCCAGAACGTACCGGCGTTGTGGGCAATAGGCAGCACCGGCAGGCCGGCGTTGACTGCCAATGCCGCACCACTGCGGGAAAACTTGCCCTTTTCGCCGACCGGTACGCGGGTGCCTTCCGGGAAGATCAGCACCCAGGCGCCCTGCTCCAGGCGTTCGTGACCCTGCTTGGCGACTTGGCGCAACGCCGCCTTGGGATTGTCACGATCGATGGCGATCGGCTTGAGCAGCATGATTGCCCAGCCAAAGAATGGCACCCGCAGCAGCTCACGCTTGAGCACTTGGGTCAGCGGCTCGAAGTATGCGGAGAGAAAGAAGGTCTCCCAGGTGCTCTGGTGCTTAGCCAGGATCACGCAGGGACGCATCGGCACGTTCTCCGCGCCATGCACCTCGTAGCGCAAGCCAACCAGCGTCTTGCCCAACCAGACGGCGCAGCGACACCAGCTCTGTACCACGAAGCGATAGCGCGGGCGGAACGGCATGAACGGGGCGAACACCAAGCTCACCAGGCACCAAGCGAATGCCGTGAACGCCAACAGAAAATAAAACAGGGCAATACGGACGGAGAACAGGAGGCTCATCGAGAACTCTCGAGTAGATGATCGACAACAGCGGCAAGGTCATCGAAGACCTGAGTGCCCGGCGGCAGGGTGCCTTCAAGCGTGCGCAGGCCTTTGCCGGTCCTGACCAGATAGGGCACGCCGCCGAGTAGCATGCCGGCATGCAGGTCACGGTGGCTGTCGCCCACCACCGGTACGCCCTTCAGGTCGGTCAGCCCGAAATGCTCAGCGATGGTGCGGAACATCCCGGGCTTGGGTTTGCGGCACTCACAACCATCATCCGGGCCGTGCGGACAGTGCACGATCAGATCGATCCGGCCGCCCTGCTCCATCACCAGCTGCTGCATCTTGAAATGCATGTCGCCGAGGGTGCTCAGATCGAACTTGCCGCGCGCGACACCCGACTGGTTGGTGGCCACCGCCACCGTCCAGCCGGTCTTGCACAGTCGCGCGATGGCTTCCAGCGACCCGGGAATGGGTATCCACTCATCCAGCGACTTCACGTACTCGTCGGAGTCCTCGTTGATCACCCCATCGCGATCCAGCACGATCAGCTTCACAGGCTTAGCCAAGTGCGGAAATATCGGCAACGCCAAGGAACAATCCTCTCAGCCGGGCCAGCAAGGCATAACGATTGGCGCGCACCGAAGCGTCTTCGGCATTCACCAGTACCGCCTCGAAGAAGGCATCCACCGGGCCACGCAGGTGCGCCAGACGCTCCAGCGCCTCGCGGTACTGACGCGCGGCAGCGAGCGGTTGAACCGCCTGCTCGGCCTGCTGGATCGCCGAGTACAGCGAGAACTCGGTGGCGTTGTCGAACCAGCGTGGCTCGACCGCTTCCGGCAGCTTTGCATCGAACTTGCTCAGCAGGTTGGAGACCCGCTTGTTGGCGGCGGCCAGCGACGCCGCTTCCGGCAATGTGCGGAAGGCCTGCACGGCCTGCACGCGCTGGTCGAAGTCCAGCGCCGAACCCGGCTGCACGGCACGCACCGAGAGGTAGGCGGCGACATCGACGCCTTCGTCCTCGTAGCGTGCGCGCAGGCGGTCGAAGATGAATTCCAGCACCTGATCGGCGAGCCCGGCGCTTTTCACCTGACCACTGAACTGGCCGATGGCGAAGTTCACTGCCTCGACCAAGTTCAGGTCCAGCTGCTTCTCGATGAGGATGCGCAGCACGCCGAGGGCGGCACGGCGCAGGGCGTAGGGATCTTTGGAGCCGGTCGGCAGCATGCCGATGCCGAAAATGCCAACCAGGGTGTCGAGCTTGTCGGCCACGGCCACGGCCGCGCCGGTGAGCGTGCTTGGCAGCTCACCGCCGGCACCGCGCGGCATGTACTGCTCGTTCAGTGCCAGCGCCACGTCTTCCGGCTCGCCGTCGTTGAGTGCGTAGTAGTAACCGGCGATGCCCTGCATCTCCGGGAACTCGCCAACCATTTCGGTGGCCAGGTCGCACTTGCAGAGCAGTCCGGCGCGCGCGGCACGCTGCTTGTCGCCACCGGTACGTTCGGCGATCAGCCCGGCCAGGCGCGAGACGCGCTCGGCCTTGTCATAGACGGTGCCGAGCTGGGCCTGGAACACCACGTTCTTCAGGCGATCGTTGAAGCTGTCGAGCTTCTGCTTCTTGTCCTGCTTGAAGAAGAATTCGGCGTCGGTCAGACGCGGGCGCACCACCTTCTCGTTACCGGAGACGATCTGCGCTGGGTCTTTGGATTCGATGTTGGCCACGGTGATGAAGCGCGGCAGCAACTTGCCGTTGCTGTCCAACAGGCAGAAGTACTTCTGGTTGTCCTGCATGGTAGTGATCAGCGCTTCCTGCGGTACGTCGAGGAAGCGTTCCTCGAACGAGCAGACCAGCGGCACCGGCCACTCGACCAGCGCAGTCACTTCATCGAGCAGCGCCGGCGGCACGATGGCCGTACCGTTCTGCTCGGCCGCCAGCTGCTCGACGCGCTTGGCGATCAGCTCGCGGCGCTCGGCGAAGTCGGCGATCACATGGGCGCCGCGCAGGTCCTCCAGGTAGCTGGACGGCTTGGAAATGTGCACCTGACCCGGACTGTGGAAACGGTGGCCGCGGGATTCGCGCCCGGCGCGCTGGGCGAGAATCTCGCAATCGATTACCTGCTCGCCGAAGAGCATCACCAGCCACTGGGTCGGGCGGACGAACTCTTCCTTGCGTGCGGCCCAACGCATGCGCTTGGGGATCGGCAGATCGTTCAGCGAGGTCGCGACGATACCCGGCAGCAGTTCGGCAGCCGGTTGGCCTTCGATGGTACGGCTGAACTTGAGCTTCGGCCCGCTACGATCGATCTCGGCGAGGTCGACGCCGCACTTGCGGGCAAAGCCCAGGGCGGCCTGGGTCGGCTCGCCGTCAGCGTCGAAGGCAGCCTGCATTGGCGGGCCGTCGAGGTTGATGCTGCGATCGGGCTGCTGGGTCGCCAGCTGTTCGACCAGCACGGCCAGGCGACGCGGCGCGGCATAAGCCTGCGTCTTGACGAAGCCCAGGCCAGCGTCCTTCAGGCCCTTCTCGATACCGGCGCAGAAGGCTTCGGCCAGCTTGGCGAGCGCCTTTGGTGGCAGTTCTTCGGTACCCAGTTCGACGAGAAAATCCAGTGCACTCATTCTGCAGCCTCCAGCTTGGCCAGCACTTCGTCACGCAGTTCGGGGGTGGCCATGGGGAAGCCGAGTTTGGCCCGGGCCAGCAGGTAGCTCTGGGCGATCGAACGCGCCAGGCTGCGCACGCGCAGGATGTACTGCTGGCGCGCGGTGACCGAAATGGCGCGACGGGCATCGAGCAGGTTGAAGGTGTGCGAGGCCTTGACCACCATCTCGTAGGCAGGCAGCGGCAGCTCGGCGGCCATCAGCCGGTTGGCTTCGCTCTCGTAGAAATCGAAGAGTTCGAACAGCTTCGGCACATTGGCGTGCTCGAAGTTGTAGGTCGACTGCTCCACTTCGTTCTGGTGGAACACATCGCCATAGGTCACGGTGCCGAACGGGCCATCGGCCCAGATCAGGTCGTAGACCGAGTCGACGCCCTGTAGGTACATGGCCAGGCGCTCGAGACCGTAGGTGATCTCGCCGGTGACCGGATAGCACTCGACGCCGCCGACCTGCTGGAAGTAGGTGAACTGAGTGACTTCCATGCCGTTGAGCCAGACTTCCCAGCCCAGGCCCCAGGCACCGAGGGTCGGCGATTCCCAGTTATCCTCGACGAAGCGTACGTCGTGCACCGAGGTGTCGACGCCGATGCGGCGCAGCGACTCCAGGTACAGGTCCTGGATGTTGTCCGGGTTGGGCTTGAGCACCACCTGGAATTGGTAATAGTGCTGCAGGCGGTTGGGGTTCTCGCCGTAGCGGCCATCGGCCGGGCGGCGCGAAGGCTGAACATAGGCGGCGTTCCAGGTCTCGGGACCAATGGCGCGCAGGAAGGTGGCGGTGTGGAATGTACCGGCGCCCATTTCCATGTCATAGGGCTGCAGGACCACGCAACCCTGCTCGGCCCAGTAGCTTTGCAGGGCGAGGATCAGGTCTTGGAAGGTGCGCACGGCAGGCGTAGTCTGGCTCAAAATTTCACCTGTGCTGGGCTTCGACAGAAAGCCTCGAAGTATACCCCCCGCATGGTCGCGCTTGCGATGGTTTCGGCCATTGGACGAGGCCTGCGCAAGGAGACCACATGCCACGTTGCGCCTGGTGCGGCACGGATCCGCTGTATATCGACTACCACGATCGCGAATGGGGCGTGCCAACTCGCGATCCGCAGGTGCTGTTCGAATTCCTCTTGCTCGAAGCCTTCCAGGCCGGGCTCTCGTGGATTACCGTGCTGCGCAAGCGCGAGCGCTACCGGCAGGTGTTGTTCGGCTTCAACGCCGAGCGCCTGGCGCGCATGAGCGACGCCGAGATCGACGAGCGCATGCAGGACCCCGGTATCATCCGCAACCGCCGCAAACTCGAGGCCGCGCGCAGCAACGCACGTGCCTGGTTGCAGCTGGAAGACCCGGTGGATTTCATCTGGTCTTTCGTCGATGGCCAACCAAATATCAACCGCTTCGAGCGCATCGATCAGGTGCCTGCGGTCACGCCCGAAGCCGAAGCCATGAGCAAGGCACTGAAGAAAGCCGGCTTCAGCTTCGTCGGACCGACCATCTGTTACGCCTACATGCAGGCCTGCGGCCTGGTCATGGATCATTTGACCAACTGCGACCGCTATGTGCCGCTGGCTGGCGCCGAATGACCGTTGCAGCGCTGGCCTGAAAGTGTGCAGCGGATGCGGGTAGACTAGGCGACCTGAATATTTCGGAGTTCGGCGTGGAAAAGTTCAAAGGTGCGATAGTGGTCGGCTCCCTGCGGCTCTTCGCTCGGCTGCCTTGGCGCACGGTCCAGGGCCTGGGTTCGATGATCGGCTGGTTGATGTGGAAGCTGCCGAATCGCTCGCGTGAGGTAGCTCGAACAAACCTGCAAAAGTGCTTTCCCGAGCTGAGCCCCGCGGAACTCGATACGCTGCTTGGTCGAACGCTGCGCCAGACCGGCATGACCTTTACTGAAAGTGCCTGTGCCTGGATCTGGCCGGCGGAGAAAACCCTGGGCTTGGTCAGGCAGGTCGAAGGACTCGAGGTGCTGCAAGAAGCGCTGGCATCCGGCAAGGGTGTGGTCGGCATTACCAGCCACCTGGGCAACTGGGAGGTGCTGAACCACTTCTACTGCGATCAGTGCAAGCCAATCATTTTTTACCGCCCGCCGAAGCTGAAGGCGGTGGACGAGTTGCTTCAGCGTCAGCGTGTGCAGCTGGGCAATCGTGTTGCGCCGTCGACCCGTGAAGGCATTCTCAGCGTCATCAAGGAAGTGCGCCGCGGTGGCGCCGTGGGCATTCCAGCGGACCCCGAGCCGAGTGAAGGTAGCGGCATTTTCGTGCCCTTCTTCGCTACCCAGGCGCTCACCAGCAAATTCGTACCGGGCATGTTGGCTGGCGGCAAGGCGGTTGGCGTGTTCCTTCATGCGTTGCGCCTGGAGGATGGTTCAGGCTACAAAGTGGTGCTCGAGGCCGCGCCTGACGGGATGTACAGCGAAGATGCGGAAACTGGCGTAGCAGCAATGAGCGCGATGATCGAGAAATATGTCCGCGCTTACCCCAGCCAATACATGTGGACCATGAAGCGCTTCAAGAAACGCCCGGCAGGCGAGAAGCGCTGGTACTGATCAGGCTCATAACAAGAATGATAAAAGGACAAGGACGATCGCATGCGTAACCAGAGACAGTATCCGCGTACCAATATGAAGTGCCGTATCCGGATTGCACATCCGGCGTTTGGCGAGGTCTTCGCCCACACTCGAGATCTCTCCGATGGCGGCGTCTACGTTCGCCATCCGGAATTGGTGGTGCTGCATCCCGGTGACACAGTGACCGGTCAGGTACAGGACCTGCCCATTCCAGCGCCCGAACTGCAGATGGTGGTGATGCGGGTTGATGCCGAAGGGGTCGGCCTGCGGTTTCTGCGCGGGGACTGACCGCGCGAACCTGTGCCGTGCTGGCTCAGTCTGGTGTCAGCCGGTCGAGACGGCGTAGAAATACGCTCATTTCCTTTTCCGCCTGCTTGTCGCCCTGGGCGCTCGCGGCCGCAATGCCGCGCTCCCAGGCTTGATGGGCACCTGGCTTATCGCCGTCGGCCTGCAAGGCCTTGCCCAGGAGCTTCCAGGCGGCCGAATACTTGGGGTCGAGTTCGACGCAACGGCGCAGGTGCTCAGCCGCCCTACCCGGCTGCCCGGCATCCAGATAGCCCTTGCCGAGGCCCAGACGCAGCATTGGATTATCCATCCCTTGGGAAAGCATTTTTTCCAGCGATTCAAGCATCTTCGGACCTTTTTGGTGCAGGGTACCCGGGGCGTTTCCTCACTTTAGTGCAAAGCACCAGCCGGGCAATAGCTGCAGCATACGCCATTGGTCTTAGCGCTCGCGGCGTTTGATGGGGGCTTCCGTGCGCGATCAATGGGCTTCGTTGACTGCGCTGAGAAACTCCCGGGTGCGTTCCTCCTGTGGGTTGTTGAACAGCTCGTCCGGACTGCCCTGTTCGTGAATCCGGCCCTGATGGAAGAAGCACACACGATCGGCGAATTCGCGGGCGAAACCCATCTGGTGGGTGACCATCAGCATCGTCAGATTGTGCGCCTCGCCGAGGCGGCGGATCACGTTGAGCACTTCGCCGCAGAGCTCCGGGTCCAGTGCCGAGGTCACTTCGTCGAACAGCATCACCTTCGGCCGCATCGCCAGCGCGCGGGCTATGGCCACGCGCTGTTGCTGGCCGCCGGATAGCTGCACCGGGAAGTGCTCCAACTTGTCTTCCAGGCCGACCATGGCCAGCAGCTCCTCTGCCCGCTCGCGGGCCTCGCGCTTGCCCAGGCCGAGCACCTGTACCGGCGCTTCCATGACGTTCTGCAGTGCATTCATGTGCGGGAACAGGTTGAAGCTCTGGAATACCATGCCGACCTTGCCGCGCACCCGTCGCAGATGACGGGCATTGGCCGGGACCAGCTGGCCACTGGCGTCGGGCATGTGCGTCAGTGGCTCGCCGTCGACCTCGATCACGCCTTCGTCGATGCCCTCCAGCGTCATCAGCACCCGCAGCAGCGTCGACTTGCCCGAGCCGCTGGGGCCGATGATTGCAACCTTCTCGCCTTCCTCGATTTGCAGATCAAGCCCGTCGAGCACGGTCAGCTCGCCGTAGCGTTTGGTCACGCCGGCGAAGCGCACCAAAGGCTGCGCCTGCTCTGGCTGTTGTGGTGTCAGGTTCAGGGTATCCGTGGATTGCATCGGCGTAGTCATCGGGCCAGCTCCATGCGGTTTTCCAGACGGCGCACGCACCAGGCGAGGCCGAGACTGAGAATGAGGAAGAAGATGCCGACCATGGTGATCGGTTCGAGATAGCGGAAGCTTTCGGAGCCGATGTTCTTGGCCCGCTGCATGATTTCCACCACGGTGATCGCCGAAAGAACGGGCGTGTCCTTGAGGATCGAGATCAGGTAGTTGCCCAGCGCCGGCAGCACCGGACGCAGCGCCTGCGGCAGGATCACGTCGCGGTAGGCGGTCCAGGGCTTCATGTTCAGCGCGGTGACGGCTTCCCATTGCGAACGGGGGACTGCATCCAGGCCGGCGCGGTACACCTCCGCCGTGTAGCAGGCGTAGTGCAGGGCGATACCGATGATGCCCGCCTGCATCGCGCTGAGGTTGAGGCCGTAGTTGGGGAACACGTAGAACAGGAAGTACACCTGGATCAGCAGCGGCGTGCTGCGGATGAACTCGATCAGCCCGGTTATCGGCCAGGACAGCCAGCGCAGGCGGCTGCGGCGGCCAATGGCGAGGAACAGGCCGAGCACCACGGCGATGGCGAAGCCGGCCAGGGCGATGCCGATGGTGGTCAGCGAGGCATCCAGCAGGCGCGGCAGGATCTCGCGGGCGAACTGCCAGTCGAAGAAGTTCATGACAGGCCTCCGCGCATCCGTCCGCGGGCCAGTCGCCGCTCCAGCTGGCGCATGCCGAAGTTAATCGTCTGGGCCAGAACGAAGTAGATGACCAATGCCAGACCGAAGATCTCCATAGTTATCAGCGTCGCCTGATCCAGCTGACGGGCACGGAAGGCCAGATCTGAAAGGGTGATCAGCGAGACCAGCGAAGTGTTCTTCAGCAGTTCGATAAGCAAGTTGGTGCCGGGCGGAATCGCCGCGAGCAACGCCTGCGGCAGGATGATTCGGCGCATGCGTGTCAGTGGCGTCATGTTCAACGCCTGACAGGCCTCATGCTGGCCCCGGTGCACCGAGCGGATCGCGCCGCGCAGCACCTCGGCGCCATAGGCGCCGATGTTCAGGCCCAGGCCGACCACGGCCACGGCGAAGGCGCTCATTTCGATATTGAACGGCGGCATCGGCAGCACGAAGTACAGCCAGAACAGCTGCACCAGCAGCGACGAGCCGCGGAAGACCTCGATATAGGTGATGGCCAGCCAGCGCAATGGCGCCACTGGCGAGAGCCGCGCCAGCGCGGCGATCAGCGCGCAGGCGATGGCCAGCAGGGAGCCGAAGAAGGTCACCTTGACGGTGACCCAGGCACCCTGCAGCAGCAGAGGAAGCAGTTCGATCATGATGCGCTATCCGGTTTTCCGGAGCGCTGACCGAGGCTGCGCAGCGGGCCACGAAGCCTTGGTCAGCGTTCACGGGCGGAACAGCGGGTCGGCGGTGCCGTCCCACCGCCCGCCGGGCTGTCAGGCACCGCAGAGTTCGGCGGCGGTCTTGTCGGTGACGTTGGAGCGATCGAAGCCGAATGGCTCGATGGTCTTAAGATGCTCCTCGCTACCCAGCCATTGCTTGAGCTCGGCATTGACCGCGTCACGCAGCGCCTTGTCCTGTGGACGGAAGGCCAGCGCACCGTAGCCGGCACGGGACGGGTCGTCCTTGAAGTCGGCGATGGCCTCGACATCGTCCCCGGCCTTGTCCGCCAGCCCTTTCATGGTCAGCTGGGTGCCGATGGCGGCATCGGCGCGACCGCTGCGTACGGCCTGCAGCTGCGAGGTGGTGTCGGGCACCTGCAGAATTTGCGAATCCTTGATGCCCGCCTTACGTGCATAACCGAGGTTCACGGTGCCGGACATGATGGCGATCTTTACGTCGGGATTGCCGGCTATGTCCTCGTAGCTGCGCAGGTTCTTCGGGTTGCCTTCGGCTACCAGCAGGGTGTCGAGCAGGCGGTAGTGCGGATCGGTGAGCAGCACTTGCTTGCAGCGTTCGGGGGTGATGTACATGCCGGCCGCGATGAGATCGAAGCGCCCGGCGCGCAGGCCAGGGATCAGCGAGCCCCACTCGGTGAGTACCGGTTTTATGGTGTCGATCTGCATGCGCTCGAAGACTTTGCGCACGATCTCTGGCGATTCACCGGTAACGCTGCCGTCGAGGGCGGTGTAGGCGAATGGCGTTTCGTTGGCATAGCCGATGCGGACGCTGCTGCTGTCCTTGATCTTTTCCAGGGTATCGGCCTGGGTAATGCTGGCGAAACCTATGCTGGCCAGGGCGGCGCAGCTGATCAGCAGCCGGCGGGAGCGTGTCGGGATGGTGCTGTTCCTCATGGGAGTTTCTCCTGTTCCTTGTAGAGACCCGAGGAATCGGATCGTTATTTGTCTAGGAGGGGCAATTGCGTTGAGCCGTACCGCGAACGCCTTAGAACGAAGCAACGACCTGCCGGAAAACTGGGGTCGATAGCTTGGCTCAATCGAACAGGCAAACGGACGGCAAGCCAGGAGGGTACAAAAGCTGACCATAAAATGGAAATCGGAGGGCATCTGGATCGAATGGATGCGATCAGAATGGATGAAGCGATCAGTGCTGGATTGACCGAACGGCCGAAATCGATTGATAAAACAAAACGGCCCGCCAGTTGGCGGGCCATGCAGAAGCGCGCAGCGCCTCAGAAAAACGTCAGGCCGGCTTGAAAAAGTCGCTCCACATCGCGGATGTGGCGTTTGTCGACCAGAAACAGGATCACGTGGTCGCCGGACTCGATTACCGTAATGTCATGAGCGATGAGCACCTGATCGTCACGTATCACCGCACCAATGGTGGTGCCTGGCGGCAGGGCGATCTGTGCGATGGGCCGCCCGACGACCTTGCTAGAGCGCGAATCGCCGTGGGCGATCACCTCGATCGCTTCGGCGGCACCGCGGCGTAGAGAGTGGGCACTGACGATGTCGCCACGGCGTACGTGGGTCAGCAGGGTGCCGATAGTGGCCAGCTGCGGACTGATGGCGATATCGATCTCGCCGCCCTGGACCAGGTCGACGTAGGCGGGGTTGTTGATGATGCACATCACCTTGCGTGCACCCAGCCGCTTGGCCAGTAGCGACGACATGATGTTGGCCTCATCGTCGTTGGTCAGCGCCAGGAACACGTCCGCTTCGTTGATGTTCTCCTCGACCAGCAGGTCGCGATCCGAGGCACTGCCCTGCAGGATGATGGTGCTGTCCAGTGTGTCCGACAGGTAGCGACAGCGTGCCGGGTTCATCTCGATGATCTTGACCTGGTACCGGCTCTCGATGGCCTCGGCCAGCCGCTCGCCGATATGGCCGCCGCCGGCGATGACGATGCGTTTGTAGTTTTCGTCGAGCCGGCGCATCTCGCTCATGACTGCGCGAATATGGCCTTTGGCGGCGATGAAGAAGACCTCGTCATCGGCCTCGATCACCGTGTCGCCCTGCGGCAGGATTGCCTGGTTGCGGCGGAAGATGGCGGCCACGCGGGTATCGACATTGGGCATGTGGCGGCGCAGCTGGCGCAGCTCCTGACCTACCAGCGGCCCGCCGTAATAGGCGCGCACTGCCACGAGCTGTGCCTTGCCTTCGGCAAAATCGATTACCTGCAGAGAGCCTGGATGCTCGATCAGGCGCTTGATGTAATTGGTGACCACCTGTTCGGGGCTGATCAGTACGTCGACCGGAATCGCTTCATTGTTGAACAGGCCGGAACGGGTCAGATAGACCGACTCGCGCACCCGGGCGATCTTGGTCGGCGTATGGAACAGTGTGTAGGCGACCTGACAGGCGACCATGTTGGTTTCGTCGCTGTTGGTCACCGCCACCAGCATGTCGGCATCGTCTGCGCCGGCCTGGCGCAGCACCGTCGGAAAGGAGCCGCGGCCCTGGACGGTGCGGATGTCCAGGCGGTCGCCGAGATCGCGCAGTCGGTCGCCGTCGGTGTCCACCACGGTGATGTCGTTGGCTTCGCTGGCGAGGTGTTCGGCGAGAGTGCCACCGACCTGGCCGGCACCGAGAATGATGATCTTCACGCGATCACTCCTGAGAGGCGGCTGACTGCCGCCGCTTCCATGTTGGGCCCGAGCGCACGGCGCCAGGGATTGGCTTAGGCATTACGACCACGTGGCTGCGCCGCGATCTTGATCAGCTTGGCATAGTAGAAGCCGTCGTGGCCGTTCTCCTGCGGCAGCAGCTGCCGGCCATGCGCTTGCGCCAGGCCGAAGCTGCCTGGCAGGTCCAACTCGCGGGCGCCCGGCGTGCGCTCGAGGAAGGCGCCGATCACCTCGCGGTTCTCGGTCGGCAGCACCGAGCAGGTTGCATACAGCAGCACGCCCCCAACTTCCAGGGTCGGCCACAGCGCATCGAGCATCTCGCCTTGCAACGCTGCAAGGGGGGCAATGTCATCGGCCTGGCGGGTCAGCTTGATATCCGGATGTCGGCGGATCACGCCGGTGGCCGAACAGGGCGCATCGAGCAGGATGCGCTGGAATGGCTTGCCATCCCACCAGCGCTCGGTGGCGCGGGCATCGTCAGCGACCAGTTGCGCACTCAGTTGCAGGCGATCGAGGTTTTCCCGTACTCGGACCAGGCGCTTGGGCTCCAGGTCCAATGCGATCAGCTCGGCCAGCTGTGGTTCACGTTCAAGCAGATGACAGGTCTTGCCGCCCGGTGCGCAGCAGGCGTCCAGCACGCGCTGGCCCGGCGCCAGGTCGAGCAGCGAGGCGGCCAGCTGTGCGGCTTCGTCCTGCACGCTGACCCGTCCTTCGGCAAAGCCCGGCAGCTGATGCACATCACAGGGCGTGACCAGGCGGATGCCGTCCTCGCTGAATTCGCAGGGGTGGGCTTCGATATCGGCGCTCTGCAGCTCGGCGAGATAACCATCCCGGCTGACCTGACGGCGGTTGACCCGCAGCATCATCGGCGGATGCGCGTTGTTCGCCGTGCAGACGGACTCCCAATGCTCCGGCCAGTGCGCCTTGAGCGCTTTCTGCAGCCAGCGCGGATGGGCGACGCGGATCACCGGGTCATGTTCGAGTTCGGCCAGCAGCGCTTCGCCTTCGCGTTGGGCACGGCGCAGCACGGCATTGAGCAGCCCCTTGGCCCAAGGCTTCTTCAGCTTGTCGACGCAACCGACGGTTTCGCCGATGGCCGCATGGGCCGGAATGCGGGAATAGAACAGCTGGTACAGACCGACCAGCAAAAGCGCCTCGACATCGCGATCGGCAGCCTTGAAAGGTTTTTGCAGCAGCTTGTCGGCCAGGCCGGCCAGGCGCGGATACCAGCGTGCAGTACCGAAGGCCAGGTCCTGGGTCAGGCCGCGGTCGCGGGCGTCCACTTTGCCCAGCACTTCTGGCAGGCTGCTGCCCAACGAGGCCTTGCCGGACAGCACGACGCTCAGCGCACGGGCCGCGGCCAGGCGCGGGTTCATTGACCGAGCACCAGACCGGGGGCGAACTGCTCGCGGCGGCTGTTGTACAGGTCGCCGAAGCCGAGCGGCTTGCCGCCGGGCAGTTGCAGGCGAGTCAGCGACAGGGCGCCTTCACCGCAGGCAACGGTCAGTCCGGCCTTGCTCGCTTCGAGGATGCGTCCGGGCTCGCCCTGGCCTTCGTCGAGGCGTGCGGCGTGAATCTTCAGCGTTTCGTCGTTCAGCGTGATGTGGCAGATCGGCCAGGGGTTGAAGGCGCGAATCAGACGTTCCAGCTCGACCGCCGGGCGCGTCCAGTCAATGCGCGCCTCGTCCTTGCTCAGCTTGTGGGCATAGGTGGCCAGACTATCGTCCTGTACTTCCCCTGCGAGCGTGCCGTCTGCGAGGCCATCGACCGCCTGCACCACTGCCTGCGCGCCGAGCGCGGCGAGACGGTCGTGCAGAGTGCCGCCGGTGTCCTCGGCGGATATTGGCGTATGGACCTTGAGCAGCATCGGCCCGGTGTCCAGGCCGGCTTCCATCTGCATCACGGTGACGCCGGATTCGTCGTCACCGGCCTCGATCGCGCGCTGGATAGGCGCCGCGCCACGCCAGCGTGGCAGCAGCGAGGCGTGGCTGTTGATGCAGCCCAGGCGCGGCATGTCGAGCACCGCCTGCGGCAGGATCAGGCCATAGGCGACCACGACCATCAGGTCCGCCTGCAGTGCCGCCAGCTCCGTCTGCGCCGCGGGATCACGTAGCGTCTGCGGCTGAAACACGGGAATGCCGTGTTGCACGGCCAGTTGCTTGACCGGGCTGGGCATCAGCTTCTGGCCGCGACCGGCAGGGCGATCCGGCTGGGTGTAGACGGCGATGATCGACTTGCCCGCATCAAGCAGGGCCTGCAGATGCTGAGCGGCGAATTCCGGGGTGCCGGCGAAGACGATGCGCAAGGGCTGGGTCATGGGGAGCTCGCTAAGAAAAAGGCTTGCCGTAGCAAGCCTTCGAGGTTCGGGAATCAAGCCTGCTGGCGGTGAATCTTTTCCAGCTTCTTCTTGATCCGATCGCGCTTGAGGCTGGAGAGATAATCGACGAACAGCTTGCCGTTGAGGTGATCGCACTCGTGCTGGATGCACACCGCGAGTAGGCCTTCGGCGACCATCTCGTAGGGTTTGCCATCACGATCCAACGCCTTGATCCGCACTTTCTGCGGACGATCGACGTTCTCGTAGAAACCCGGTACCGACAGGCAGCCTTCCTGGTACTGGTCCATCTCGTCGGTCAGCGATTCGAATTCGGGATTGATGAAGACTCGCGGCTCGGACCTGTCTTCGGACAGATCCATCACCACCACGCGCTTGTGCACATTGACCTGTGTCGCGGCCAGGCCGATGCCCGGAGCCTCGTACATGGTCTCGAACATGTCGTCGATCAGCTGGCGAATGCCGTCATCGACCACATCCACCGTTTTGGCGATGGTGCGCAGCCGCGGATCGGGAAATTCAAGGATGTTCAGAATGGCCATATGCGTTTGTGATGCACTTATGGAATAAAGTCAAAAGCCGCTGCTAAGATGCCGAGCAGCATGGAAAACGGCTTAATGCCGCGATCCAAAAGGGTTCCGCGGCGCTAGGGCGCTTTACGTGAAGGCACATAATAAAGGGATTCACCACATGAGGAAATCACTACTCGCCCTGCTGCTGGTGGCCGTCGGCGGGCTCGCCCAGGCCGCGGTGCAGCTCAAGGACAACCACCCGGAGCGGTATACCGTGGTGAAGGGCGACACACTCTGGGACATTTCCGGCCGTTTTCTACGTGAGCCGTGGAAATGGCCGGAGCTGTGGCATGCCAATCCGCAAATCTCCAATCCTCATCTGATCTACCCTGGTGACACCCTGAGCCTGGTCTATGTCGACGGTCAGCCGCGACTGGTACTCGACCGAGGTGCTTCGCGTGGCACCATCAAACTGTCGCCGACCGTGCGTACGACACCGATGGCCGAAGCCATTCCGACCATTCCGCTGGAGGCGATCAACAGCTTCCTGCTGAGCAACCGCATCATCGACACCGCCGAGCAATTCCAGGGCGCGCCCTATATCGTCGCCGGCAATGCCGAGCGGGTGATCAGCGGCGCGGGCGATCGCATCTACGGCCGCGGCAGCTTCGAAGCGAACATGCCGGCTTATGGCATCTTCCGCCAGGGCAAGACCTACGTCGATCCAGACAGCGGCGAGTTCCTCGGCATCAATGCCGATGACGTCGGCACGGTGGAAATCGTCGAGATCGAAGGCGAAATCGCCACCATGCAGCTGACCCGTACTACCCAGGAAGCGCGTATCGGTGATCGCCTGTTCCCGGGCGAAGAGCGTGCAGTCAATTCCACCTTTATGCCCAGCGCGCCGTCCACCGATGTCGAGGGCGTAATCCTTGACGTACCGCGTGGTGTTACCCAGATCGGCCAGTTCGATGTGGTCACGCTGAACAAGGGGGCTCGCGACGGCCTGAAGGACGGCAACGTGCTGGCGGTCTACAAGACCGGTGAAACCGTGCGTGACCGTGTGACGGGCGAAAACGTGAAGATTCCGGATGAGCGTTCCGGTCTGCTGATGGTGTTCCGCACCTACGACAAGCTCAGCTACGGCCTGGTGCTGCAGGCGACCCGCTCTCTGGCAGTGAAGGACAAGGTCCGTAATCCCTGAGTCACGAGCCCCGCAAATGCGGGGCTTTTTCATGCTGTGATAACCACCGCAAGGATGCGGTGCAACGAGACAAGGAGTGCTCGCCCATGCCTGCTATTTCCCCCGCCGAAGTGGATGCCCGGCTGCGTCTGCATTTGCTGCCCGATCTCGGTCCGCGACGTCTGCGCAAACTGCTCAGTGCCTTCCCCGATGCCGCTTCGGCGCTTAGTGCGCCAGCCAGCGCCTGGCGCTCGCTGGGGTTGCCGGCCAGTTGTGCCGAGCCGCGGCGTAGTGCCGAAATCCGCGAGCGTGCCAGCGCGGCTCTTGCCTGGCTGGAGCAGCCGGACCGGCATCTGCTCTGCTGGGACGATCCCAACTACCCCGCTATGCTCGCTGAACTGCCGGATGCGCCACCGCTGCTGTTCATTGCCGGCGATCCGACTTTGCTCGAGCGACCCCAGCTGGCGATGGTCGGCAGCCGCCGCGCCTCGCGCAACGGTCTGGACAATGCCCGGGCCTTCTCCCGCAGCCTGGCCGGCGCCGGCTTCGTCATCACCAGCGGGCTGGCATTGGGCATCGATGGTGCTGCGCATCAGGGCGCGCTGGACGCCGGCGGCAAGACCGTCGCGGTGCTCGGTACCGGCCTGGAACGCTTGTATCCACAGCGTCATGTCGGCCTTGCCCAGCAGATCGTCGAAGGAGGTGGGGCGCTGGTGTCCGAGTTGCCATTGGACTGCCCGCCGCAGGCAAGCAACTTTCCGCGGCGCAATCGCATCATCAGTGGCCTGTCGCTGGGCGTGCTGGTGGTCGAAGCGAGTCCCTCCAGTGGTTCGCTGATCACCGCGCGACTCGCTGCCGAGCAGGGCCGCGAGGTCTACGCGATTCCCGGTTCGATCCATCATCCCGGCGCCCGTGGCTGCCATCAGCTGATTCGCCAGGGCGCGGCGCTGGTGGAGTCGGTCGAGGATGTGCTCGAAGCCCTGCGCGGCTGGCAGCGCGTTGCACCGGTGGCCGGCGAAACACCAACGCAGACAGGGCCGGACAGCCCGCTGCTGCGCGAGCTGCTGGCCGCCCCGCGGAGCAGCGAAGCACTGGCCATGGCGATCGATCAACCCCTCGGGCAGGTGCTGGCGCAGCTGACCGAGCTGGAAGTCGACGGACTGGTGGCCAGCGACAACGGCCTCTGGACGGTGGTCTCCCGCTAGATGGAGCTGCGGGCCTGGGGGGCGTGCTTGTCGACCCAGTCCTATGGTTTGCACACTCGAAAGGCGGGGGCTGTTGCAGCCTGTTGCGAATCGGCCGCCCAGCCCCCTGCTCGACGGCAGGTGCCTTGGGTACACTGCCGGCTTTTCAGTCAGGCAGAGGTCGGCATGATCGGCGATTGGCGTGTGCAGCAAGTGGCGCGGGTGGTTCGCGCCGGCGGAGTGATCGCCTACCCGACCGAAGCGGTCTGGGGGGTTGGCTGTGACCCTTGGGACGAAGACGCGGTACTGCGCCTGCTGGCGCTCAAGGAGCGGCCGGTGGAGAAGGGCTTGATCCTGATCGCCGACCAAATCGAGCAGTTTGATTTCCTGCTGGAGGATGTGCCCGAGCGTTGGCTGGACCGCCTGGCCGGTACCTGGCCGGGGCCGAACACCTGGCTGGTGCCGCATCGCGGTCGCTTGCCGGAGTGGATCACTGGGCGACACGACAGCGTCGCGCTGCGGGTAACCGATCACCCACTGGTCACGCGGCTGTGTGCGCTGACCGGCCCGCTTGTTTCTACGTCCGCCAATCCTGCCGGTCGTCCCGCGGCGCGCTCGCGACTGCGAGTCGAGCAGTATTTCCCGCGTCAGCTCGACGCCGTGTTCACCGGCCCCCTGGGTGGGCGGCGCAACCCCAGCGTCATTCGCGATCTGCGCACGGGCGAAGTGATTCGTCCGGCCTGAACCGGCGTTGAAACCGCTGTACGGCTGCCCCTATAAAGGCAGCCGCCGCGGCGTCAGGGCAGCAGAATGGTCGATCCGGTGGTTTCCCCGGCCGCCAGTTTGCGCTGGGCTTCGGCCGCTTCGCTGAGCGGGTAGCGCTGGCCTATCTCGACCTGGATCTTGCCGCTGCCGATCATCTCGAACAGTTCGTCGGCCATGGCCTGCAGACGCTCCGGCGTGTCGGCGTAGCCGGCCAGGGTAGGTCGGGTGACGAACAGCGAGCCCTTTTGCGCCAGCACGCCGAGGTTTACCCCGGTGACGGCGCCGGACGCGTTGCCGAAGCTGACCAACAGGCCGCGCGGGGCGACGCAATCGAGGGAAACTTCCCAGCTGCTCTTGCCCACCGAGTCGTAGACCACCGGGCACTTCCTGCCTTCGGTCAGCTCCAGTACGCGTTGCACCACGTCCTCGCGGGTGCGATCGATGGTGGCCCAGGCGCCCAGGGCCTTGGCCCGCTCGGCCTTCTCCGCAGAGCCCACCACGCCGATCAACTGCGCGCCCAGTGCGCGCGCCCACTGACAGGCGATCGATCCGACACCGCCGGCCGCGGCATGGAACAGCACCGTTTCGCCGGCCTGCAACGGGTGGATCTGGCGTAGCAAATATTGGCAGGTGAGGCCCTTGAGCATCACCGCGGCAGCCTGCTCGAAGCTGATGGAGTCCGGCAGCTTGACCAGATGCCGTGCCGGCAGCGTGTGGTGTTCGCCGTAGGCGCCGAGCGGACCGGTGGCATAGGCGACGCGGTCGCCCGGCTGCAGGTGCTGCACGCCCTCACCCACCGCGTCGACCACGCCGGCACCCTCGGTGCCCAGACCGGACGGCAGGCTCGGCGGCTGGTACAGGCCGCCGCGGAAATAGGTGTCGATGAAGTTCAGGCCGATGGCGTGGTTGCGCACCCGCACCTCGCCTGCAGCCGGCGCGCTGAGCGGCACATCGATCTGTTCCAGGACTTCGGGACCGCCGTGCTGGCTGAATTGGATGCGCTGGGACATGTCTGGCTCCTGGTCTTTGAAAGAGCGCCTATCCAACCCGCCGGGGCTGCGTTCGTCAATCGGCTGGATGCTATGCTTGCCGGCCGACCCCGTTTCAAGCACCGCTCAGCCGCGCCTCAAGGGCTGCGTGCGGTCATTCGCAAGGTGATTTCGTGAACCACAGGACCGAAGCCGTCAAAGCCTATCTGCTCGATCTGCAGGACCGCATCTGCGCTGCGCTGGAGGCCGAAGATGGCGGCGCGCGCTTCGCCGAGGACGCCTGGACGCGGCCCGGTGGCGGTGGCGGCCGGACGCGGGTGATCGAGAACGGCGTGCTGATCGAGAAAGGCGGCGTGAACTTCTCCCACGTGCATGGCGACAGCCTGCCGCCGTCGGCCAGTGCTCATCGGCCTGAACTGGCCGGACGCGGCTTCGAGGCCCTCGGCGTGTCGCTGGTGATCCACCCGCACAATCCGTATGTGCCGACGTCCCATGCCAACGTGCGCTTCTTCATCGCCGAGAAGGAAGGCGAGGAACCGGTCTGGTGGTTCGGCGGTGGTTTCGACCTGACGCCTTATTACGGCACCGAGGAAGATTGCGTGCACTGGCACCGGGTCGCGCGGGATGCCTGCGCGCCGTTCGGTGCGGATGTTTATCCGCGCTACAAGGAATGGTGCGATCGCTATTTCCACATCAAGCACCGCCACGAGCCGCGTGGGGTCGGCGGGCTGTTCTTCGACGATCTGAACCAGTGGGATTTCGACACCAGTTTCGCCTTCATGCGTGCGGTCGGCGATGCCTACCTCGACGCCTACCTGCCCATCGTTCAGCGGCGTAAGGCCACGCCGTTCGGCGAGCGCGAGCGGCAGTTCCAGCTGCTGCGCCGCGGCCGCTACGTCGAATACAACCTGGTCTATGACCGCGGCACGCTGTTCGGTCTGCAGTCGGGCGGGCGTACCGAATCCATCCTGATGTCGCTGCCGCCGCAAGTGGCCTGGGGCTATGACAAGCACCCCGAGCCGGGCACGCCGGAAGCGCGGCTGACCGAGTATTTCCTGCAGGACCGCGACTGGCTCGCCGAGCAGCCCTGACCGTTGATTGCTACCTGTATCCAACACCGCGCAAGGATCACCCATGGATCGCTACGGCGTCTTCGGCAACCCCATCGGCCACAGCAAGTCACCGCAGATTCATGCCCTGTTCGCGGCGCAGACCGGGCAGGTGCTTTGCTATGAGACTCTACTGGCACCGCTGGACGACTTTCCGGGGTTCGCCCGGGCATTTTTCCGGGACGGCCAGGGTGCCAATGTCACCGTGCCGTTCAAGGAACAGGCCTATGGAATGGCGGATCAGCTCACCGAGCGCGCCCGTCGGGCCGGCGCGGTGAATACTCTGAAAAAGCTCGAAGACGGCCGCCTGCTCGGTGACAACACCGACGGTGCCGGGCTGGTAAGCGATCTGCTGAACGCCGGCGTGGCGCTGCGTGGTCAGCGCATCCTCCTGCTGGGTGCCGGCGGGGCCGTGCGTGGCGTACTTGAGCCGTTGCTGGCGCAGAAGCCCGCCGCGCTAATCATCGCCAACCGCACACCGAGCAAGGCTGAACAGCTGGCGCAGGAATTTGCCGAACTCGGTCCGCTGTCGGCCAGCACGTTCACCGATCTTGCCCAACCGGTTGACCTGATCATCAATGGCACCTCGGCAAGCCTCGGCGGCGAACTGCCACCGCTCGCCGATAGCCTTATCCAGCCAGGCCATACCTTCTGCTACGACATGATGTACGCGGCCGGGCCGACGGCATTCTGCCAGTGGGCGGCAGCGCTGGGTGCGAACACCCGTGATGGGCTTGGCATGCTGGTGGAGCAGGCGGCGGAAGCCTTCGAACTCTGGCGCGGGGTTCGGCCCGACACGGCGCCGGTACTCGCCGAATTGCGTCGGCAGCTCAGCTAGCCGCTGAAGTGAATGCGTTGATGGATGTGCTGGGGGTTTTCCAGTTCGTCGACGATGCCGGCGGCAATACGCTGCAATTCCCGATAGGGATTGGCGTCGCCCTTTCCAGCGGCTTCGGCCAGCGCCTCGACGGTCAACTGATTGCCCGCTGACGGCGCATCCACCAGCGTCCAGCGCAGCGGATGGGCTATCAGTCGTTGCAGGGCAGCCTCGACCTCTGGCTGCAACTCGATTGCCGGAAAGTCGGCAACCAGCAGCAGGCGTTCGACCTTGGCGCGCTCCAGCCCGAGCAACAGCGCCTCGACCGCCTGGTAGAAATCGCGCTGGGGCGACTCGCCGGTAGTGGCATTGGCACCCGGTAGGCGCGGCGTCTGAAACAGACAGACCACCGCATCCATCCCGGCCGCGCTCTCGCTGACGCTCACTGCATCGAACGGATTGCCCGGCTTGGTCCGCAGACCAGGCCGGGCAACTATCGAATTGAGGTCGTCGAGCAATGCCACGGCCTCATGCTGGCGGCTGAGCAGCTCCACCAGCAGCGCGCTGCCAAGGTCGTCGTGAGCGCCGTAAAGGGCGAACTTCAACCGCGGCGTTTCGGCATTGAGCATGACGGCTGCCGATCAGCGACGGGTGATCAGATAGCCGATCACGGCAAAGGCGCCCGCGGCCAGAGCCAGGGTACCCAGCGGATGCTCCTTGGCGCATTCGCGCGCAGCACGGCTGGCTTCGCGGGTGCGTCGGGAGATATCGGCATAGTGCTCATCCCAGTCGTTGTCGTGCCAGAGTGACTCGGCACGCGAACGCAGTGCGCTCAGGCGCTTGCGCGAGTCGTGGGCGGCATCGTGCTTGAGCTCATCGAGCGCGCGCATCAGGCTGTCGATCTCGTGTTGGACTTCTTCGCGGGTGGTGGCTTTGCTGAAACGGGACATGGTGGGACCTCCCCTCGGTAAGTGTGGTTGTTTGACTCCGAAAACAGGCAGAGGTGCGGTCCGATATTCGAGTGCACACCGGCCGGGATCATTACGCACTGGCCTCGATGTTGTTCATTCCGACGAACCGTTCATCGGGAACAGGCGTGTTTCCGGGCGATTCCCTATACTGGCGCAACGTCTACCACGTCGCATTTAGCGCATTTCGCCCTTCCATCGCGGGGAAAAAACCATCGTGAACTTTCGTCGTACCCTCGCCAGTGTGTTATTTGCCTGTCTGGCTTCGTTGCCGGCCATCCATGCCCAGGCCGCCAAACCGACCGTCCAGGAACTCGCTTCCGGCAGTGCGCTGCTAGTCGATCTGAATACCAATGAAATCCTGTATTCCAGCAATCCCGACATGGTCGTGCCGATCGCCTCGGTGACCAAGCTGATGACCGCCATGGTTGCGCTGGACGCCAAGCTGTCGTTGGATCAGGCACTGCCGGTGACCATCCGTGATGCCAAGGAAATGCAGGGCGTGTTCTCCCGCGTACGCATCGGCAGCGAGATCAGCCGCCGCGAGATGCTGCTGCTGACCCTGATGTCCTCCGAGAACCGTGCTGCGGCGAGCCTCGCCCACCACTATCCGGGCGGTTACCCTGCGTTCATCCAGGCGATGAACGCCAAGGCGCGGGCGCTGGGCATGACCCGCACGCACTATGTCGAGCCCACCGGGCTGTCCGAGCGCAACGTCTCCAGCGCCAATGACCTGGTCAAGCTGATCCGCGCCAGCCGTCAGTACCCGCTGATCCAGCAGTTCAGCACCACTGACGAGAAGACCGTGGCCTTCCGCAAACCCAACTACACCCTCGGTTTTCGCAACACCAACGCTTTGGTACGCAAGAACAATTGGGACATCCAGCTGAGCAAGACCGGCTTTACCAACGCCGCCGGCCATTGCCTGGTGATGAGCACCACCATGAAGCAGCGCCCGGTGGCCTTCGTGGTGCTCGATGCGTTTGGCAAGTACACCCACATGGCCGATGCCAACCGCCTGAAGAAGTGGCTGGAAACCGGTACCGTCACCCCGGTACCCGCCGCGGCGCTGGCCTACAAGCAGCAGAAGCAGGCGCAGCGCCAGCTCGCCGGCCAGCCCGCCGACGCGGCGCAGGCGCTGCTCGACGCCCGCTGAGTTGTTGTCTCGCGCTACCCGGAACATTGCTTCGGGTAGCGCCGCGATTGACGACATTCTTGAGTTTGCTCAACTCTTTTTGCTGAGAGTCGTTCCTATCATGAACGCCATTCGCACCTGCGCCTGATCGGATTGCCGATGACACGCCGCCGCCTCCCTGCCTGGCTCGCCAGCCTGGCCCTGCTGATCCATCTGCTGAGCATGCCGCTGTCGGGACTGCTGCCGGCAGAGACCAAGCGGCTGCTCGGCTGGAGTGGGCATTGCCCGCTGATGCAGGCGCAGGTGCAGCAGGCGCACTCGCTGCACCAGCCGACGACCCATGGCGAGCATGAGCCGAGCGCTCATGGCGGGATGCCGCCTTGCTGCTGCTGTGCCGGTTCGGTGGGACTGGCGGCGCTGTCCGGTGCAGCGCCGCAACTGCCGCAACACACCGCCGGCCACCTGACCCGGCCCGCCGAATCACGCGTCCATCGACCGTCGCCACGGCAACAGTGGCCAGCCCTCAACCCTCGCGCTTCCCCCCTCGCCTGACGCCGCTGGCGTCACCCCTCGTTGCCACGCCTGAACTGCCTGCACCAGCCGATGGTTGCGTGTTGGCGTCTGCCTGCGGCCATTCGCCGTATGGCCATGCCTGTTGCACAAGGAACATGCGAGATGCTCGACCATCCTGCGCACCCTTCGCGGCGCCCTGCGCTGCTCCGTCTGTTCATCGCGGTCATCGCCGCTGCCTATCTGCCGGCAAGCCTTGCCGATACCGCCGCCTCCGCGCTTTCGCTGGGCAGCAGCACCGTCACCGCGACCCAGTCGGGTGGTGGCCTGCCGACCAGCAGCGTGATCAGCTCGGTCGATCTGCTCGGCGGCGACATCCTCGAACAGCAGCCGGTGCTCTACAGCTGGGAGCTGTTCCGTCGTGCGCCTGGGGTGATGCTCACCGAATTCGGCCAGGGCACCAGCTCCGGCAAGCTGTCCTTTCGCGGCTTCAATGGCGAGGGCGAGGTCAATGCGGTCAAGCTGCTGATCGACGGCATCCCCAGCAACAGCAACGACGGCAACATGCCCTATCTGGACATGCTGTTCCCGCTGGAAATCGACGGCATCGAGGTGGTGCGTGGCACCAACGATCCGCGCTACGGCTTGTACAACATCGCCGGCAACGTCGCCGTGCAGTCGCGCATCGGTGGCGACTACGGCAAGGCGCGGCTGCGCTACGGCAGCTACGACACGCAGGAGCTGCAGCTGGCCAAAGGCATCGGAAGCGGCAACTGGACGCAGAACTACTTCATCGGGCAACAGAAGAGCGATGGCTACCGCGACCATGCCGGCAGCGAGCGCACCAGCCTGTCCGGCAAATGGTTCTACTCGCCGGACGCCGGCAACTGGCGCCTGGGCCTGATCGCCCGGCACTATGAGGCCGAAGCGGACGAGCCGGGGTACCTGTCCCGTGAGGACGCACGGCACTCGCCCCGCCAGTCCTATGCGCTGTCGGCCAGCGACATGGGTGAGCGGCGCATGAACCAGCTCAGCCTGCATCTGGACAGCCAGCTGGCCAGCGACCTCAGCTGGGCGACCAAGGTCTGGCTCAACACCCTGGACGACGACCGCTGGGTGCGTTTCTCGCAATCGGCGCCACAGCAGCGACGCACCAGCGAGGAGAAGCACTACGGCGCACGCACCTCGCTGACCTACCGCCCGGACGTGCCCTGGCTATACGATCTGGCCCTCGAAGGTGGGCTCGACACCGAGCAGCAGCGCAACCGCAGCGAGCGCTACACCACCGTCGAGCGCCAGGTCGTGACCCAGACCCGCGACCAGCGCTTCGACTACGACAGTTACGGCGGCTACCTGCAGGCGGTGATCCAGCCGGTGGAATCACTGAAGATCATCCCGGCATTTCGCGTCGACCGCATTCGGGGTGACTTCACCGACGAGCTGAGTGGCAACGATTACGCGATCAACGACTACGGCAGCATCGAGCAGCCGAAGATCAGCCTGATCTACACCCCCATCGAGCAGCTGAGCCTGTATGGCAACTGGGGCCGGACCTTCCAGATCGGCACCGGCGCGGCCGCCTACAAGGTGCCGCCGCGCACCAGCGATCTCTCGCCGTCGATCAACGATGGCTGGGAGACTGGCATCAAGTTCAGCCCGGCGCACTGGATCGACGGGCGCGTCGCCTACTGGGAACAGGTGGCCACTGACGAGGTGCGGCGCCGGCTCAATGACCCCAGCGGTGAATCGGAAAACCTCGGGCAGACCCGCCGCTGGGGCTACGACGCCCAGCTCAACCTCTACCCTGCCAGCGATCTGAATCTGTGGCTGGCGCACTCCTGGCAGTTCTCCGAAATCGAGAAGGCCGACCCGAGCCTGCCGGCCAGTCAGGGCCAGCAGATCGACCACGTGCCGCAGCGGCTGTACTCGGCCGGCAGCACCTACCAGGCGACGCCGGACCTGCAGCTCAGCGCCTGGCTCAACGGCCAGACCGACTACTACCTCGAACGCGAGAACACCCAGGGCAAGTACGGCGGCTACGTGCTGTTCAACCTGGGCGCCAGTTACCAGCTGACCGAGCAGCTGGCCGTCGACCTGCAGCTGAAGAACCTCACCGACCGCTACTACGAGTACGTCTGGTACGACGGCGCCCAGACGCTGCATGCGCCGGGTGATGGCCGCGCGCTGTATGCGGCCGTGACCCTGGACTTCTGACCGGCATGAAACGCTATCTGTACCTCGCACACCGCTGGCTGGGCATCGCCCTGGGCCTGTTCGTCCTGCTCTGGATCGTCAGCGGCGTGGTGATGCTCTTCGTCGGCTACCCCAAGCTGACGCCAGAGGAGCACCTGTCACGCCTGCAGCCGCTAAGTGGCGATTGCTGCGTCGCACCAGGCGCAGCGCTTGCCGCCAGCGCAGACCCGCGCACGCCGCTCAGCCTGCGTCTGACCGGTGCCGGTGGCTCGCCGCGCTATCTGTTGGACTACGGCGACGGCCCGTTGCTGGTGGTCGATGCGCGCAGCGGCAAGCGGATCGAGCACATCGGTGCTGCCGAGGCTCTGGCCAGCGCGCGGCAGTTCGCGGACGGCGCCGAGGTGCGCTTGCTCGATCAGGTCGAGGAGGATGCCTGGACGCGCAACCACGCCCTAGCCCGCGAGCGACCGCTGTATCGCGTACAGGCGGACGATGCCGAAGGGCGTCTGCTGTACGTTTCCAGCCACACCGGGCTGGTGGTGCGCGACGCCACTGCCCACGAGCGCGCCTGGAACCTCCTGGGCGCCTGGCTGCACTGGCTCTATCCGTTGCGCGAGGTGATGCCGAAGGCGCTCTGGTCGGTGGCGCTGGTCTACGGCGCGTTACTGGCTGCGGTGCTGGTGCTGCTGGGCATGCTGATCGGGCTGTTGCGCTGGCGCTTCGCCGGGCGTTACCGCAACGGCTCGCACTCGCCCTACCCGACCGGCGCTGGCCGTGTGCACCACGTCGGCGGGCTACTGGCCGGCGTCGTGCTGCTGGTCTGGCTGGTCAGCGGCATGCTGTCGATGGAGCCCTGGGGGCTGTTCGAGAAACGTTCGACCATCGAGGCCGCCGCGCTAAGAAGTACGCCGCTGAACGCAGAGGCGGTCAAGACGGACCTTGTCTCCGCACTGGCCCGATTCCGCGAGGCCGATATCGAACCGGTGGAGCTGCAGTGGCACATGCTCGGCGAGCAGCCCTATTTGGTCGGCCTCGATTCCAGGGGCGAGACGCGCATTCTGCCCGTGGCATCCGCCGGGCCGGCGCAGGAGCACCTTGAGCGCGCGGTGCTGGAGCGCCAGGTCCGCGAGGCCTGGCCGGAACAGCCGCTGCACTTCGACTGGCTGGAACAGGAGGATTTCCACTACTACGCCCGCAGCGAACCAAGCCTTTACAGCCATCTGCCGCGCCGCTTGCCGCTGCTGCGGGTGCGTTTCGACGATCCGGCCGTGACCTGGCTGCACATCGATCCCTACAGCGGCACCGTGATTGAGCAGCTGGACCAGCGCCGGCGTGCGGTGCGCTGGGTGTTCAAGCTGCTGCACAGCTGGGACTGGCTGCCCTTGCTGCAACGGCCGCTGCTGCGTGACGGCCTGCTGCTGGCGTTCAGCGCCGGCATGCTGGCGATCGCCGTCAGCGGCGTACTGCTGGGCTGGCGCCGCCTGCGCGCTCGACCAAGGCGAGCCCGGGCGCGGACAGTGCGCGCCGTTCAGCCGCCGCGGTTACCGTAGGCGGCTTCTTCGCTGTCCTCCTCGCTGGCGCGGGCCAGCTCCTGGGCCAGATGCTGCTTCAGGCGCTGCAGCGCGGCGTCGCTCCAGCCTGCCGGGGCGCTGACGATCCGCCAGGCATCGACGTAGTCGGCCGGTGCGTAGACGTGGCCGTAGCCGGGCGGTGTCGGTGTGGTCACTGCCATGTCTACCGCCAGCTGCAGCATGGTCACCAGAGGAAACCAGCGCAGCGACGGCGACACGTCCGGCCCGCGCGGCTCGCTCATCCAATCCGGCCGGCGCCAGGCATAGCGGTGGTCGAAGAAGGTGATCGGGTCGCTGGCATACTGCAGATAGAGCAGGCGCATCGGTCCCCAGGGTGCATCGGCGGGCTCCGGTGTGCCCTGCTGGTTCATGAAGCGCACGAAACGGCCATCGCGAAATTGCGGGCGCCACTCCGGGCTGCCTTCGTTGCGACTGTCGGTGAGGCTGCGCCACAGGTCGCTGCGAAACGGTGGCCCGCTCCACAGCGCACCATGGATGGGGTCGCCGAGCAGCTCGTGCAGCTCCCACGAGCGTTGTGAATGCAGGGCGCCGAGGCTCAGCCCGTGCAGATACAGACGCGGGCGGCGTTCGGACGGCAGCTGCGTCCAGTAGGCATAGATTTCCGCGAACAGCGCGCGGGCCACATCGCGGCCGTAGTCCGCCTCCACCAGCAATGCCAGTGGGCTGTTCAGGTAGGAATACTGCAATGCGACGCTGGCGATGTCGCCATGGTGCAGGTATTCCACGGCGTTCATCGCAGCGGGATCGATCCATCCGGTGCCGGTTGGCGTCACCAGCACCAGTACCGAGCGCTCGAAGGCGCCGCTGCGCTGCAGTTCGTTAAGCGCCAGCCGGGCGCGCTGGCGCGGCGTTTCGGCGGCACGCAGGCCGACGTAGACGCGAATCGGCTCCATCGCGGGCTGGCCGCTCACCGCCGAGATATCTGCCGCGGATGGACCGGAGCCGATAAAGCCGCGACCGGTGCGGCCCAGTTCTTCCCAGCGCAGCGCGGAGGCCGCACTGCCGCTTTTCAGTGGCGAATCGGGCGGCGCCGTTTCCGGCTCGATAAGTGCGTCGTACTGGGCGAACGAAGCATCCAGCACCCGCAGCGTCTGTGCCACCAGAACATCGGTCGCCAGCGACCAGAACAGCGCCAGCGCCACCAGCACGCCGATGACATTGGCCACCCGGCGCGGCAGTACACGGTCGGCATGTCGCGAGATGAAGCGCGATAGCAGTCGATAGAGGCGGGCCAACGTCAGCAGAATGAGAAAGGTCGCCAGCGCGGTGAGGACCACCTCGATCAAATGGGCACTGCTTACCGGCTCCATGCCCATCAGCGCACGCACCGCGTTCTGCCAGCCGGCGACCTGGCTGAGAAAGTACCCCGCCAAGGGTACGCAGATGGCGGCAATCACTAGATTGACCCGTTCGCGCAGATGCTCGGGGCGTTCCGGCAGGCCCAGATAGCGCCATAGCCAGCGCCAGAGCACACCGAGGCCATAGCCGACCGCCAGCGCCGCGCCGGCCAGCACGCCCTGGCTTAGTGTCGAGCGTGGCACCAGCGAGGGTGTCAGCGCCGCGCAGAAGAACAGCGTGCCTAGCAGCAGGCCGAAACCGGACAACGATCGCCACGCGGAAAGCAGGGGAACACGCACTATCGAAACTCCACGATTGGCTGGCAGTAGGGTAGCGGATGCTATCGCCTGGGCATTTCGAGGCGCCAGCTGTGGCTCGGTTCCCGGGCAGCGGCAGTCTCGGCTCGGGCAAATTCGATGCAACGATGCCGAGACGCTCGACTCAAACGACTACATTTATTCCCTTAGCGCAGCGGGAACCGACGTCGAATGACTACTCCAGACAATAGCTATATCCAGTGGCTGGTCGACCAGTCCATGTTGCATGCGGCCCGTGAGCGGTCGCGTCTATACGCCGGCCAGGCGCGGCTCTGGCAGCGGCCCTACGCCCAGTCCCGCCCGCGTGATGCCAGCGCCATAGGCTCAGTATGGTTCACCGCGTACCCGGCGGCGATCATCACTCCCGAGGGTTGCTCGGTGCTCGAAACGCTGGGAAATGATCGGCTGTGGAGCGCGCTGTCCGAACTCGGGGTGCAAGGTATCCACAACGGCCCGATGAAGCGCTCTGGTGGCTTGAGCGGACGCGAGTACACGCCGACCATCGATGGCAACTTCGACCGCATCAGCTTTGATATCGACCCGAAGCTGGGCACCGAAGAGCAGATGTTGCAGCTCAGCCGTGTCGCTGCCGCGCATAACGCCATCGTCATCGACGATATCGTCCCGGCGCACACCGGCAAGGGCGCGGACTTCCGCCTTGCGGAAATGGCCTATGGCGACTATCCGGGGCTCTACCACATGGTCGAGATCCGCGAAGAGGACTGGGAACTGCTGCCCGATGTGCCGCCTGAGCGCGATTCGGTCAACCTGGAGCCGCCGGTAGTGGACCGTCTGCATGAAAAGCACTACATCGTAGGTCAGCTGCAGCGGGTGATTTTCTTCGAGCCCGGCATCAAGGACACCGACTGGAGCGTCACCGGGGAAGTCACCGGGGTCGACGGCAAGGTCAGACGCTGGGTCTACCTGCATTACTTCAAGGAAGGTCAGCCGTCGCTGAATTGGCTCGATCCGACGTTCGCCGCTCAGCAGCTGATCATCGGCGATGCCCTGCATGCCATCGACGTGGCTGGGGCGCGCATGCTGCGCCTGGACGCCAACGGCTTTCTCGGTGTCGAGCGGCGCGCCGAGGGCACTGCCTGGTCCGAAGGTCATCCGCTCTCGGTAACCGGCAACCAGCTGCTCGCCGGCGCGATCCGCAAGGCCGGTGGCTTCAGCTTCCAAGAGCTGAACCTGACCATCGACGATATCGCCGCCATGTCCCACGGCGGCGCCGACCTGTCCTACGACTTCATCACCCGGCCGGCCTATCACCACGCGCTGGTCACCGGCGACACCGAGTTCCTGCGCATGATGCTGCGCGAAGTGCACGCCTTCGGCATCGACCCAGCCTCGCTGATCCATGCACTGCAGAACCACGACGAGCTGACCCTGGAGCTGGTGCATTTCTGGACCCTGCACGCCTACGACCACTACCACTACAAGGGCCAGACGCTGCCCGGCGGGCATCTGCGTGAGCTGATCCGTGAGGAGCTGTACGAACGGCTGACCGGCGAGCATGCGCCCTACAACCTCAAGTTCGTCACCAACGGCGTGGCCTGCACCACCGCCAGCGTGATCGCAGCAGCGCTGAACATTCGCGATCTGGACGCCATCGGTCCGGCCGAAGTGGAGCAGATCCAGCGCCTGCATATCCTGCTGGTGATGTTCAATGCCATGCAGCCCGGTGTATTCGCCCTCTCCGGCTGGGATCTGGTTGGCGCCCTGCCGTTGGCCGCCGAAGAGGTCGAGCACCTGATGGGCGACGGCGACACTCGCTGGATCAATCGTGGCGGCTATGACCTGGCTGATCTTGCACCGGAGACCTCCGTCTCTGCAGAAGGACTGCCGAAGGCGCGTTCGCTATACGGCAGCCTGGCCGAGCAGCTGCAGACCACGGGCTCGTTCGCCTGCCAGCTCAAGCGCATCCTTAGCGTGCGGCAGGCCTACGACATCGCCGCGAGCAAGCAGATCCTGATTCCCGATGTGCAGGCGCCGGGGCTGCTGATCATGGTTCACGAGCTGCCGGCCGGCAAAGGCGTACAGATCACCGCACTGAACTTCAGCGCCGAGACCATCAGCGAAACCGTCTGCCTGCCCGGCGTGGCGCCCGGCCCGGTGGTGGACATCATCCACGAGCGCGTGGAAGGCGACCTCACCGAGAACTGCGAGCTGACCTTCAACCTCGACCCTTACGAAGGCCTGGCCCTGCGCGTGGTGAGCGCGGCATCGCCGGTGATCTGAAGGCCCCTCTTCGCGAGCCCCGGGCGCACGGCTATAGTGCGCACCGGCCCGGGGCTCGCCCTCGCCTTCGAGGACTTCGCGTGTCGTTCACCCCGCTTCTTCGCCGCCTTTCCCTGCTGCTCGCCTGCATGGCATGGGCCGGCGCTCCGGCTCTGGCACAGACGGCCTGCCCGCCTGGCCAACAGCCAATCTGCCTGAGCGGCAGCTGCCTCTGCGTGCCCGGCTCTGCCAGCGACACCCAGGCCGTATACGACCGTGTGCAGCGCATGGCCGCGCTGGCGCTGCAGAACTGGATTCAGCAATCGCGGGATCGTCTGATGGCCGGCGGCGTCGAGCCGATGCCGCTGCATATCCGTTCACAGCTCGAACCCTTCTTCGATCTCGCTGTGCTGGAAAGCGCGAACTACCGCATCGGCGACGAGGTGGCGCTGAATGCCGGCAACACCCTGCTGCGCAACCCCGACGTCAACGCCGTCACCCTGATCGACGTCATCGTCTTCCGCCATGCCAGCGACGCGCAGGACAACGTCGCACTCTGGGCCCATGAGCTCAAGCACGTCGAACAGTATCTGGAATGGGGCGTCGCCGAGTTCGCACGGCGCTACACGCTGGACCATCGCGCCGTTGAGCGCCCAGCCTATGCCCTGGAGCGCGAGGTGGAAGAGGCTTTGCTGGAGGCAGAAGCGCAGCGCTGAGCCTGCTTGCCTCGCTTCGGGCCGGCGCTGAGAGACAACAGCCTCGAATGCGCTTGGAGCTGCGCAATGTCGGCGCAGCGCCGCACCTCGAAAGGCGCGGCGCTGCGCTGCAGTCATGGCACCCGCTATGGGCGTCAGCCAGTGCGTCTGGCGGTCAGGTATGAGCTGACGGCGGTACCAGCACCTTACGGCTGTCGATCACCTGACGCCAGGTGGGATTGCCAGCGGTTTCATCCATCGCCTGCTGCATCGCGCGAATGCGGCGCTTCTCGGCGCGACGGGTGAGATACCAGGCGAGGAACGTCGCCAGCGACACGCTGAGCAGAATCAGGCTGGCCACCGCGTTGATCTCCGGCTTCACGCCCAGGCGCACGGCGGAGAAGATCTCCATAGGCAGGGTGGTAGAACCGGGACCGGAGACGAAGCTCGCCAGTACCAGATCGTCCAGCGACAGGGCGAAGGAGAGCATGCCGCCCGCGGCCAACGACGGCGCGATCATCGGCATGGTGATCAGGAAGAACACCTTCCATGGCCGCGCACCGAGGTCCATCGCCGCTTCCTCGATGGACAGGTCCAGCTCACGCAGGCGCGCCATCACCACTACCGCGACATAGGCCGAGCAGAAAGTCGTGTGTGCAATCCAGATGGTCATCAGGCCACGTTGCGCTGGCCAGCCGACCAGCTGCGCCATGGCCACGAAAAGCAGCAGCAGCGACAGACCGGTGATCACCTCGGGCATCACCAACGGCGCGGTGACCAGGCCACCGAACAGCGTGCGGCCACGGAACACCGGGATGCGCGTCAGCACGAAGGCAGCCATGGTACCCAGTGCTACCGCCGCAACCGCGGTATAGGCCGCGACCTCCAGCGAGCGCATCACCGCGCCCATCAGCTGCGAGTTGTCGAGCAGGCCGGTGTACCACTTCAGCGACCAGCCACCCCATACCGTCACCAGCCGCGAGGCATTGAACGAGTAGATGACCAGAATCACCATCGGCAGGTAGATGAACAGCAGCCCGAGCACCAGAATCATGTTGGAAAAGCTCCAGCGCCTCATAGCTTGCCCTCTAGTTCCTTCGCTTGGTTCCTGTTGAACAGGATGATGGGCACCAGCAGGATCGCCAGCATCACCACCGCCAGCGCAGAAGCCACCGGCCAGTCACGGTTGTTGAAGAACTCCTGCCACAGCACCTTGCCGATCATCAGCGTCTCCGGGCCGCCGAGAAGTTCGGGAATGACGAACTCGCCGACCACCGGGATGAACACCAGCATGCAGCCGGCGATGATGCCGTTCTTCGACAGCGGCACGGTGATTTTCCAGAAACTGGTGAGGTTACGCGCACCGAGGTCGGAGGCGGCCTCCAGCAGGCTCAGGTCGTGTTTCACCAGATTGGCGTACAGCGGCAGGATCATGAACGGCAGGTAGGAATAGACAACGCCGATGTAAACCGCAGTATCGGTGTTGAGGATCTGTAGCGGTGTGTCGATCAACCCCATGCCGAGCAGCAGGCTGTTGAGCAGGCCGTTGCTGCTGAGAATGCCCATCCAGGCGTAGACGCGAATCAGGATGGCGGTCCAGGTCGGCATCATGATCAGCAGCAGCAGAACGGTCTGCAGATCCTTGCGTGCGCGGGAGATGGCATAGGCCATCGGGTAGCCGATTAGCAGGCAGAGCAGGGTGCTGAAGAAGGCGATCTTCAGCGAGCCCAGATATGCGGCCAGATACAACTCGTCTTCGCTGAGGAAGATGTAGTTGCCCAGGTTGATCAGCACCTGCAGCTGCTGGTCGGCATAGGCGAAGATATCGGTGTACGGGGGAATCGCCACATCCGCTTCGGCGAAACTGATCTTCAGCACGATGGCGAATGGCAGCAGGAAGAACAGCATCAGCCAGATGAAGGGTACGCCGATGACCAGCCGGCGCCCGGTATTCAGGGGCGAGCGCCTCATGCCTGCAGCACCACGCCGCTGTCATCCCACCAGTAGACGAACACCTCTTCCTCCCAGGTCGGCAATTTCACGTGACGTTCGGCGTTGGCCATGAAGGCCTGCAGCACGCCGCCGGATGGCAGCTTGATGTAGTACACGGAGTGGCCGCCGAGGTAGGCGATGTCGTGCACGACACCTTTGGCCCAGTTGTAGCCCGGGCGCTCCAGTTCCGGCAATTGGGTGCCGATCAGGAGTTTTTCCGGGCGAATCGCGTAGGTGATCTGTTTGTCCTCGGCGCGGGTACTGATGCCGTGGCCTACGTAGATCGGGTTCTCAAGGCCCGGACTGGCGATCACTGCGTGGTCACCCATGTCCTCGATCAGCTCGCCGTCGAACAGATTGACGTTGCCGATGAACTCGCAAACCAGGCGGCTCGCCGGGGTCTCATAGATGTCCATCGGGCTGCCAACCTGGGCAATCCAACCGAGGTGCATGATGGCGATGCGTTCGGCCATGGTCATGGCCTCTTCCTGGTCGTGGGTCACCATCACGCAGGTCACGCCGACGCGCTCGATGATCTGCACCAACTCGAGCTGCATCTGCGAGCGCAGTTTCTTGTCCAGCGCGCCCATGGGCTCATCGAGCAGCAGCAGCTTCGGCCGCTTGGCCAGCGAACGCGCCAGGGCGACGCGCTGGCGCTGCCCGCCCGACAGCTGATGCGGCTTGCGTTTGGCGTACTGGGTCATCTGCACCAGGCCGAGCATCTCCTTCACCCGCGCCTCGACTTCCTGTTTCGGCAGGCCATCCTGCTTCAGGCCGAAGGCGATGTTCTGCTCCACCGTCATGTGCGGGAACAGCGCGTAGGACTGGAACATCATATTGATCGGCCGCTCGTAGGGCGGCATATCGGTGATGTCCTGGCCATCGAGGAAGATGCGCCCCTCGGTGGGCCGCTCGAAGCCGGCGAGCATGCGCAGCAAGGTCGACTTGCCCGAACCCGAGCCACCGAGCAGGGCGAAGATTTCGCCCTGATGGATGCTCAGCGAGACATCATCGACCGCCATCGTTTCGTCGAACTTCTTGGTGACGCGGTCGATCTTCAGCAGCACCTGCTTGTTCTTGCTTTCGCCACTGAGGGCTTTCTTGTAGGCGCTGGAGGCAACGGCCATGCGCGAACTCCCGAAATGAAAAAGGTTGGCCGGCCTGGGCCGGGGATCTAATGGTCGTTGCAGAGAGCGCGTCGCCTGACATGCTCCCGATCGGCCGGTTCCGATTCGTCCCGGCAATGCCGCAGACTAAACGGGAACAGGCCATGGAGTTCACTTGCCGGATTTCACCTTGGTCCAGGAGCGCGTCGAAAGACGTTGAATCTTCGGCGGTAGCTCAGCGGAGACGTACAGCCGGTCGAGCACTTCCTGCGGCGGATACACCGACGCATCGCCACGCACTGCCTGGTCCATCAGCTCGCCCGCGTTGAGATTGGGGTTGGCGTAACCGACGTAGTCGCTCACCGCGGCAATCACCTCGGGGCGCAGCAGGTAGTTGATGAAGGCATGGGCTTCTTCGACATTGCTGGCATCCGCGGGGATGGCGAGCATGTCGAACCAGAGGTTCGCGCCCTCCTTGGGAATGGCATAGGCGATCTCGACACCCTTGCCGGCTTCCTCGGCGCGGGCGGCGGCCTGGAAGACATCACCGGAGAACCCGGCGGCGACGCAGATATTGCCATTGGCCAGATCGGAAATGTACTTGGACGAGTGGAAATAACGTACATGCGGACGCACGACCAGGAGCTTTTCCTCGGCCTTTTGATAGTCAGCGGCGTTCTGGCTGTTAGGGTCCAGGCCCAGGTAGTTGAGCATGGCCGGGATCATTTCGTCGGCCGAGTCGAGGAAGGCGATGCCGCAGCTGGCCAATTTTGCCGCGTTTTCCGGCTCGAAGATCACCGACCAGGATTCGATTTCATCGACGCCCAGCGCCGCCTTTACCTTTTCGACGTTGTAGCCGATGCCATTGGTGCCCCACAGATACGGCGCTGCGTGCGCATTACCGGGATCGTTCTTCTGCAGCTGCTTGAGCAGGGCCGGGTCGAGATTTTCCCAGTTCGGCAGCTTGCTCTTGTCCAGTGGCTGGAAAGCACCAGCACGGATCTGCTTGCCGAGAAAATGGTTGGAAGGCACTACCACGTCGTAGCCGCTGCGGCCGGCCAGCAGTTTGCCTTCCAGGGTTTCATTGGAGTCGAAGACGTCGTAGACGGGCTTGATGCCGGTCTCTTTCTCGAACTCTTCCAGCGTCGTTTCGCCGATGTAGTCCGACCAGTTGTAGATGTGCACGGAGGCGGCCTGGGCGGTAGCCGCACCGGTAACGGCGGCGGCGACGATCAGCGACTTGAGTGTCGAACGCATGGGATGAGTCCTCTTGTTACAGGCCGCGCGTGATCCCGGCGGGAAAGGCGGGCTGTTTATTGGAAAAACCTCTGGAAATCAACAGTTTTGCTGCAATTGCCGGTGCAATCGCGAGGTAAAGGAAAAAGCGGGAGAGGGCGAGGCATCGTGGGGATGGTGTTTGCATCGTTGTTCCTCGCAACGTCAGCCCCAGCACATGGCTGGGGCTGCAGTCGGTAGACCGACCTCCATGACCGGGCTCTGCACTGTTCATGCGACCCGGCACTGGAGCGTTCTTATCAACGCCCGGACTTGATCTTGGTCCAGCTGCGGGTCATCGCACGCTGAGTCTTCGGATCCAGATCCGGGAAGGTGTAGAGCTTCTGCAGCACGTCCTTGCTCGGGTAGATGCCTTCGTCAGTACGGATGGCCTCATCCAGCAACGGGGTGGCGGCGGCATTGCCGTTGGGGAACTGCACGTAGTCGGTGATCGACGCCATCACTTCCGGTTTCATCAGGTAGTTGAGGAAGACGTGGGCGTTCGCGACGTTCTTCGCATCAGCCGGCACCGCCAGCATGTCGAAGAAGCTGCCGGCACCCTGCTGCGGAATCTTGTAGCCGACATTGACGCCGTTGGCCGCTTCCTCTGCTCGCGACTTGCCTTGATAGATGTCACCGGAGTAGCCGATGGCGACGCAGATGTTGCCGTTGGCCAGGTCGGAGATGTACTTGGAGGAGTGGAAGTAGGCGACATGCGGACGGATCTGCATGAACAGCTCCTCGGCCTTCTTCAGCTCGTCAGCCTTGCCGCTGTCCGGTGCATAACCCAGGTAGTGCAGCGCGGCGGGCAGCATCTCGGTCGGCGAGTCGAGGAAGGCGACGCCGCAGGACTTCAGCTTCTCGATGTTCTCCGGCTTGAACACCAGATCCCAGGAGTCCACCGGTGCGTTGTCGCCCAGCACGGCCTTGACCTTGTCGACGTTGTAACCAATGCCGATGGTGCCCCACATGTAGGGGATCGAGTACTGGTTGCCCGGGTCGCTCGGCTCCAGTGCCTTGAGCAGGTCCTTGTCGAGATTTTCCCAGTTCGGCAGCTTGGACTTGTCCAGCTTCTGGAATACCCCAGCCTTGATCTGCTTGGCCAGGAACGGGTTGGACGGCACCACCACGTCATAACCGGAACTGCCGGCCAGCAGCTTGGCTTCCAGCACTTCGTTGCTGTCGAAGACGTCGTAGACGACCTTGATGCCGGTTTCCTTGGTGAAGTTTTCCAGGGTGTCTTCGGCGATGTAGTCGGACCAGTTGTAGACGTGTAGTACTTTTTCCTGAGCCTGAGCAGCCCCGGCAACGGTGCCGGCCAGCGTCATGGCAAGTAGGGTCTTGGCGAAGGGATTCATCCGTGCAGCTCCTGTTGTCATCATTAATTGTCGGGGCAGTGAAACAGGCCATGAACAGCGCGGCGGCCTGGTGGTGTGCCGGCATCGACACACCCCTCGGCAAGTCTGGCCTCCAGCACGCGCGCAGTCTGGCAAGGTCAGGACCCTCTTTTCAACAAGCCGAACGCACAGCGTTGCAAACGACAACCTTAGCTCAGCTGGCGCGGGCTGCCGCTTGGCTCAAGCCAGCGCATCCTTGGCGGTTGCATCCAGACACAGACGCACCTTGCCGACCAACTCGTCGATCTGCTCCTCGCTGATTACCAGCGGCGGCGAGATGATCATGGTGTCGCCAACCGCGCGCATCACCAGACCATTGCGGAAGCAGTGCTCGCGACAGAGCATGCCTACGCCAGGGTCGGCAAAGCGCTCGCGGGTCTTCTTGTTCTTCACCAGCTCCAGCGCCCCGAGCAGGCCCACGCCACGGGCCTCGCCCACCAAGGGATGCTCAAGCAGTTCCTGCCAGCGAGACTGCAAATAGGGTGCCGTCTTCGTCTTCACCTGCTCGACGATCTTCTCCTCGCGCAGGATGCGGATGTTTTCCAGTGCCACCGCGGCGGCCACCGGGTGTCCCGAGTAGGTGAAGCCGTGATAGAACTCGCCGCCTTCGTTTAGCGTGTGCACCACTTCGTCGCGCACCACCACGCCGCCCATGGGGATGTAGCCGGAGGTCAGACCCTTGGCGATCGGCATCAGGTCCGGTTCGAGGCCGTAGTAGTTGCTGCCGAACCACTCGCCGGTGCGGCCGAAGCCGCAGATGACCTCGTCGGCGATGAAGAGGATGTCGTAGCGCGCAAGGATTTCCTTGACCCGTGGCCAGTAGCTCTCGGGTGGAATGATCACGCCGCCGGCGCCCTGGATCGGCTCGGCGATGAAGGCGGCGACCTTGTCCTCGCCGACCTCAAGAATCTTCTGCTCCAGCTGGTCGGCGATGCGCACGCCGAACTCTTCCGGGCTCATGTCGCCACCCTCGCCGAACCAGTAGGGCTGGTCGATATGTTCGATGCCTGGGATCGGGCCGTCGCCCTGATCGTGCATGGCCTTCATCCCACCGAGGCTGGCGCCGGCGATGGTCGAGCCGTGGTAGCCGTTCCAGCGGCCGATGACCACCTTCTTCGCCGGCTGGCCCTTGATCGCCCAGTAATGGCGCACCATGCGCAGCACGGTGTCGTTGGCTTCCGAGCCGGAGCCGGTAAAGAACACATGGTTCATCCCGGCCGGCGCGATGTCGGCGATCGCCTTGGCCAGGGCCACGGCCGGCGGGTGTGCGGTCTGGAAGAACAGGTTGTAGTACGGCAGCTCGCGCATCTGCTTGGTCGCGGCCTCGACCAGTTCTTCACGGCCATAGCCCAGGTTGACGCACCAGAGTCCGGCCATGGCGTCGAGGATCTTGTGCCCTTCGCTGTCCCACAGATAGACGCCGGATGCCTTGGTGATGATGCGCGTGCCTTTGGCGTTCAGCGCCTTGTAATCGGTGAACGGCGGCAGATGATGGTCGCGGCTCAGCGCTTGCCAGTGCAGGGTTTGCGAATCGCTCATCAGTCACCTCTCGATAAAGTTCGTGCATGTTCGGTGGATGAGAAACGCGTCATCCACCCCTACGACCGGCTCCGACGGAAGCGGCCCTACACCGACAGCATCAGGAATTCCCGCTCCCATGAGCTGATTACGCGGTGGTAGTTCTCCTGCTCGGCCCGCTTGACCGCGACGTAGCCGGTGATGAATTTCGGGCTCAGGTATTTCTCCAGCTCGCGGCAGGTTTCCATCCGCTCCAGCGCCGCTTCCAGGGTCAGCGGCAGGCGCAGGTTGCGGCGTTCATAGCCACGGCCCTTGACCGGCTGGCTCGGCGGTAGCTGTTCAGCCATGCCGATGTAGCCGCAAAGCAGGCTGGCGGCGATCGCCAGGTAGGGGTTTGCGTCGGCACCGGCCAGACGGTTCTCGACGCGGCGGTTCTGCGGGTCGGAATCCGGCACGCGCAGGCCGACGGTGCGGTTTTCCTCGCCCCATTCGACGTTCACCGGCGCCGAGGTGTCGGGCAGGAAGCGGCGGAACGAATTGACGTTCGGCGCAAACATCGGCAGCAGCTCGGGGATGTACTTCTGCAGGCCGCCGACGTGGTGCAGGAATAGCTGGCTCATGGAGCCGTCTTCATTGGAGAAGATGTTGCGCCCTGTCTGCAGGTCGATGACGCTCTGGTGCAGGTGCATCGCGCTGCCCGGCTCGCCAGTCATCGGCTTGGCCATGAAGGTGGCGGCGACGTTGTGCTTGAGTGCCGCTTCGCGCATGGTGCGTTTGAACACCAGGATCTGGTCGGCCAGGTGCAGCGCCTCGCCGTGACGGAAGTTGATCTCCATCTGCGCGGTGCCTTCTTCGTGGATCAGGGTGTCCAGATCCAGGCCTTGTGCCTCGCACCAGTCGTACATGTCCTCGAACAGCGGGTCGAATTCGTTGGCGGCGTCGATGGAGAACGACTGGCGGCCGGTCTCCTGGCGGCCGGAACGGCCGATCGGCGGCTGGAACGGCAGGTCCGGATCTTCGCAGCGCTTGGTCAGGTAGAACTCCATCTCCGGCGCGACGATGGGTTGCCAGCCGCGGTCGGTGTACATCTTCAGCACGCGCTTCAAGATGTTGCGCGGCGACAGCTCGATGGGATTGCCCATTTTGTCGTAGGTGTCGTGGATCACCTGGGCGGTCGGCTCGATGGCCCAGGGCACGAGGAATACCGCGTTCGGATCGGGTCGGCAGAACATGTCGATATCAGCCGGATCGAGCAGCTCGTAATAGATCTCGTCCTCGACGTAATCGCCGGTCACGGTCTGCAACAGCACGCTCTCCGGCAGACGCATGCCTTTCTCACCGAGGAACTTGTTGGTCGGTGAAATCTTGCCGCGGGCGATCCCGGTCAGGTCGCTGATCAGGCATTCCACTTCGGTGATCTTGTGTTCTTTCAGCCAGCCGGTGAGCTGGTCGAGTTGGATACTCATGTTGACCTCGGGGTTGCTGGGGAGGGCCGCCTGGGTCGGCCGTCAGCGTTGTCGGGCGCGCGCCTCGCAGGCTTCGGCGAAGCCGCGGAACAGCGTCAAATAGTGCGGATGCTCGTGAACCTTCCATTCCGGGTGCCACTGCACGCCAAGGGCGAAGCTGCGCGCCTGCTCGACGGAAAATGCCTCGATCAGCCCGTCCGGCGCCAGCGCTTCGATGCGCAAGCCGCCGCCAAGTCGTTCGACACCCTGACCGTGTACCGAGTTGACCTGGATCTGCGCCGGCAGGCCCAGGCGCTCGAGCAAGCCGCCGGGCTGTACATGCAGGGCATGACTGAGCCCGTACTGCACCTCCAGCGGATCATCCGGCCGTTCACGGTGATCCTTATAGGGACCGGCTTCGTGAACCTTCTGGTACAGCGTGCCGCCAAAGGCCACGTTCATTTCCTGAAAACCCCGGCAGATGCCGAATACCGGGATGCCCGCCTCGACAGCCGCACGAATCAGCGGCAGGGTAAGGTGGTCGCGCAAAGGGTCATGATGGGTGCCCGCCTCGCTTGGCGGTCCGCCATAATGATGGGGTTCGACGTTCGACGGTGAGCCAGTGAACAACAGACCGTCGAAGCTATCTAGAAGTGTCGCCGGGTCCATCAGCTCATCCAGCGCCGGGATCACCAGTGGCACACCGGCGATCGCCGCAGCACGCAGGTACTTGTCACCGGCGATATGGAAGCTGTGGTGTCCGATCTGCTTGGTACAGGCGGAAACGCCGATCAGGGGCTTGCGCGACATGGGATACTCGTCGTTCGAATGGGGCATACCGGAGAGTAGTCTTGTTCATTTTTATAGACAATAGCCCGAGCATTAGCCCGGCGCGCTATATCCCCAGCGCGACCGAGATGCCCCAAAAAAGGCCCATTGTGGGCACTCATGGGGCGCTGGCGGGCTACTATTGACAGTGAACAGGCTTTTCGATTGACTCCCAGACAAGCATCTGATGATTGAAATTTTTAACAATTAAGGTAATTCATCATGGCCCCGCCGCGTGCCGTTCAGCTCAACGAAGCTAACGCATTTCTCAAGGAACATCCGGAGATCCAGTACGTCGATCTGCTGATCACCGACATGAATGGAGTCGTGCGCGGCAAGCGCATCGAGCGCGCCAGCCTGCACAAGGTTTACGAAAAGGGTATCAATCTCCCTGCTTCGCTGTTCGCCCTCGACATCAACGGCATCACCGTTGAAAGCAGCGGGCTGGGCATGGACATTGGCGACTCCGACCGCACCTGCTTCCCGATTCCCAATACGCTGTGCAAAGAGCCCTGGCAGAAGCGTCCCACGGCGCAGCTGCTGATGACCATGCACGAACGTGACGGCGACCCGTTCTTCGCCGATCCGCGCGAGGTACTGCGTCAGGTAGTGAGCAAGTTCGACGAGCTGGGCCTGACCATCTGCGCCGCCTTCGAACTCGAGTTCTATCTGATCGATCAGGAGAACATCAACGGCCGGCCGCAGCCGCCTCGGTCGCCGATTTCCGGCAAGCGCCCGCACTCGACGCAGGTGTACCTGATCGACGATCTCGACGAGTACGTCGACTGCCTGCAGGACATCCTCGAAGGTGCCAAGGAGCAGGGCATCCCGGCGGACGCCATCGTCAAGGAAAGCGCTCCAGCGCAGTTCGAAGTCAACTTGCACCACGTCGCCGACCCGATCAAGGCGTGCGACTACGCAGTGCTGCTCAAGCGGCTGATCAAGAACATCGCCTACGACCACGAGATGGATACTACCTTCATGGCCAAGCCCTATCCGGGCCAGGCCGGCAACGGGTTGCACGTGCACATCTCGCTGCTCGACAAGAATGGCAACAATATATTTGCCACCGACAACCCGCTGGAAAGCCAGACACTGCGCCACGCCATCGGCGGTCTCCAGGAGACCATGGCAGCGTCGATGGCCTTCCTCTGCCCGAACGTGAACTCCTACCGCCGCTTCGGTGCGCAGTTCTACGTACCCAATGCTCCTTGCTGGGGTATGGACAACCGTACCGTGGCACTGCGCGTGCCGACCGACAGCCCGGATGCGGTGCGCATCGAGCATCGCGTTGCGGGTGCGGACGCCAACCCCTATCTGCTTCTGGCAGGGATTCTCGCCGGGGTGCATCACGGCCTGACCAACAAGATCGAACCGGACGCCCCCATCGAAGGCAACTCCTACGAGCAGGTAGAGCAGAGCCTGCCGACCAACCTGCGCGATGCCCTGCGCGAGCTGGACGACAGCGAGATCATGGCGCGTTATATCAGCCCGGATTACATCGACATCTTTGTTGCCTGCAAGGAGAGTGAGCTGGCCGAGTTCGAACACTCGATCTCGGACCTGGAGTACAACTGGTATCTGCATACCGTCTAGCGCTACGGCAGTGGGCACGGCGGTTTGCATCCGCCGCCGTGCTGGCATCAAATAGGCCGATGACCAAACCCAGCCCCGCGACGCCCAGTCGCCGTCCGCGCGCCAGCAGCCAGACGCGCATCCGCCAGATTCTTTCCAGCGCCCGCGAACTGCTCGCCGAGCAGGGCGCTGCGACACTATCCGTGTATGCGGTGGCCGAGCATGCCGGCATTCCGCCTTCTTCCGTCTATCACTTCTTCTCCGGCGTGCCGGCATTGCTCGCAGCGCTGACGGCGGACGTCCACGCGACCTTCAGAGCCAGCCTCGAACAGCCTATCGATCACGACAGCCTGGGTTCCTGGCGTGACCTCTCGCGACTGATCGAACAACGCATGCTGACGATCTATCAGCAGGACAGCGCCGCCCGCCAGCTGATCCTCGTGCAACACGGCCTCGGCGAGGTTACGCAGATCGATCAGCGTCTGGACCTGGAACTCGGCCAGGCGATGCAGGCGGTGTTCGAACGCCATTTCGCCCTGCCACCGCTGCCGCAGGACATTGATGTCTTTGCGCTGGCCCTGGAGCTCGGCGACCGCGTCTATGCTCGATCCATACAGTTGTACGGCAGTCTGACGCCACGGATGGCCGAGGAAGGCATGCGGGTGTTCGACGCCTACCTCGGCCTGTATCTGCCGCCGTACCTGCCCAAGCGGGAACAAACCGAAAGCTGATCGATAAATATCGATAAATGGTCGTTCACCATCGGCGTTTCGATCATGTGACCACTATCAATCCGGATAACTATCGAATAAATTTGCGTCTTCGATAGCCGCCGTCCCTTCAACCGCAGCCGCGAGGTTTCCATGTCCCGAGTCGTTACCGTTGCCGCCACCCAGATGGCCTGTTCCTGGGATAGCCAGGCCAACATCGCCAATGCCGACAAGCTGGTGCGTGAGGCTGCCGCCAAGGGCGCGCAGATCATCCTCATCCAGGAGCTGTTCGAGACGCCCTACTTCTGCCAGAAGCCGAATGCCGAATACCTGCAGCTGGCTACACCGGTCGAGCAAAATCCGGCCATCCAGCATTTCCAGAAGGTCGCCGCAGAGCTGCAGGTGGTGCTGCCGATCAGCTTCTTCGAGCTCGCCGGCCGCGCACGCTTCAACTCCATCGCCATCATCGATGCCGACGGCAAGCTGCTCGGCGTCTACCGCAAGAGCCACATTCCGGACGGCCCTGGCTATCACGAGAAGTACTACTTCAACCCGGGCGACACCGGTTTCAAGGTGTGGAACACCCGCTACGCCAAGATCGGCGTGGCCATCTGCTGGGATCAGTGGTTCCCCGAGACCGCACGCAGCATGGCGCTGATGGGCGCCGAACTGCTGTTCTACCCGACCGCCATCGGCAGCGAGCCGCATGACCCGAACATCACCTCGCGCGACCACTGGCAGCGTGTGCAGCAAGGCCATGCCGGCGCCAACCTGATGCCGCTGATCGCCAGCAACCGCATTGGCCGCGAGGAGCAGGACGGCTACGACATCACCTTCTACGGCTCGTCGTTCATCGCCGACCAGTTCGGCGCCAAGGTTGAGGAAATGGACGAAACCAGCGAAGGCGTGCTGGTGCATCAGTTCGATCTCGATCAGCTTGAGCATATCCGCAGCGCCTGGGGCGTGTTCCGCGATCGCCGGCCGAATCTCTACGGCTCAATCAGGACCCTGGACGGCTCGCAGCCGTCCGAGTGAACCGCGCACACGCCGATACGAACTACGGGAAAGGCCTGCCCTTTCCCGTTTCATGAGAGATGCACGATGACCACTCTGACGACCACGCCGCGTACCGATGGCTACTTCATGCCTGCCGAATGGGCGCCGCACAGCCAGACCTGGATGGTCTGGCCGCAACGCCCGGACAACTGGCGTGACAACGGCGCGCCTGCGCAGGCCGCGTTCACCGCTGTCGCCAAGGCCATCGCACGCTTTGAGCCGGTCACCGTCTGCGCCAGCGCCGAGCAGTACCTGGCCGCCCGCGCGGCACTGGACGATCCGCGCATCCGCGTGGTGGAAATCAGCACTGACGATGCCTGGGTGCGCGACACCGGGCCGACCTTCGTTGTCGACAACAACGGTGGCCTGCGCGGCGTGGACTGGACGTTCAACGCCTGGGGCGGTGAAGACGGCGGGCTCTATGCAGACTGGCAGCGCGACGACGAAGTGGCGCGCAAGATCCTCGAGATCGAGTACTGCGATCGTTACCGCACCGAGGGCTTCGTGCTCGAGGGCGGCTCGATCCATGTCGACGGCGAAGGCACGCTGATCACCACCGAGGAGTGCCTGCTCAATCGCAACCGCAACCCGCATTTGTCCCGCGAGCAGATCGAGGCGGTGCTGCGCAAGCATCTGGCGGTCGACGGCATCATCTGGCTACCGCACGGCCTGTTCAACGATGAAACCGATGGCCACGTCGACAACTTCTGCTGCTTCGTGCGCCCGGGCGAAGTGCTGCTGGCCTGGACCGACGACGCGAACGACCCCAACTTCGAGCGCTGTCAGGCGGCCATGGCCGTGCTGCAGACCACTCGCGACGCCAGGGGCCGCACGCTGACCGTGCACAAGATGCCAATCCCCGGCCCGCTTCACGCGAGCGCCGAAGAGTGCGCCGGCGTCGTCGCGCTGGATGGCAGCCAGCCGCGCGACCCGTCGATCCGCCTGGCCGGCAGCTACGTGAACTTTCTCATCGTCAACGGCGGCATCATTGCCCCGGCCTTTGGTGGCCCGCTGGACGCCGAAGCCGAGCGCATCCTGACGCAGGTCTTTCCGGAGCATCAGGTGGTGATGGTACCGGGCCGCGAGATCCTGCTCGGCGGCGGCAACATCCACTGCATCACCCAGCAGCAACCGGCGCCGCTGGCGCGCTGATCCGCGCTGCATCGAAACCCGATGCCTGCTTCAGGCACGAGGAGGCCCGATGGAGTTTCTGGTAAATCTGGACGTCGACGATCTTGAGCGGGCCGTCGATTTCTACCAGTCGGTGTTCGACCTTCGTGAGGGTCGCCGCCTCGGCAGCTTCGCGGTGGAAATGCTCGGTGGCCCGACACCGATCTATCTATTGCTCAAGGACGCGGGCAGCGCCGCAACCCCGGGAGAGGCCCAGCAGCGCAGCTACGAGCGGCACTGGACACCGATCCACCTGGATTTCGTCGTCGAAGATATCGAGGCCGCGACAGCAAGGGCTGTAGCCCACGGCGCGCGATTGGAGCAGCCGATAGCAACCAAGGCTGGGCACATGCTCGCGCTGATGGCCGATCCATTCGGCCATGGCTTCTGCCTGCTGCAGTTCGTTGGTCAGGGTTACGATGAGTTGGCGATCTAAAGCGCAGACCGGGCAGCTTTCAGCCCGGTCTGGTCAGCCGTAGCTCAGCCGATAATTACCTGATTCTTGCCCAGGCGCTTGGCGGTATACATCGCCGCGTCGGCACGGGCGAATACCGTGCTCAGCTCGGGATCGCTGGCCTTGAGGTAGGTCAGGCCCAAACTGGCCGTAACCCGGAAGCGATCGCCGTTTTCGGCGGTGAACACCACGCGCTCGATTTCGCGTTGCAGGCGCTCGGCGATTTGCTCGGCCAAGTCCGGCTGACAGCCAGGCAGCACAGCGGCGAATTCCTCACCGCCGATGCGCCCGAACAGATCGCTCTGGCGCAGAACGGAGGCCCCGCAACGGGCGACTTTCTGCAGCACCTGATCGCCCATCTGGTGCCCGTGGGTGTCATTGATGCGCTTGAAGTCATCGATATCCAGTAGCAGGAAGCCCAGGGGTGAAGCGAACTGCCGGGCGCGCTCGAATTCGGCACGGGCACACTCGAAGAAGTGCCGGCGGTTGCTGCTCTGGGTCAGCACATCGGTCGTCGCCAGGCGCTGCAACTCGCCTTCGAGTTGCTTCTTCTCGGTGATGTCCTCGGCGATGCCGACGATGATCGGCCCCTGGCCATGCTCGGCCTTGCGTCCGATGAAGCACTTGTCGCTCAGCCAGCGCAGTTGCCCGTCGCCACGAATGATGCGGTACTCACGGGTTTCCACCGCGCCCTCGTCGAGCACGGCGAGCATGCTCTTCTGGGCATATTCGACGTCGTCTGGATAGATCGCGTTGCGCCACTCGCCGTAATCGGCCAGCAACAGGGCCGGTGAACGGCCGAAGATGCGCTCATAGGCCGGGCTGACGTAGATCATCCGTTGCGCCTGCCAGTCGAAGGCCCAGAGCACCGCATTGACGCCGCCCAGCAACGTACTGAAGAGCTGCTCTCGCTCGCCCAGACGCGCTGCCTCTGCCCGCGCGTGCATCAGCGCAAGCAAAGTCTGCGCATCCCCGCCGCCCGGCAGCATTCTCATTCCCGAATCACCCTGATTGCTTGCCAGCCGCATAGCCTTCTTCCTGAAACGACCGCTGCGCAGGGCAGCGGTACTGCATAGAGTAAAGAATGCTGTTCAGAGGGGCGCCAGGCCGCAAAGTTCCGGGCGCCGCTGCGCCCGGTGCTTGAGCTGATCGAAGGTCAAACAGGGGCGACGGACGGGCGCAGCGAGTAGGTCCGCAGATGTTCGGCAAATTCGCGCAGCGACTGGATGCCGCTGGCTTCGGCCTCGGTGACCCACTGTTTGATGGCGGCAAGCATGTCGTGGCTGTTGGAACTGGTTCGCGTCCAGATCTGCTGCAGTGCCAGGCGCTTTTCGTAGATCACCTTGAGTGCCTGACTTTGCTCCAGCATGACGTCGATATGCGCCTGTTGCTCCTCCTGCAGCAGGCTTGGCTCGCGCGATAGCAGGCGCTTGGCGCGACGCAACTGGTGACGCAGGGTGGCGTCGGCACGGCCGATTTCCTGGCGCACCAGAGGCAGGATGACCAACTTGCGGTACTGCGCCATGATCTGGAAGCGGTTGTTGAGGATTGCCATGGCGCTGTCCATATCCAGCAGCTGCTTGCCTTCGATGCGGTGAGCGATGGGTGCGGTGCGGTTCACCTTGGCCAGCCCGAACAGGCTGAACAGACGTATCCAGGCCCAGCCCATGTCGAACTCCCACTTGCGTACCGATAGCTTGGCGGAGTTGGGATAGGTGTGGTGATTGTTGTGCAGCTCTTCGCCGCCAATGATGATGCCCCAGGGCACCAGATTGGTCGCCGCGTCGCGACACTCGAAGTTGCGGTAGCCGACCGCGTGACCGAGGCCATTGACCACACCGGCGGCCCAGAACGGAATCCAGATCATCTGCACGGCCCAGATGCTCAGGCCGACGACGCCGAACAGTGCCAGATCGATCAGCAGCATCAGCACGATGCCGGCATTGGGAAAGCGCGAATACAGGTTGCGCTCGATCCAGTCGTCCGGGCAGTTCTTGCCGTAGATACGCAGCGTCTCCTCGTTCTTCGCCTCCTCCATGTACAGCTCGGCGCCTTTGCGCACCACCGTGCTCAAACCCTTGTGAACAGGGCTGTGAGGGTCATCCGGGGTTTCGCATTTGGCGTGGTGTTTGCGGTGGATGGCGGTCCATTCGCGAGTGTTCATCGCCGTGGTCAGCCACAGCCAGAAGCGGAAGAAGTGCTTGAGCGCTGAATGCAGCTCGAGCGAGCGATGCGCCGAATAGCGATGCAGGTAAACCGTGACGCTGACGATGGTGACGTGAGTCAGCAACAGCGTGGTCGCGATGAGCTGCCAGACGGAAAGGTCGAGTAAACCGGTGTGCCACATAGTATCGGGTGCCTCTTGAATAGGTGTGCGGCAACGAGGCTTTCGCCAGCGTGAGCCTTCCTGCAGCCTAACATCACCCTGTGGGGAGTCTAGAAACTCGGCTGACCGACCGTCTAAAAGCTGGTGATTTTTTAGCCAGATTCGGCTGAAATCTCTACGTTTTTCAGACCTGAGTTTGCATCGAATTCACATCATGTCAGCAAGACTCGCTATCGACTGTGCTGGCATAGCGCTATCATCGTTTTCTTTTCGCTCTGGAAAGTTGTGGCTCATGCAAACGTCGTGCGTCGGGTACCGCTCTGCGCAGCCTCAATGCAGCGTACTGCCAGGCCACGTCGAGCGCTGCATTTCAGGCTATGGCCGGCCCGCTGATGAGTAACGCCGGCATCTCGACCCCCCACCGGATCTTCGCCCTTGGCAGCCTGCTACTGGTGCTGCTGTTTGGCGGTCTGGCCTTCAATGATTTTCGCGCCCGCGACGCGGCTTGGCATCTGGAAATCGAAAACCATGGTGAGCTGCAGAGCATGGCGCTGCAGAGTGCGCAGGTAAGTCAGCGTCGACAGGCCGATATGGTCGCCGCAGCCTTGGCCGGAAATGCCGAACTCCTGCGCCATGTTCGTCAGATCGATACTGCCCTGCGCGATGGACTGACGCTGGACGATCCGCAAGTCCAATTGCTGCGCCAGCGGCTGCGCACGACGCTGACACCGGCCTGGAGCGCCATGCAGCGCCACCAGGCCCTGCAGCTGCAGGTTTTCTGGGGCGAAGCCGGAATTGCTCTGCTGCGCATGCAGCAACCGGAACGTTTCGGCGATGCTGCCGCAACGCAGCGGCCGTTGCTGCAGCGTGTGCTCGACGAGGGTGTCGGGCAGTTCGGCATGGAGGTCGACGACCGGGGCGTCAGCAGTCGCGCCATCATTGCGCTGCGGGCAGCAGATGATCCTTCCAGCGACGTCATTGGCGCCCTGGAGGTTGGCTATAACGTGCTTCCGGAGTTGCCTGATCTCAGCGATCAACTCGCCGCTGGGTTGGCCTTGATCGTCAATCGCGATGCCGTGCATGCCGCTCAGCGTACGCCGCCCAGTGGCGTCCAGATGAGCGGTGACGGGCGCTGGCTGCTGATCGGCCACTCGGCGACGCAGATCCTGCACTGGTCACAGACGGGCATGCTGCCGGAGCCGGAAAGCGGCCCGGCCTCGCGCTTGCTCAGCGCTGACGGGCGCACTTACATGCTCAACCAGATTCCGCTTCACGGTGAGCGTCAGGCCGCGCCATCGCGGCCACTGCTGGCGGCGGCGCTGGTCTGGCGTGATATCAGCGCCATGCAGCGTGAACATCAGCAGGCCGAGCGTCGGCTGTTGATCAAATGGGGCCTGGCCTGGCTGGTCGTCGAAGCGCTGTTGCTAATGCTGGCGTTCCTGCTGCAGCGACGGGCCAGCGTGCAGCAGCAGTATCAGTTCGCTCAACAGCAGCAAGGCCGTCGGCGCCAGCGGCTGTTGGATCGGGCGCAGAAGATTGCCAGCCTGCTGCCAGGCGTGGTGTTTCAGCTCAAGCGCTTCCCCAGTGGTCGCTACGCCTTCCTATACGCCAGCGAAGGTGCGCGGGAGCTATACGGTATCGACCCGCAGCGGTTGCTCGAGGATGCGCCCCAAGCACTGGCTCATGTTCATCCCGATGACCTGCCTCGCCTGAAGGTCACATTGCTGCGCTTGGCAGCCGATCCGGGCACCGGCGCGGTCGAATTTCGCATTCAGCATCCGCAGCGCGGCCTGCTCTGGGCCGAAGGCCGTGCGACGGCCGAAAGGCTGCCCGACGGAACGGTGCTGTGGCATGGCTTCGTCACCGAAATCACGGAGCTGATGGAGGCAACCCGTGCGCTGCAGAAGAGCGAGAGCCGCTTCCGCGCCATGGTTGGCAACCTGCCGGGCGTGGTCTACCGCTGTCGCAACGATGGTCGCCGGCGCATGAGCTACCTCAGCGACGGCATCGAACGCCTGACCGGCTATCCGGCCAGCGATTTCGTCGGCGACCGCGTGCGCAGCTTCGCCAGCCTGATCCACGCCGACGACTTGCCGCTGGCCCGACAACATCCCGAGCAGGATACGTTCGAGAGTATCTACCGGCTCACCAACGCCGAGGGCCGCACCGTGTATGTGCGCGAGAAAGCCCGCGTGCTGCACGAGCGCGACGACCCGGTCGGCTGGTGCGACGGCTTCATCTGGGACGTCACCGACCAGGCATTGGCCAAGGAGGAGATGCTGCAGCGCGAGCGTTACCTGAGCATGCTGATCGACAACGTGATCGACGCCATCATCATCATCGACGCGCGCGGTGTCATCGAGACCTTCAACCACGCCGCCGAGCAGATTTTCGGCTACAGCAGCGAGGAAATGATCGGTCGCAACCTGTCGATGCTCATGCCCGAACCCGACCGCGGGGCCCATGACGGCTATCTCGAGGCCTACGATCGCCGCGGCGTTTCCCACGCACTGGAACAGAACCGCGAGCTCACCGCCCTGCGCCGCACCGGCGAAACCTTCACCATCGAGCTGCGGGTTTCGCAGATCAGCCACCACGGCGAGCGCAAGTTCATCGGGCTGGTGCGCGACATCACCGAGCGCAAACGCATCGAGCGGATGAAAAGCGAGCTGGTGTCCATCGTCAGTCATGAGCTGCGCACGCCATTGACCTCGATTTCCGGCGCGCTCGGTCTGATCGTCGGTGGCGCCTTGGGCGAGCCATCGCCCGCCATGCTGCAGATGCTGAGCATCGCCCATCAGAACAGCCAGCGCCTGGGCCGTTTGGTGGACGACCTGCTGGATATGGACAAGCTCGTCGCCGGCAAGATGACGCTCGAGCTGCGCGAGCATTCGGTGGCATCACAGCTGCAGCTGGCTATGGGGGCCAATCATGCGTATGCGGCCACGCTCGGCGTGTACTTGGAGCTGCTGCCAATGCCCGAGCTGCAGCTGATAGCAGACGACGACCGGTTACAGCAGGTACTGGCCAATCTCATCTCCAATGCGGTCAAATTCTCGCCTGAAGGCGGCACCGTCTCGCTCGGCGCGCAATGCCGCGGCGACTGGGTGCGGATCAGCGTGCGTGATCAGGGCCCGGGCATCGCGCCCGAATTCCACACACGGATATTCCAGAAGTTTTCCCAGGCCGACTCGTCTGATACGCGGCAGAAAGGCGGTACCGGGCTAGGCCTGGCCATCAGCAAGGAGCTGATCGAACACATGCATGGCCACATCGGCTTCGATTCCGAACCCGGCCATGGCGCCTGTTTCTGGTGTGAGCTACCGCTCGCGTCGGCGGCCAGCGAACAACCCTGATGCTTCCGTTGTTGCGGACGCGCATGCAAACCGACCCACGGAGACACAATGGCCGAGCTCAGGCGCATCCTTCACGTTGAAGACGACCCATCGATTCAGGCGGTGACCAAACTCGCCCTGGAAGCTATTGGCGGTTACCAAGTGCTGTCCTGCTCCTCCGGCGCACAGGCGCTGGAAGAGGTCGAAGCCTTCGCCCCCGATTTCATCCTGCTGGACGTGATGATGCCGGGTATGGATGGCCCGCAGACGCTGCTCAAGCTGCGTGAACGGATCGACCTCGAGCAGATTCCGGTAACATTCATGACGGCCAAGGTTCAGCCGAGTGAGATCGAGCATCTGCGCAAGCTCGGTGCGCGCGACGTGATCGTCAAGCCATTCGATCCGATGCTGCTGGCCGAGCAGATTCGCAGCATCTGGCTTGCTGGCCGATACTAGCCAGACGCCGATGTCCAGTCGCGACTCGCCGTCCGACCTGGCCAACATTCACTGAACCAGCAAGGCACCGACGATGGAGTCACCGCAAGCAAGCCCAGCGTCGACGCCATTCTCCGCCCAGCCCCGCGAGCTTTCGCGCCTGGCGGCATTGCTGCGCTACGAGATCCTCGATACGCCCGAAGAGAGCATTTTCGACGATTTCACCGAGCTGGCTGCGCAGATATGCGACACGCCCATTGCGCTGATCTCGCTGGTCGACGACCGGCGCCAGTGGTTCAAGAGTCGCGTCGGCCTGGATGTCTGCGAAACCCCACGGGAGATTTCCTTCTGTACCCACACCATCCTCGGTGAGGCGATCTTCGAGGTCCCGGATACGCTGCAGGACGCACGGTTCAGCGCTAACCCACTGGTCATCGGCGACCCGAAAATTCGTTTTTATGCCGGGGCACCGCTGACCTCGCCGGACGGTTACAACCTCGGCACGCTTTGTGTGATCGACCGTCGCCCAAGACAGCTTAGTGCGGGGCAACGCGAAACGCTTGAGCGTCTTGCCCGCCAGGTCATTCGGTTGTTCGAGCAGCACTTACTGGCGCACCGTCATGCCGAGCAGGCAGCCCTGCAGCAGGCCATTTTCGACAGCGCATCCAGCGCCGTGCTGGTGACGCGCCCGGACGGCGTCATCACCAGTGTCAACCCCACTGCAGAGCGCCTGCTCGGCTACAGCGAACAGGCGCTGGTCGGCCATCCGCTGACCGTAGCGCTGTTCAACCCGGAAACCCTGCAGCGCCGCGCAGCAATCCTTTCCAGCGAACTGCAGGTGCCGATCACGGCCGATTTCGCCGTGCTCGCCGCTCCGCTTCACCGCGGCCGGCGGGAGATGTCCGAGTGGCGGCTGCGTCATCGCAACGGCGCCGAGGTGCCTGTGCTGCTCGGTGTTTCCGCGATTCATGACGAGCAGGAGCTGCTGCGTGGCTATCTGGTCAATGCGTACGATCTGGCCTATCAGGAGCAATTGCAGCTGCGCCTGCAGCAGATCGCCGCGCAGGTGCCGGGTATGCTCTTCCAGTTCCACTGGCGCCCCGATGGGGCGGCCTGCTTTCCCTATGTCAGCGAAGGCGTCGAGCAGATCTACGGGCTTAGCCCAGGGCAGCTGGCCAGCAGCTTCGCGCCCATCGTCGGGCGCGTGCACGCACTCGATCGCAGCACCCTGCTGAGCAGCATCCGCAAGGCCGCCGCCGAGCTCACGCCGTGGCACAGCGAGCACCGCGTCGACCACCCACGCAAGGGCCTGATCTGGGTCGAGGCGCGCGCCACACCGCTGCGCCAGGTCGATGGCTCGGTGCTCTGGCACGGTTTCGTCACCGACATCACCGCACGCAAGGCCGAGCAGCTGGAGCTGGACAAGCAGCAGGAAATGAACCGGCGTCTGCTCGAAGCGTTGAGCGAGGCGGTGATCGCCTGCGACGCCGAGGGCAATCTGACCCTGTTCAACGAGAAGGCCAAGCAATGGCACGGCGCCGATGCCGCGCCGGTGTCACCGGACGAATGGGCCAGCCATTACCAGCTGTACCGGGCCGATGGCGTCACGCCGCTGCAGCCGGAAGAGATCCCGCTGCGCCGCGCCCTTGGCGGCGAACACGTGATCGATCACGAGATGGTCCTGCTCAGCCAGGGCACGCCGCGCCATGTGCTGTCCAACGCCGATCCGCTGTACACCTCCGATGGCCAGCTGCTGGGCGCTGTCGCCGTGCTGCACGACATCACCGAGCGCAAGCGCATCGAGCGTCTGCAGCGCGAATTCATCTCCACGGTCAGCCACGAGCTGCGCACGCCGCTGACCTCCATCACCGGCGCGCTGGCGCTGGTCTGCTCCAATGTCATGGGCGAGGTTCCCGGGCAGATGCGCGAGCTGCTGGACATCGCCCAGCAGAACAGCCAGCGCCTCGGGGCACTGATCGACGACCTGCTGGACATGGACAAGCTGCACGCCGGCAAGATGCGCTTCGACCTGCTCGAGCAGCCGCTACTGCCGCAGCTGGAGCTGGCCCTGCGCAGTAATGGCAGCTACGCCGAACGCCATGGCGTGCAGCTGCGCCTGGGCGACTGCCCGGCGGTGCAGGTGGAAATCGACGCCATGCGCCTGCAGCAGGTGCTGAGCAACCTGCTGTCGAACGCCGCGAAGTTTTCGCCGCCCGGCGAGCAGGTCGAACTGTCGGCCCGCATGCGTGACGGCCATGTGCGGGTCAGCGTCCGAGACCGGGGCCCAGGGATTTCCGACGAATTCCGTGAACGGGTATTCCAGAAGTTCGCCCAGGCCGATTCGGCCGACAGCCGCCAGCAGGGCGGCACCGGCCTCGGTCTGGCGATCAGCAAGGAGCTGATCGAGCACATGGGCGGACAGATCGGCTTCGAATCCGCACCCGGCCAGGGCGCCTGCTTCTGGTTCGAGCTGCCCGTCCGGGGCGAGACCAAGGAGAGTTCGTGAACAGACAGCTCAAGCGCATCCTGCACGTCGAGGACGTTCCTTCCATTCAGGTGGTGACGCGCATCGCCCTGGAAAAGATCGGCGGCTTCGAGGTGCTCAGCTGTCCGTCCGGACAGGCGGCCCTGGACCAGGTTCAGGCGTTCGCCCCCGACCTGATCCTGCTCGATGTGATGCTGCCGCAGATGGATGGCATCGAGCTGGTCCGCCAACTCGGCGATCTGGTGGACCTGCAGCAGATTCCGGTGGTCTTTCTCACCGGCCATCTGCAGCCCGAGCGGCTGCAGGAGCTGCGCCAGCTCGGTGTGCGCCAGGTGTTGAACAAACCCTTCGACCCCCTGCAGCTGGCCTCCCAGCTGCAGCAGGTGTGGGAGGCCGAGCATGGATGAGCGTGCCCGCCTGGCGCTGCAGGAACAGCTCACCCAGCTTGAGCAGCAGTTTGGCGAACGCCTGCAGGCGGACCTGGCGGAACTGGCAACGCTCGCCCGTGACCTGCAGCAGACCCGCGCCACCGGCAGTCGCCGCCAGCTGATGCTGAGCGTGCGCGAGCGACTCCATCGCCTGGCGGGCGCGGCCGGGACCTTCGGTTTCGCCAGCCTCGGGGACAACGCCCGGCAGCTCGAACAGCGCGCCGATCGCTGGCTGGACTCGGCCAAGCCCGGCAGTCGCGCCGCCGATGCCTTCGCCGCCGCCCTGCTGCAACTGGCCAGCGAGACACCCGGGCAGGAGCGCGAAGGCGCAGCGGCGCTGCCGGTGCACCACGAAGAGCCGGCGCCGGGCTGCCGCATCTACCTGATGAAGCGCGACCCGATCGCCGCCACCAGCATGGCGGTGACCCTGCGCAACTTCGGCTACATGGTCAGCCAGTGGCATGATTTCGCCGCCCTCGAGCAGGCCCTGGCCAACGAGCTGCCCGATGCGCTGATCGTCGGCATCGAACATGAAGGCGAGTTCGATGCACTGGCGGCGCTGCAGCAGAGCCTGGAGCAACCCCTGCCGCTGCTGGTGATCCACGATCGCAACGACTTCGCCAGCCAGCTGGCCGCGGTGCGCGCCGGTGCCCAGGGCTTCTTCGTCCGCCCGCTGGACATTACCCAGCTGGAAAACAGCCTGGAACGCTGCCTCGACCGCCAGCAGGGCGAGCCCTTCCGTGTGCTGATCGTCGACGACGACGCCGAGCTGGCGGCGCGCTACAGCCTGGTGCTGCGCAACGCGCAGATGCAGGTGCAGACCCTCACCGAACCGACCCGCGTGCTGGACGCCATGCGCAGCTTCAACCCCGAGGTCGTGCTGCTGGACGTCAACATGCCGGAATGCTCGGGCCCGGAGCTGGCGCAGATGATCCGCCTGCATGACGAGTGGCTGCGGGTGACGATCATCTACCTGTCGGCGGAAACCGACACCCACCGGCAGATGGCCGCCCTGCTCAAGGCCGGCGACGATTTCATCACCAAGCCGATCAGCGACAGCGCGCTGGTGGCCGGTGTCTATTCGCATGCCCAGCGTGCCCGCTCGCTGAGCACCGCGCTGGCCCGCGACAGCCTGACCGGCCTGCTCAAGCACGCCGACATCAAGGAACAGCTGGCACTGGAGGTGCAGCGCAGCAGCCGCAGCGGCAAACCGGCAAGCGTGGTGATGCTCGACCTCGACCACTTCAAGCAGGTCACCGACACCTATGGGCACGCCGCCGGCGACAACGTGATCCGCGCCCTGGCCAACCTGCTGCGCCAGCGCCTGCGTCGCATCGATAGCCTCGGCCGCTACGGCGGCGAGGAGTTCGTCGCGGTACTGCCGGAATGCAGCGCGCTGCAGGCCAGGCGCATCTTCGACGAGATCCGCGTGCGCTTCGCCGCCCTGACGTTCAATGCGGGCGACCATCAGGAGTTTCGCGTCACCTTCAGCGCCGGCATCTGCGAAACCGATGAGCACAGCGCCGCCAGCGTCCTGCTGGAGCGCGCCGACCAGGCGCTGTACCTGGCCAAGCACCAGGGCCGTAATCAGGTGCAGGTCGCCGAGCGCTGAGGGCGCTACCGTTCGTCGCGAACCGCTCCGCGTCTGTGGGGTCTGACTATATTCGGGAGTCCCGGTGTTTCCGCTATCGCGCGGCGGCCAGGGTTCCATGCAGTCTCCCCCGCGGAAGGAGTCCGGTTTGCCCGCAAGACTCGCGATCGGTTGGCATTCAATCGCATTCCTGGCTGCGTTCGCGCTGCTCGCCGCCCTTGGCTGGCAGGGCAAGCGGACCCAGGAAACGCTGCTGCAGACCAATCGGGCCGTCAGCCATAGCCTGGAGGTCATCACCTCGGTCCAGGCCATCCTCTCCTCCCTGCAGGACATCGAAACCGGCTCGCGCGGTTTCATCCTGACCGGCGATGCCAGCTACCTCGAACCCTACGAGCGCGGCCTGAATCAGCTGGAGGGCTATCGGCGGAGCCTGGAACAACTGGTCGAAGGCCGCAGCTATCCCGACCAGCGCTGGTTCCGCACGCTGGATGCAACCATCGCCGAACGCCTGCAGGTGGCTGCCGGCAATGTCCAGGCACGCCGCGACGCCGGCCTGCAGGCGGCCGCCGAGCGCTTGCGCGGCGCCGGCGGCAACCTGCTGATGGATCGCCTGCGGGCGCTGCTCAACGCAGTGGAACAACAGGAGCGGCGCGAGCTGAAAGCAGCCAGCAACGCCGTTGCCCAGACGACCGAGCGCGCCCAGCGTCTGGCCCTCATCGGCAGCCTGGTGGTGGTCGCGCTGCTTCTCATCGCCTTCTGGGCGGTACACCGTAATCTGCGCATCCGCCAGCAGCTGGCCGGCGCGGCGCAGGCAGGCGAGGCCCGGCTCGGAGCGCTGCTGCAGGCCATTCCGGATTACCTCTATGCGGTGGACCACCGACAGCAGATATCCAGCCTGGCCGCGGGAACGGCTCGCCGGGCGCCCCAGCCCGCGGCCATCGAACCCCTGCTGCACGACCTGCTCCAGCAGCACGAAGACAGCGGTCTGCGGCAGAACACCTGGTGCTAGGTGCAGACCCGGCGCACCTTCGAGGTTCGCCTGATGCCCACCGGGCTGGGCGACCACCTGGCGATCGCGCGGGACATCAGCGAGCTGCAGCGCAGCCGTGACAGCCTCCACGACCAGCAGTTGTTCCTGCGCCGGGTGGTGGACACCGACGACAACCTCATCTTCGTCCGCGACGCCCAGGGCCGCTTCCTGCTCTGCAACACCGCGCTCTCCGCCCTGCTCGACGTGCGTCCGCAGGATATCGAGCAGCGCCACCCCGACGAGGTGGCTTCCGCTCGCCTGCTGCGACCGCTGCTGCTGGGCGACGACGAACTGGCGGCCCTGGCGAGCGGCAGCGGGGAGCTGCGCACCACCGAGGTCGCCCTGACCGACGCCCACGGCACCGAGCATTGGTTCCAGGTGGTCAAGCGACCGCTGCGCATCTCCGCGCGCACCTGCCATGTGGTCACGGTGGCGGTGGACGTCTCCCTGCGCCGGCGCATGGAGCAGATGAAGACCGAATTCATCTCCACCGTCAGCCACGAGCTACGTACCCCGCTGACCGCCATTCGCGGCGCGCTCGGCATGCTGATCGGCGGTATTGCCGGGCAGCTCAGCGACGAGGCCCGTCCGCTGCTGACCATTGCTCACAAGAACAGCGAGCGGCTGGTGCGCCTGATCAACGACATCCTCGATATCGAGAAGCTGGAAGCGGGCCGCCTGGCGTTCAACCTGGGCCGACACGACGTGTGGCCGCTCGTCCAGCAGGCGCTGTCGGACATCACGCCGTACGGGCAGGACTACGGCGTCACCCTGGAATTCCTCGACCCCCCCGAGCTGGCCTCCAGTGAAGCAACCCTCGACCCTGACCGCTTCGCTCAGGTGATGGCCAATCTACTGTCCAACGCGATCAAGCATTCCCCCGCCGGCGGACGCGTGACGGTCGACCTGCGACGCAGCGGCGAAAGGCTCGAGATCGGGGTGCAGGATCGCGGACCCGGCATACCGGAAGCCTTCCGCTCGCGCATCTTCGAGCGCTTCGCCCAGGCCGATTCGTCCGATGCCCGTCAGCGCGGCGGTACCGGGCTGGGGCTGGCCATTACCCGCTCGCTGGTCCAGCAGATGAACGGCAAGATCGGCTTCGATTGCCAGCCGGACCAGGGCACGCGCTTCTGGCTGCAGCTGCCGCTGGAGGAACACGCCCAGCCGCTCCAGCCGCAGGCACCGGCGCAGCCACTCAGCCTCGGCTCGGCGCCGCAGCAGACGCCCCTTATTTTGATCCTCGAACCCGACTGCCACGCCGCCGAGCAGCTGGCCGAGGCGCTGCACCAGCACGGCTATGCCACGCTGATCGCCCATGCTGCCGCCGAAGCACGCGAACTGCTCGGCCAGCACCGTGTCCAGGCGCTGACCCTCAGCCCGGCGCTGGACGATGAGAACAGCGTGGCCTTCCTGCAGAGCCTGCGCAGCCAACACCACTACCGCAACCTGCCGGTGCTGATCGTCAGCGTGCAGCCGCAGCGCCGGGATGAGGATGACGGCCTGCTGCGCGGCGGTGCGGTAGGCGTGATCGACTGGCTGCACAAGCCGATCGACCCTTCCCGCGTCATGGAGGTAATTCGCGCCTGCCTGCAGCTCGGCGGGTCGAAACCGCGCATCCTGCACGTGGAGGACGACGACGACCTGCGCGTGCTGCTGGCCAGGCAGATCGCCATGCTCGACGTCGAGCTGGCCGGCGCCGCCACCCTGCAGGAGGCGCGTCAGCTGATCAGCGCGCAGCCCTTCGATCTCGCCATCATCGACCTGATGCTGCCCGACGGCGACGGCACCGAGCTGTTCGACCAGCTGGCGCAGAGCATTCCGCCCCCACCGGTGATCATCTTTTCCGCGCTCGACACCCCAATCCAGGACAACCGCCTGGCGCTGCGCCAGCTGGTCAAGTCCCGTCACGACGGCGACGAGCTGGCCAGGCTGATTCAGCACCTGTTGCAGCACTGGCCACCGGGCCACACTCACTCTGACGAGGTTCATGCATGAGCGAATCCGCCAGCAAGCGCATCCTCATGGTGGAAGACGAAGAAGACATCGCCTTCCTCATCCGTTACATGCTCGAACGCCACGGTTTCGTCGTCGACCATGCCGCCGATGGCCGCCAGGCGCTCGACCACTTCGCCCAGGCCGCCCCACCGGACCTGACCCTGATGGACATCATGCTGCCCTATCACGACGGCCTGGAGTTGATCGAACGGCTACGGGCACAGGCCGGCTGGGAAAGCGTGCCGGTGCTGATGCTGACCGCCAAGGCACGCGAGGTGGATATCGTCCGCGCGCTGGAACTGGGCGCCGACGACTACGTGACCAAACCCTTCCAGCCGGAGGAACTGCTGGCACGCATTCGTCGCTTGCTGAGGGGGCGCCGGTGAAGCGCGCGCTGCTGCTGCTTGCCCTGGCGATACCCTGCACCACGGCTTTGGCGGATATCGCCACGGCCGAGCGACAGGTGCAGGCGCAGCAACTGGACGCTGCCGAAGCGACCCTGCGCGCACACCTGGCGCAGCACCCGGAAGACGCCGACGCGCAGTTCCTGCTGGCCCGGGTGTTGAGCTGGCAGGGCCGGCCGGAACAGGCCTTGCCGATCTACCAGCGCTTGCTGCGCCAGCAGCCGGACAATGCCGACTACCTGCTCGGCGAGGGCCAGGCACTGCTCTGGGCCGGGCGCCCGCAACGCGCGCTGGCGTCGTTGGAACGGGCCGCCAGGATCGCGCCGGACTACGCCGAGGTGCAGCAGGTGATCCAGCAGGCACGCGCCGCGCTGACCGTGCCCACCACGGCGACCGCCCCGCTACCCGTGACGGCCGCCGCGACCAAGCGCCGTCACGAGCTGGAGATCTCGGCGCGTCAGGACTGGCTGGACAGCGGCTTCGACAACTGGCGCAGCCAGCGCCTGGATTACACCTCGACCCGGCCGGAAAGCCTTGGCTGGTACGGTGCGCTGCTGCGTGAGCAGCGCTTCGGCGAATGGGACGAAGGCGTCGAGGCCGGCGCGGTGATTCCGCTCGACGACAACTGGACGCTGCAGCCGGAGGTCGGCTATCAGCCTTCACCCTATTTCCTGCCCGAGTGGCATGCCGATCTGCGCCTGCAACGGCGCCTGCCGGACGGCTACCTCGGTGCCGTCAGCGTTCGCCGCACCGAGTACGAGACCACCCGCGTCGACCGCCTCGCGCTGAGCGCCGAGCGTTACTGGAACGCCTGGCGCGCCGGCTACACCCTGAACGTGACCGACGTGGCCAACGCCGGCACGCCGATCGGCCACGATCTGGCGCTGGACTACTACTACCGGGGGCTGAGCTACGCCGGCCTGCGCCTGACCGTGGGCGAGGAAGAAGCGGTGGAAGAGCAGCAGCTGATCACCAGCGACGTGCGCGCCATCAGCCTGCAGGGCCGCCACTGGTTCGACAGCCGCTGGGCGCTGAGCTGGGAAGTCGGCTATCACCAGCAGGGCAGCTACTACGACCGACAGTGGCTGCAGATCGGCCTGCGCCATGCGTTCTGACCTGCTGACCGGCTGCCCTCCCTGGCTGTGCGAGGCGCCCGCTCGGCTCTGGCTGCACGTCTGGCCGGAAGACCGCATGTTGCAGCTGGCGCTGTACTGCGCCTTCGGCCTCGGGGCGCTGACGCTGCTGGTGCTGCTGCAGGTGCTGCTGCTCGGCGAACTGTCGCGCCGGCGAGCGGTGCGCCGGCAGCAGTTCAACGAACAGTGGCGCCCCTACTTCGCCCTCTGCAGCCTCAGCGATGACGTGCCGACATCCCACGCGTCGCTGCCGCGGCGGCATCAGCTCTGGTTTCTGCTGCAGTGGAACCGCACCCAGCTGCAGTTGCGCGGCGCCGCCCGCGAGCGCATGAACCGCGCACTGGTCGCCCTGGGGATGGATCGTCAGGCGCTGCTCCTGTTACGGGGGCGGGTGCGAAGCAAGCTGATCGGCCTCACCTGCCTGCGCCATCTGGCCGACCCTACCCATTGGGACGCGGTGCAGCCGCTATTGCTCAGCCGCAACGCCATCGTCGCCCTGGCCGCCGCGCAGACGCTGGTGGCCATGGACCCGGCAAAGGCCATGCAGCTGATCCTGCCGGCGGCGGTGGAACGCCCCGACTGGGCGTTGCCGCGCCTGGTCAGCCTGTGCCAGCAGGCCGGCGAGCAGGCAGTGACCACGCCGCTACTGATCGTGCTGTCCAGCTCGCCAGACCCGCGCCGCGAGCGACTGGTCGGCCTGCTGGTGCATGGCGACCCGCGCCATGCCGCGCCCTGGGCGCGGGCACGGCTGGACCAGGGGGCGCCTGTCGAGCAGCTGCAGGTGGCGCTGCGCTGCCTCAGCGAGCTTGGCGACCCACGCGACCGCCCGCGCCTGCTGCGCGCCCTCGGCCACGAGCAGGAGGGCGTACGCCTGGCCGCCCTGCTGGCGCTGCACAAGCAGGCACGTCGGGAAGACAGCGAGCTGTTCCTGCCGCTGCTCGCCGACCGCAGCTGGTGGGTGCGCCAGGCCGCCGCCGACAGCCTGGCGACGTTGCCCGGCGCATCCCCGGACGCGCTGCAGCAGCTGCTCGAGCAGGTGCACGACCGCTACGGCAGGGACGCCCTGCGCCGGGCCATCGCGGAGGTGCGCCGGTGACGGTCGACTGGCTGTGGTGGCTGCAGGTCGCCTTCATCCTCTATTTCCTGCTGCTCAACGGCATGTACCTGCTGCTCAACCTGCTGTCGATGGGCAGCCTGATGGGTTACATCCGCCAGCGCGCAGAAACCGGCGAGCTGGCGCCTTATCTCGGCGTCGAACCGCCGGTGTCGGTGCTCATGCCGGCCTTCAACGAAGAGGCGACGATCCGCACCTCGGTGCGCTCGATGCTGCAGCTGCAGTACCCCGAATTCGAGATCGTGGTGATCAACGACGGTTCGAAGGACCGCACCCTGGCCGTGCTCATCGAGGAATTCGACCTGGTGCCGCACCCCGAGCCGTTGCGCCAGGCCGTCGCCCACCAGCCGGTGCAGGCCATCTATCGCTCGCGCCGCTACGCCAATCTGCGGGTGGTGGACAAGGCCAACGGCGGCAAGGCCGATGCGCTGAATGCCGGTATCAATGCCGCGCGCTACGGCCTGTTCTGCGGTGTCGACGCTGACTCGATCCTGCAGCGCGACAGCCTGTTGCGCGTGGTGCAGCCCTTCCTCGAAGACGAGCGCACCATTGCCGCCGGCGGCACCGTGCGCATCGCCAACGGCTCGCAGGTGCGTGGCGGCTTTCTTATCCAGGCCGGGTTGCCCCGCAACTGGCTGGCGCGTTTCCAGATCGTCGAATACCTGCGTGCGTTTCTCTTCGGCCGTCTCGGCTGGTCGCCGCTCAATGCCGTGCTGATCATCTCCGGGGCCTTCGGCCTGTTCGACCGCGAACGGGTGATGGCGGTCGGCGGCTATCGCACCGATACCGTCGGCGAGGACATGGAACTGGTGGTGCGGCTGCACCGCTATCACCGCGAAAGACGCATCCCATACCGCATTCGTTACCTGCCCGATCCGATCTGCTGGACCGAATGCCCGGAAGACCTCGGCACCCTCGGCCGCCAGCGCAGCCGCTGGCAACGCGGCCTGGCCGAAAGCCTGAGCCGGCATGCGCGGCTGGCCTTCAGCCTGCGTGGCGGTACGCCGGGCTGGTTGGCCTGGCCGTTCATGGCACTGTTCGAGTGGATCGGCCCGCTGATCGAACTGGTCGGCTACGGCTTCATGCTCGGGGGCTTTGCCTTTGGTGCGGTGTCCTACGCCGCGCTGGCAGCCTTCCTGCTGGTGGCGATCGGCATGGGCATCCTGCTGTCGGTCAACGGCCTGCTGCTGGAGACCATGTCGTTCCGCGTCTACAGCCGCCGACGTGACATGCTGCAGCTGTTTCTGATGGCCGTGCTGGAGAACTTCGGCTACCGCCAGCTGAATACCGTCTGGCGCTGCCGCGGGCTCTGGCAATGGTTCTCGCGACGCAAGCACCACTGGGGCGCAATGCGTCGCAGCGGGCAGTGGGGGCAAAGCTAGCTGAACGCTCAAAAAACCGTAGGGTGGATCACGCTTCATCGATCCACCATGGCCGTGCAACAAGGTGGATGTAAAAAGCGACATCCACCCTACGGATGCCGTCAGAGCTGAATCCAGGTCGCCTTGAGCTCGGTGTACTTGTCGAAGGCATGCAGTGACTTGTCGCGACCGTTGCCGGACTGCTTGAAGCCGCCGAACGGCGCGGTCATGTCGCCGCCGTCGTACTGATTGACCCACACGCTGCCGGCGCGCAACGCCCGCGCGGTGCGGTGTGCCTTGGACAGGTCAGCGGTCCACACGGCCGCAGCGAGGCCGTAGGGCGTGTCGTTGGCGATCGCCACCGCTTCCTCGGCGCTGTCGAAGGTGATCACCGACAGCACCGGGCCGAAGATTTCCTCCTGAGCGATCTTCATCGCATTGTCGACGCCATCGAAGATGGTCGGCTCGACGTACAGCCCGCCGGTTTCCTCCAGCGTACGCTGACCGCCGATCAGCACCTGCGCCCCCGCCTCACGCCCGGCGTCGATGTAGCCGAGCACGGTATTCAGCTGCTGGGTATCCACCAGCGCGCCGACGTTGGTCGCCGGGTCCAGTGGATTGCCCGGTTTCCAGCCCTTGAGCGCCTCGACCACCATGGGCAGGAAGCGCTCCCTGATCGATCGCTCCACCAGCAGCCGTGAGCCGGCGGTGCAGACCTCGCCCTGGTTGAAAGCAATGGCGCCGGCCGCGGCTTGCGCTGCCGCCTGCAGATCGGGCGCGTCGGCGAAGACGATGTTCGGGCTCTTGCCGCCCGCCTCCAGCCAGACGCGCTTCATGTTCGACTCGCCGGCATAGATCATCAGCTGCTTGGCTACGCGGGTGGAGCCGGTGAAGACCAGGGTATCGACGTCCATGTGCAGCGCCAGCGCCTTGCCGACGGTGTGGCCGTAGCCCGGCAGAACATTCAGTACGCCGGCCGGAATGCCGGCGTCGATCGCCAGCTGGGCGATGCGGATGGCCGTCAGCGGCGACTTCTCGGAGGGCTTGAGCACCACCGAGTTGCCTGTGGCCAGCGCCGGGCCGAGCTTCCAGCAGGCCATCATCAGGGGGAAATTCCACGGCACGATGGCCGCCACCAAGCCGACCGGCTCGCGGGTGACCAGGCCGAGCTGGTCATGGGGCGTAGCCGCTACCTCGTCGTAGATCTTGTCGATCGCCTCGCCGCTCCAGCGCAGCGCCCGCGCGGCACCGGGAATGTCCACCGCCTGCGAGTCGCCGATCGGCTTGCCCATGTCGAGGGTCTCCAGCAGGGCCAGTTCCTCGCGGTTCGCTTCCAGCAGATCGGCGAAGCGGATCAGCACCGCCTTGCGCTTGGCCGGCGCCAGCTTCGCCCAGCTGCCTGCCTCGAATGCGGCACGGGCGCTGGCCACTGCACGCTCGGCATCGGCCTGGTCGCAGCTCGCGACCTGGGCCAGCACTCGCCCGTCCACCGGGCTGATGCAGTCGAACTGGCCTCCGTCCGCCGCGGCGCAATACTCACCCTGGATAAAGGCGCGACCTTCGATGTGCAGGTCGCGGGCACGCTGTTGCCAGTCGGCGAGGGTCAGGGTGGGCATGGTGCATCCTCTCTAGTCAGGTCTTCGGGCTGTGGAAAAGGCACCCTAAACCAGCGGCGCGGACCCTATCAATATTTTTTACGAACGGCCGGTCAATCGCCTTGTTTTGTTCGTTTTATTAAACATAGACTCGATGAAAACCCTGCGGCTCGCCGTCGCAGCATAGCCGCTCGCCACCCGGAGCCAGCCCCATGTCACAGGATTTCCATCCCAACGCCTCGCCCGATCACTTCTGGATGCCCTTCACCGCCAACCGCCAGTTCAAGGCCACGCCGCGCCTGCTGGAGAGCGCCGAGGGCATGTATTACACGGCGAGCGACGGCCGCCAGGTACTCGACGGCACGGCCGGGCTCTGGTGCTGCAATGCCGGCCATGGCCGACGCGAGATCAGCGAAGCGGTGAGCAAGCAGATCGCCAAGATGGACTTCGCGCCGACCTTTCAGATGGGCCATCCGCTACCTTTCGAGCTGGCCGAGAAACTCGCCGCCATCAGCCCCGAAGGACTGAACCGGGTGTTCTTCACCAACTCCGGATCGGAGTCGGCGGATACCGCGCTGAAGATCGCCCTGGCCTATCAGCGCGCCATCGGTCAGGGCTCGCGTACGCGGCTGATCGGCCGCGAGCTGGCCTATCACGGCGTCGGTTTCGGCGGCATGTCGGTGGGTGGCATGGCCAACAACCGCCGCGCCTTCGGCCCGATGCTGCCGGGTGTCGATCACCTGCCGCATACCCTCGATCTGCAGCGCAACGCCTTCAGCAAGGGCCTGCCGCAGCATGGCGTGGAGCGCGCCGATGAGCTGGAGCGGCTGGTGACGCTGCATGGTGCGGAGAACATCGCCGCGGTGATCGTCGAGCCAATGTCCGGCTCGGCCGGGGTGATCCTGCCGCCAGTTGGCTATCTGCAGCGGCTGCGTGAGATCACTTCCAAACACGGCATCCTGCTGATCTTCGATGAGGTCATCACCGGCTTCGGCCGTGTCGGCGAGGCCTTCGCCGCGCAGCGCTGGGGCGTCACGCCGGACATCCTCACCTGCGCCAAGGGTCTGACCAACGGCGCGATCCCCATGGGGGCGGTACTGGTCGCCGACCACCTGTTCGATGCCTTCATGAAGGGCCCGGAAAGCGTCATCGAGTTCTTCCACGGTTACACCTATTCCGGGCACCCGGTGGCCTGCGCGGCGGCGCTGGCAACGCAGGAGATCTATCAGCAGGAAAACCTGTTCCAGAAGGCCATCGACCTGGAGCCCTACTGGCAGGAAGCGCTTTTCAGCCTGCGCGACCTCCCCAACGTGATCGATATCCGCACGGTCGGGCTGGTCGCGGGTATCCAGTTCGCCGCCCATGCCGATGGCGTCGGCAAGCGCGGTTACGAAGTGTTCCGCGAGTGTTTCGAGAAGGGGCTGCTGGTACGCGCCAGCGGCGACACCATTGCGCTGTCGCCGGCGCTGATCGTCGAGAAGGCCGAGATCGACCAGATGATGGAGCTGCTCGCCGACGGCATCCGCAAGGCGGGCTGAGGCTCACTTGTGAGGAGGCATCGTCCCGCAACGCTCGCATGCTGCAGGTTTGCACAAAACCGAAAGGCTTGTGTCGCAGTGATGCCTCCCGCTCAATAAATAGCCTGCGCCAACCACTCATCGTGGGAGGCGCCCCTCGCGGCGATGCAGGCCGCAGGTCTGCCCGTGAAGCGAGGGGTCAGCCGAAGCGGCCGCAAAACGTCACAGCGACTCCAGACAGTCGGCGAGGGTGTCGCCGAGGCCTTCGAGCAAGCGCTCGTAACCCTTGGCGTCCGTCGGCAGGCCGACGCCCAATATGTCCAGTTCCGCCATCTTCACCGGCAGGCCGGCGGTCAGCGTTTCGGCCAGACGCGGTCGTGCTGGCGGTTCGCTGAACACGCAGCTCGGCCCGGCCTGCTGCAGGCGCTCGCGCATCGCCGCGACGTGGCGTGCACCCGGCTGAGCCTCGCCGCCGGCGCTGAACACGCCAGCGTGGCGCAGGCCGTACGCGGCTTCGAAGTAGTCGTAGGCTTCGTGGAAGACGAAGAATGGTTTGTTCTGCACCTTGGCGAAGCGCTGCTTCAGATGCGCATCGAGCGCCGCGATGCGCTGAGCGAAAATCGCCGTATTGGCGTGATACTGCTCTGCGTTCGCCGGATCGGCTGCAGCCAGATCCTCCGCCATGCGCTCGGCGATCACCAGAGCGTTGGCGGGCAACAGCCACAGGTGCGCATCCAGTGAACCAGGGCGATGGTCGTGATCGTGCTCGTCGGCGTGAGCGGAATGGTCATGCTCGTCATGATCATGACCTTCATGCGTGCCGTGGTCGTCATGGCCGTGCTCGTCGTGATCGTTCTCAGCATGGACATGCGCATCGCCGAAGCGGCGCAGGGTCAGCTTCGGCAGGTCCTGCACCGCCACGGTCGTGCCTTCGCGAGCGCTCAGCGCACGCGGCAGGAAGCTCTCCAGATCAGGGCCGATCCAGTAGAACAGCTCGGCATCGCGCAGCCGCCGTACGTCGGACGGGCGCAGCGAGTAATGGTGCGCCGAAGCGCTGGCCGGCAGCAGCACATCGGGTTCGCCTACGCCGTCTTGTACCGCTGCGGCGATCAGCTGCAGCGGCTTGATGCTGGTCAGTACACGGACTTCAGCCTGGGCAGAGGCGGCGCCAGCGAGCAGCGCCGCCAGCAACGGAAGGGAGCAAAGACGATTCACGGGCATCACTCGAACGGAAAGAATTGGTACATAATAACGTCTCTCCCCTTACACGTCGCCGCCCATGTCCAAGACTCCACTGGCCTGCACGCCCCACGACCACGACCACTGCGTCAGCCATGCGTTGGCCGAAGCCGACAGCCTTTGCGCACGCCAGGGCGTACGCCTGACCGCCTTGCGCAAGCGCGTGCTGGAGCTGGTCTGGCAAAGCCACAGGCCGCTCGGCGCCTACGACATTCTCGCCGTGCTGAGCGAGCAGGATGGCCGTCGTGCAGCGCCGCCCACCGTTTACCGTGCGCTGGATTTCCTGCTGGAAAACGGCCTGGTGCATCGCATCGCGTCGCTCAATGCCTTCATGGGTTGCAACCACCCGGAGCATCCGCACCAGGGCCAGTTCCTCATCTGCCGCAATTGCCACACCGCCATCGAGCTTGAGCAGCCGGCCATCGCCGCCGCCATCGACAGCGCCGCCGGCAGCGTCGGTTTTGCCGTCGAGGGCCAGACCGTGGAAGTCGTCGGGCTCTGCTCGAACTGCCGGAAAGCCGCATGAGCGAAGTGCTGCTGAGGCTGGATGACATCCACGTGCGCTTTGCCAATCAGAACGTGCTGGAAGGCGCGCAACTGCAGGTGCATCGCGGCGAGATCGTCACCCTGATCGGCCCTAACGGCGCTGGCAAGACCACCCTGGTGCGTGCCGTGCTCGGTTTGCTCAAACCCGATCAGGGGCAGGTCTGGCGCAAGCCGAAGCTGCGTGTCGGCTACATGCCGCAGAAGCTGCACGTCGATCCCACCCTGCCCTTGTCGGTACTGCGCTTTCTGCGCCTGGTCCCCGGCGTCGACCGCGTCCGCGCCCTCGCAGCGCTGGGTGAAGTCGGTGCCGAACACGTCATCGACAGCCCGCTGCAGAAGATTTCCGGCGGCGAAATGCAGCGTGTGCTGCTCGCCCGCGCCCTGCTGCGCGAACCGGAGCTGCTGGTGCTGGACGAACCGGTGCAGGGTGTCGACGTTTCCGGCCAGGCCGAGCTGTACAGGCTGATCGGCGTGCTGCGCGACCGCTATGGCTGCGGCGTGCTGATGGTCTCCCACGACCTGCACCTGGTGATGAGCGCTACGGATCAGGTGGTCTGCCTGAACCGGCACGTCTGCTGCTCGGGGCATCCGGAGCAGGTCAGCAGCGACCCGGCCTTCGTCGAGCTGTTCGGCCAGGATGCGCGCAGCCTGGCGATCTACCACCATCAGCACGATCACAGCCACGACCTGCACGGCAGCGTGGTGATCGGCAAACCCCACGTCCACGGCCCGAACTGCAAGCACTGACATGCCCGATTTCCTACTCAACGCCTTGCTCGCCGGCCTCGCCCTGGCGCTGGTCGCCGGCCCGCTCGGCTCCTTCGTCGTCTGGCGGCGCATGGCCTATTTCGGCGACACCCTGTCCCACGCCGCGCTGTTCGGCGTCGCCCTCGGCCTGATGCTGGACGTCAACCTGACGCTGGCGGTGACTGTCGGCTGCGTGCTGCTCGCCCTGCTGCTGGTGACCTTGCAGCAGCGCCAGCCGCTGGCCTCCGACACCCTGCTTGGCATCCTGGCCCACAGCACGCTGTCGCTCGGCCTGGTCTCGCTTAGTTTCATGAAGGATGTGCGCGTCGACCTGATGGGCTATCTGTTCGGCGACCTGCTCGCCGTCGGGCCGAGCGATCTGGCCTGGATCGTTGGCGGCAGCGCCCTGGTGCTGCTGATGCTGATCCCGCTGTGGCGGCCGCTGCTGGCGATCACCGTGCACGAGGAGCTGGCCAAGGTCGAAGGCCTGCCGGTGGCGGGCATCCGCCTGGCGCTGATGCTGTTAATCGCCGTGGTGATCGCCGTGGCGATGAAGATCGTCGGCGTGCTGCTGATCACCTCGCTGCTGATCATTCCTGCCGCCGCCGCACAGCGCCATGCGCGCACGCCGGAGCAGATGGCGCTGGGCGCGAGCATCCTGGGAATCGTCGCCGTGTGCCTGGGGCTGACGCTGTCCTGGTACGAGGACACCCCGGCCGGCCCGTCCATCGTGGTCAGCGCCGCCGCACTGTTCCTGCTCAGCTTCGCCTGGCCGAAACGCGCCTGATGAGCGACCTGAAATACCTGCGCGGCTACCCCGAGCCGCTGCTGGCTCAGGTGCGTCAGCTGATCGCCGAGCAGCGTCTGGGCGACTATCTGCAGCGGCGTTACCCCGCACGGCATGAGGTGCAGAACGACAAGGCGCTGTACGGCTACGTGCAGACGCTCAAGCAGGAATACCTGAAAAGCACGCCGCCAATCGACAAGGTGCTCTACGACAATCGGCTGGACCTGACCCATCGGGCGCTGGGCCTGCATACCGCGGTGTCACGGGTGCAGGGCGGCAAGCTCAAGGCGAAAAAGGAGATCCGCGTCGCCGCGCTGTTCCGCGACGCGGCTCCGGAGTTTCTCAGGATGATCGTCGTGCACGAGCTCGCCCACCTGCGCGAGAGCGAGCACAACCGCGCCTTCTACAAGCTGTGCGAACACATGCTGCCGGGCTACGGGCAGATCGAGTTCGACCTGCGGCTGTTCCTGCATTGGCGCGAGCTGCGGGCCCAGGATGCCGAACCCGGCGGCTACGCCTGACGCCCAATGGCGCCAGGCGTGCGGTTGCATGCCGGCAGCGCTCAGATCCAGCCCAGCCAGCGCCACCAGGTTGCCGCGAACAACAACATGGTCAAATAACCGATCAGCGTCACCAGCACGCCGACCTTGGCGAACTGCCGGGCGCTGAAGGTTTCAGTGCCCAGGCAGACCATGTTCTGCGGTGCGTTGATTGGCAGGATGAAGCCGTAACTGACGACGAAACCGAGCAGCATGGTCATCCCCAGCCGGCTGAAGTCGCCCGGCAGGCTCAGCAACACCGAAATCAGGATCGGCAGCATCGCCGAGGTCAGCGCCGTGGCACTGGCAAAGCCCAGGTGGATCACGATGAGAAAGGCGCCAAGGATGGCGAAGATGCCCAGCGGCCCCACCACGCCAAGCCCGGTGTGGGCTACCACCTGCGCGCCGAGCCACTGTCCGGCCTGGGTCGTGAGCAATACCGTGCCGAGGCTGATCCCGACACCGAAGACGATCACCGTACCCCATGGCACCCGCGTCTGGACCTCCTTCCAGTTCATCACGCCGATGCGCGGCAGCATCAGGATTACCAGGCCGGCGTAGGTGGTGCTGGTGGTGTCGAAGCTGTGCAGCTTGCCCTCGGTGGCCCAGCACAGCAGCAGCCCGATGGACACGGCAAGCAGGCGCTTCTGCGCCGAGGTCATCGGCCCGAGTTCGGCGAGCGAGCGGGCCACGGCTTCCTTGCCACCGGCTATCCGCTCGGTTTCCGGCGGCAGCAGCTTGAGCACGATGAACAGCAGCACGAAGGACATCAGCACGGCCCAGGGTGCGCCGGCGATGAGCCAGTCGATCCAGCTGACTCGCTCACCTAGCAGTTTGTCCATGAAGCCCACCAGCAGCAGGTTCTGTGCCGCCGCGGTCTGGATGCCGATGTTCCAGATGCTGGTGCCCTGGGCGACGATGATCATCATGCCGGCGGCGAAATTCGAGCGTTTGTCGATGCCGAACGCGGTGATGATGCCGAGCATGATCGGCACCACGCAGGCGGCGCGCGCCGTGGCGCTGGGCACCACCAGGCTGAGCAGGACGATGACCACCAGCGTACCGCCGAGAATGTGCCGCGAACTGGTGCCGACCCTGGAGAGGGTCATCAGCGCAATGCGACGGTCGAGCCCGGTAAGCGTCATCGCCGCAGCGATGAACAGGGCGCCCGCGACCAGCGCCAATGCCGGATTGGCGAAACCGGAAAGCCCCATGCTAATCGCTTTGGAGGTGCCGTAGACCACCTCAGGGTTTTCCAGCGTAGGCGCCGTGCCGACGAGAAACGCCAGCAGCGCGGTGATCATGATCGCGCTGACCTCGTAGGACACCGCTTCGGTGATCCACACCACCACTGCAAACACAAGGATGGCCAGCACCCGCTGGCCAGCCACGGGAAGATCGGCAGGCAACGGCATCAGCAGCACGCCAATCAAGGCCAGTACGGCGACCAGTAGGCCGATGGGAATGCCGAGCAGTCCCTGACGGGCTGCATTTTGGGTATCGCTCATGGTAAGGCTCCATCCGCTGACAGATACGCTTACAGCATGGGCAAGCCAGGCAGCCGCAACCATGACCTGGGTCTATTGCAGGCCCTTGCGCCGAGTTAACCAAATAAAAAAAGCAGAACGCCGGCATGCGCCGGCGTTCTGTGGTCGATGGCTCACAGCCAGGTTCGAGCGGGCTGGCGCCTGCTCGAACCTGGCGCAAACCTCAGGCGGGGATGGCCTCCGCGGCGGTCTCGCGCGCCCAGACGCGATGCTGACCGAGTGCCTGGGCAAAGTTGCCGAACACCCCATCCACATCATCGCCTTCCAGCAGACCAGCGTCGGGCTGCAGGCCCAGGGTCGCCAGCAGCGGACGCGCGGCGCCGAGCATGACGATAGGTTTCAGGTGCTTGTAGGCCTCCAGCACGTAGTGCTTGGCCTCGCCGGATTTGGCCATGGCTGCCGCCGCATCGGCGCCGCCCGGGACGAACACGGCATCGAACATCACCGAGGGCATACCATCCATCGCGGCATCCACCGGCAGCATCTTGCCGTCCGCCGTTTTCACCGGAGCCGGTGACGGCCCGATGATCTTGGCTAGCGCGCCCTCCGAGGCCAACTTGGCCTTGAAGGCGTCGATCGCCGCACCATCGACGCCGTTGGCTACCAGGATGGTCACCTTGCGCGACTTGATATTGCCCGGCGCATGGTTCATCAGGCTTAGTGCCGGCGAACTTTGCACGCTGGAAGCCTTGGTGGTGACGGTCGGTGCGCTCGGCGCCGGCAGACCCAGGTTTTCGGCGACACGGCGGGCCAGCTCCAGGTCGATGTTGGCGAGGATTTCATTGACCTGACGCTCGCGGATGAACACCCGCTCCACCTTGCCCAGCTCAAAGGTATAGGCGCCGATGATGTGCTCCTTCTCCGGGCCGCTCATGCTGTTCCAGAACAGCGTGGCCTGGGAGAAGTGGTCGCCGAAGGACTCGCTGCGGTTGCGGATCTTGTGGCCTTCGACGCGCTCGGGATAGCTCTCGAAACCGCCGCCCTGAGCTGCCGGCGGGGTTTCTTTGGGCCAGCCGCTGTCGATCGAGTTCGGCTCGTAGTTGGCGCGGCCCTTGTGGATCGTCTGGCGATGGAAGGCGTCGCGCTGGTTGTTGTGGAACGGACACAGCGGACGGTTGATCGGGATCTCGTGGAAGTTCGGCCCACCGAGACGCAGCAGCTGGGTGTCGGTGTAGGAGAACAACCGGCCCTGCAGCAGCGGATCGTTGGTGAAGTCGATGCCCGGCACGATGTGGCCGATGTGGAAGGCGGCCTGCTCGGTTTCGGCGAAGAAGTTGTCCGGGTTGCGGTTGAGGGTCATCTTGCCGAGCTTCTGCACCGGCACCAGCTCCTCGGGGATAATCTTGGTCGGGTCGAGCAGGTCGAAATCGAACTTGTGCTCGTCGGCCTCTTCCACCACCTGCACGCCCAGCTCCCACTCGAAGTAGTCGCCCATCTCGATGGACTCCCACATGTCGCGGCGGTTGAAGTCCGGGTCCTTGCCGGCGATCTTCAGCGTTTCGTCCCAGACCAGCGAGAAGGCGCCGGCCACCGGCTTCCAGTGGAACTTGACGAAGCGGCTGATGCCCTCGGCATTGATCAGGCGGAAGGTGTGTACGCCGAAGCCTTCCATCGCCCGGTAGCTGCGCGGCAGGGCGCGGTCGGACATGGTCCAGAGCACCATGTGCGCCGATTCCGGCGTCAGCGAGACGAAGTCCCAGAAGCTGTCGTGGGCCGACTGCGCCTGCGGGATCTCGTTGTGCGGCTCAGGTTTGACTGCATGCACGAAGTCGGGAAACTTGATCGCGTCCTGAATGAAGAACACCGGCATGTTGTTGCCGACCAGGTCGAAGTTGCCCTCGTCGGTGTAGAACTTGGTGGCGAAGCCGCGCACGTCGCGCACGGTATCCGCCGAGCCGCGCGAACCCTGCACGGTGGAGAAGCGCGTGAAGACCGGGGTTTCCTTGCCTTCGGCGGAAAGGAACGAGGCCTTGGTCAACCAGCTGTGATCGGCGTAGCTCTGGAACACGCCGTGCGCCGCGGCACCGCGGGCATGCACGATGCGCTCGGGGATGCGCTCATGGTCGAAATGGGTGATCTTCTCGCGCATGATGAAATCTTCGAGCAGCGAGGGCCCACGATCGCCAGCCTTGAGAGTGTTCTGGTTGTCGGCGATCTTCACGCCCTGATTGGTGCGCAGCGCCTCGCCGGTGGCGTCGCTGCGAAACTCTTCCAGCTGATCGAGCTTGGCGTTGTGATTGGCGCGGTCGACGGTATCGGTGCCGGCCAGTTCGCTCTGTTTAGGGGTCTTGTCGGTCATGATGGGCCTCCATTTGCGGTGAGCTGAACCGCGAGCGATCGGGCCACAATCGAGGCCAGTTACACGATCTTTTCACGGCGTACCCGGTTAATGACCCCAACATCGCCTGCATGGTTGCCCAAATATTCGATTTGCTTTGACTATCACTGCCATGCACTTAGTCAATGGCAGCGGGTCAGGCAAGCGACCTCGCCGCCAAACGGGTAGAATGCCCGGCTTTCGCCGAATATCCCGGCAACGAACGCCGCACCCACAAGGTTCGCCCGTGATCGAATTCCATCAAGTCCACAAAACCTATCGGACCGGCGGCAGAGACGTCCCTGCCCTGCAGCCGACGCAGCTGGAGATCGCCGCCGGTGAAGTCTTCGGCCTGATCGGCCACTCTGGCGCCGGCAAGAGCACGCTGCTGCGTCTGATCAACCGCCTCGAGGAACCCTCCGGCGGGCGCATCCTGGTCAACGGTGAAGATGTCACCGCGCTCGATGCCGACGGTCTGCGGCGCTTTCGCCAGCGCGTCGGGATGATCTTCCAGCACTTCAACCTGCTGATGTCCAAGACCGTGGCCGACAACGTCGCCATGCCGCTGCGCCTGGCCGGCATCCGCTCGCGCAGCGAGATCGACGCCCGCGTCGCCGCCCTGCTTGACCGCGTCGGCCTCAAGGACCACGCACGCAAATATCCTGCGCAGCTCTCCGGTGGCCAGAAGCAGCGCGTCGGCATCGCTCGCGCGCTGGCCACCGAGCCGAGCATCCTGCTCTGCGACGAGGCCACCAGCGCCCTCGACCCGCAGACCACCGCATCGGTGCTGCAACTGCTGGCCGAGATCAACCGCGAGTTGAAGCTGACCATCGTGCTGATCACCCACGAGATGGACGTGATCCGCCGCGTCTGCGACCGCGTCGCGGTGATGGATGCCGGTGCCATCGTCGAACAGGGCCCGGTGACCGAGGTGTTCCTGCACCCCAAGCATCCGACCACCCAGCGCTTCGTGCTGGAAGACGAGGCGATGGACGAAAGCGAGATGCACGATGACTTCGCCCACGTGCCGGGCCGCATCCTGCGTCTGACCTTCCAGGGCGATTCCACCTACAAGCCGCTGCTGGGCACCGTCGCCCGCGAAACCGGCGTCGACTACAGCATCCTTTCCGGGCGCATCGACCGCATCAAGGACACCCCCTACGGCCAGCTCACCCTGGCGCTGATCGGCGGTGACATGACCGCGGCAATGGCGCGACTGCAGGCCGCTGATGTGCATGTGGAGGTGCTGCGCTGATGGAAGCCCTTTTCAGCTCTTTGTTGGGGAATGTGGACTGGTACGAGATCTGGCTGGCCACGCTGGACACCTTGCTGATGCTCGGCGGCTCGCTGCTGTTCACCATCCTGCTTGGCCTGCCGCTGGGCGTGCTGCTGTTTCTCAGCGGCCCGCGCCAGCTGTTCGAGAATGCCCCGCTGTATGCCGCGCTGTCGTTCGTGGTCAACGTGCTGCGCTCGCTGCCGTTCATCATCCTGCTGATCGTTATGATTCCGTTCACCGTGCTGATCACCGGCACCTCGCTGGGCGTCGCTGGGGCCATCCCGCCACTGGTGGTGGGCGCCGCTCCGTTCTTCGCCCGCCTGGTGGAAACCGCACTGCGCGAAGTGGACCGCGGCATCATCGAGGCGACCCAGGCCATGGGCGCGACGACGCGGCAGATCATATTCAGCGCATTGCTGCCGGAAGCGCGTCCGGGCATCATCGCCGCCATTACCGTCACTGCCATCACTCTGGTCTCCTACACCGCGATGGCCGGTGTGGTGGGGGCCGGCGGCCTCGGTGATCTGGCCATCCGCTTTGGCTACCAGCGTTTCCAGACCGACGTGATGGTTGTCACCGTGGTCCTGCTGCTGGTGCTGGTGCAGGTGCTGCAAAGCGTCGGCGACAGGCTGGTCACCCATTTTTCGCGCAAATGAACCATCAGCAGGCCGTTGAAAAAACGTAGGCGAGGCAGGCAAGACAAGGCAAAAACAGGCGAGGACGCGGAGTTTAGTACTCTAAATGAGCAGTCCGAGCCTGTTTTTAACGCAGTATTGCCAACGCAGCTAGTTTTTCGACGGCTTGCTAGGGCGAGCGAACTTCGCACCCTGATCTACCTACGAAGGAACCGAACGATGAAGAAACTGATTGTCGCCCTGGCCGCCGTTGCCGCATTTTCCGCGCAGGCCGAAACCTTGAACGTGGCTGCCACCGCAGTACCGCACGCCGAGCTGCTGGAGTTCGTCAAACCGCAACTGGCCGAGCAAGGCGTAACGCTGAACGTGAAAGTCTTCACCGACTACGTGCAGCCGAACATCCAGGTCGCCGAGAAGCGCCTGGACGCCAACTTCTTCCAGCATCAGCCTTACCTGGATGAATTCAACAAGGGCAAGGGCACCGATCTGGTGAGCGTAGCCGGCGTGCATATCGAGCCCTTCGGTGCTTATTCCAGCAAGCACAAGTCGCTGGATGCGCTGCCCAATGGCGCCAACGTGGTCATCCCCAACGACGCCACCAACGGCGGCCGCGCCCTGCTGCTGCTGGCCAAGGCCGGCGTGATCAGCCTCAAGGATGGCGCCGGCATCACTGCCACGCCGAAGGACATTGCCGACAACCCCAAGCGCATCAAGGTGCGTGAGCTGGAAGCCGCGACCCTGCCGCGCGTGCTGACCCAGGTCGACCTGGCGCTGATCAACACCAACTACGCGCTGGAGGCCAAGCTGAATCCCACTGAAGACGCGCTGGTGATCGAGGGCAGCGACTCGCCCTACGTGAACATTCTGGTGGCCCGTCCGGACAACAAGGACAGCGACGCCATGCAGAAACTGGCCGCCGCGCTGCACAGCGAGGAAGTGCGTCAGTTCATCCAGGAAAAATACAAGGGCGCCGTCGTTCCGGCCTTCTGACCGCGACAGCATTGCCCAGTGACAGAAAACCCCGCCTCGGCGGGGTTTTTTATATCCAGCGGGTCGCCGTCGCGAAGCTGGGCTGACCGAGCCGTGGGTGCCGTGCTTGGCGGGGCAAGCTGCAACGCCAATACCAAGCTGCGTTTCGCTCCAGATCATCATGCGAGACCGGGACAAGACCATCAGACGCGGCAGCCACCTCCTGCATCCGCTCCCACCGGCTCGTCACAACCCTGCCCACCATCAGGCCGACCTTTCAGCCAGATCGGCGCCAAGTAGCCCATGGACAGGGCAAAGGCTGTCAGCCAACCAAGCCCGGCGAGCATGTTCAGCAGGGGTACGGGAGCGCCGGGCAGCCCGGCGAGGGCACGCAGCAGCGCGGCGAGCACCAGCAGGCAGGCTGCGATCGGTACCCAGCGCCGCTGATCCAGTGCGTAACCGCTGTGAGTACGCCCCGCGATGCACAGCACGGCCAGAATCGATACGCCCATGGCCCCAAGTGTCAGCAGATGGCGCCCGGCGCTGCTGGCAAAACCGTCAGCGAGCAGCGAGACACCCAGTGCGCCATAGCCCAGCGCCATCAGCCAGTACACGCTGTAGAGCATCAGCGACCAACGCTCCAGCAGCGCGCGGCCGATGTGCCAGTCGTTGAGCAGGTTGAACATCGCGGCGGCTGCGGCCAGGGCCAGCCAGCCGTTCAGCGGCGCCGGGAGGGCCAGCCATTCGGCGAGGGTGAACAGGCTGATGCAGAAGATCGCCAGGTTGCGTCGTGGCGCGCGCGCGCGGTAGTCCTCGTCCACTTCGTGCCCGGCATCCCGGCGTGCCTGAATGGCGTCGTTGAGGATGCGCATGGAGATTCGGCTCATGGCCACCACGATCAGCACCATCATCACGCCGATGCCAGCATACAGCCAGCGCATCGGGTACTGGCCGGCGACGGCGTCGACATGAAAGCCCACAGTCACCAGCGCCAGCGCGCCGAGTCCACCGAAAAAGCCGTACTGCCGGCGTAGCGGGTCGCCCAGCAGGCGCGGGGCGAGCAGCACAACCAGGGCGATGGCGAAGGCACTGTTGAACAGCGCCGCCGGCCACGGCCCGATGACGCCGGAAAGCCAGAAGCTCAGCCGAGCCGCTAGCCACAGCAGTAGAAAGCCGAAACCTACCTGCCGACCGAATGCCGCGGTGGAGGTAAATTCCGGCACCGCAGTGAGGACGAAGCCGGCGACTGCCGCAAGGCCGAAGCCGAGCAGCATTTCGTGGGCATGCCAGACCAGCGGACCGCCCGGCACGCCTGGCAGCGGTATCCCGAAACCGAGAAACCCCAGCCAGAGTGCAACACCCACCGCAGCCAGCAGCACGGTGGCGAGAAACAGCGGGCGGAAGCTGCACAGCAGCAGCGACCAGTTGGCGAGTCGCGGCAATAAGGTTTTCAGCATCGTGAGCGTGCTCTGCTGGCGAGGGGTAAGGGTGCCGCCTCGCGAATGGCGACTTTGGCAGCGTTAGGCAAGGTCTGCGGCGCGCGGGTGGCCAGGCCGAAACTCTCTCTTACGGCCGGCAACTGCAGCAGCTCGGCGGTGTGCTGGTAGATCCAGGCATCGCTGCGCTGCACGGCTGGCAGATCCAGCTCCAGGTGGCTGACGATGCGCCCCGGCGCCGCCGCCATGACCAGGATGCGGTCGGCCAGGCGCACGGCTTCCATCAGGTCGTGGGTGATCATCAGCACGCCCATGCCGCGTGCGGCCTGCTCGGCCAGCAGCAGGGCATAAAGGTCTTCCTTGAGGCCGATATCCAGCGCGGCGAAGGGTTCGTCGAGCAGCAGCAGATCCGGCTGCAGCACGAGCGCCCGCGCCAGGGAGACGCGGCTCTGCATGCCGCCGGAAAGCTGGTGCGGAAACTTGCCGAGATCGCCCGCGGCCAGGCCCAGGCGCAGCGCGAGGGAACTGGCTTGCTGCAGGCGTTGCTGCCGCGCCATGCCGGCCGCCTTGAGCCCCAGGGCGATGTTGTCGAGCGTGGTCTTCCACGGCAGCAGCCGCGGTTGCTGGAACATGCTGGCGGGGTTGCCGAAACCGTTGTCGATGCGTCCTTGCTGTACGTCCAGCAGTCCGGCACAGAGGTGCAGCAGGGTGGTCTTGCCGCAGCCGGAGGGGCCGACTAGGGCGACCACTTCACCCGCTGCCAGGTTGAAGTCAATGCCGCTGAAGATCTCGTCGCGGCCGAAGGCGTGGGCCAGGCCGTGGATATGCAATTGCGTCATGAAGGCACCTCGCGCCAGCGCTCGACTTCGCGCTTGATCGGTTCCAGCAGCAGGTACTCCACCGCCAGCAGCAGGCCGACCACCGCGGTGATCCAGGCCATGGTCGCGCTGGTGTCCAGGTGCGAGCGTGACACCGCCAGGGCGGCGCCGACGCCATCCTGGGTGGCCAGCAGTTCGGCCATCACCACGATCTTCCAGGCCATGGCGAGCGCGGTGATCCACGCGGGGAACAGGTAGGAGACGACGTGCGGTAGATAGACATCGAGCAACAGCATCCGCCGCGGCAGACGGAATGCCAGGGCCATGTCCTTGAGCTGGTTATCCAGCGTGCGGGTGCCTTGCAGTGCGCCGACGAACACCAGCGGAAAGCTGGCGATGAACACGGTGAACACCGGAGTGCCGTCGCTGGCGCCGAACCAGAGCATCGCCAGTACCAGCCAGGCGATTGGCGGCATGCCCATGAGCACGGTGACCAGCGGCCGCGCCATCATCGAGGCGGTCATGGAGACACCGGCGGCGAGCCCGAGCACGCTGCCGACTGCCACGGACAGGGCAAAGCCGAGCAGCGCCCGGCGACTGGTGGCCAGCAGCTCCGGCCAGGCGGCACCTTCATCGATCAGCTGGAGCAGGCGGGAAAAGGTCTCCAGCGGCGCCGGCAGCACCAGCGCGCCATAGTGACTGGCCACTGCCTCCCAGGCGGCCAGCAACAGAAACAGGCTGGCCAGCGCGCCCCAGCCGCTCCACAGATAGCCGGGCAGGCTGGTCAGCCAGCTGCGCAGGAGGCTCATGGCTGATCGCTGACTGGCGAGTAGAAGTCATCGGCCGGCAGCTTGCCGCCGATCAGCGCCGGATTCTTTTGCAACAGCAGCTCGAACAGAAACTCCACTTCCGCCCGCGCCTCGGCGGCGGGCACGGCCTCCATCTGCGCCACGGCCAACGAATCGCTCACCGCTTCGGCGCTGAGCATCGGCAGATGCCTGGCGACCAGCTGGCCGCAGCGCTCGGCGTTGGCGCCGCACCATTGCAGCGAGTCGGCGTAGGCCTGGGCGATTCGCGCGGCGATTTGCGGCTGGTCTTTCACGCTGGCCATCAGCGCGATGCCAGCCTGCGGGATGCGTGCTTCGCGTTGCAACAGACGGCCCCATTCCTGTTGCAGGTCGACGCTGCGATACAGATCCGGCGCGACCAGTCCCAGCGGCCCTTCGCTGGCCTTGCGCAGGGCCATGGAGATGGCCGGCTCGGCGAGCAGGGCGTGGTCGGTACGGCGCATCAGCAATAGCTGCATGGCGTCGATGGGCGTGGCGACGTAGCGCAAACGCAGGTCCTTGCGCACATCGATGCCGGCACGCTCGGCCAGCAGGCCGAAGAGGATGTCCGGCATGTCGCCGCGGAACGGCATGGCGATTTCCTTGCCGCGCAGGTCGTCGAGGGTGCTCAGGCCCTGTTCGCGGGACACCAGCCAGAGCAGACCCCAGGTCGAAACGTTGAGCATGCGCAGCTTGGCGCCGCGGTTATAGAGGTTGGCCGCGACGTTGACCGGCATGGCCAGCACGTCCGCCTGCTGGTTCAGCGCCAGCAGGCGCAGTTGGTCGGGGTCGCGCCAGCTAACGAATTCCACCTTGTCCGCCAGGTCGTCCAGTGCTCCGGATTCGACCATGTGGATCAGCGGATTCGATACCGACGAAGAAGGGCCGGCCAGGACCAGGCGCGGCAGCTTGTCCGCCAGTGCCGGTGTACCGGCAGCCAGCAGGACGACCATCAGCAGATGGCGGAGCATCAGAAGCTCCCGCTCAGCGCGACGGTGATGCCGCGCCCGGGTGCTTGCAGCTCGTTGCCGCTGATGCCGTCAGCCAGATGCTCGTGGTAGGCCTTGTCGAACAGGTTGCTCAGGCGCGCATCGAGGTTGGCGGTCTGCAGCACGCCGATCCTGCCGAAGCCCCAGCCGAGGCTGGCATCGGCGGTAACGAAGCCTGCGGTACGGTCCTCGCCGCCGCGGGTGAACTCGGTCGCTACAGGATCCTGCTCGGCGACGGCACGCAGCTGCGCATGCCAGTAGAGGCCGCGCTCGGCTGGCTGGCCGATGCCCAGGGTCAACTCGTGGGCTGGCATCTGGTGCAGTGGTTCGTCGTCCTGTTTGTTCTCGCCGCGCAGCCAGGTGAAGCTGCCGTCCACCACGAACGCGCCGACGCCCTTGCTGGCGCTGCCTTCAAGGCCGTAGATCACCACTTTGTCGAGGTTCTCGGTGCGCTTGATCGGCAGCCCGTTCGGGGCGTTGGTGCCGGTCACACGACCGGCGATGTAATCGTCGATGCGGGTGTGGAAGGCCGCCAGCTGATAGGTGAAATCGCCATCGTTACCCTTGAGGCCGAGCTCGAAACTAGTGGAGCGCTCCGGGTCCAGCTGCGGGTTGCCGACGTGGAAGTAGCCGTCGCCGCGCGGCGCATCGTCGTAGCGCTCGCGCATGTCGGCGGCGCGGTAGGCCTGGCCGACGTTGGCGTAGAGGTTCAGGGTGTCAGTCAGCGGATGCAGCGCGCCCAGCGACCACGACAGGTTGTGGTCGGTGCTGTCCAGGCCGCTGGTTCTAAACGACGGGCCGTTGCCTTTGGCTCGGGCGTCGGCGCTGATGCGGTCGTAGCGGGCGCCGGCCGTCAGGCGTGTCTGGCCGAGGTCGAATTCATCCTGCACGAACAGTCCGTAGGACTCGATCTCGGCATCCTTGAAGGGGTCGTTGCGCTGGTTGTTGTTGAAGGTCGGCGGGCCATCCACGTAGCGCTCCGGATCGCCGGTCATCTTCCAACCGTCGACGCCCACCGTCAGCAGGTGATCGGCGACCGGCACGACCCAGCTCGAGCGCAGCCCGTGGGTGATGAAGCTGACGTTATTGCGTACGTAGTCGCGATCGAGCCGTTCGGAGTAGGCACGTATCTCCCGGTAGACCTCCTGACGATAGAGTTCGGTGGTCAGGGTGCCTTCCCCGAGGCCGTTTTCCAGGCCGATCTGGAATAGCTCGCGCTGCTGTTCCGGCGAATGGATGGTCGCGGTGCCGAGTGGTACCGGGATGCCGGCACCGCCCGGCTGGCCACCGGTACGCGCCGAGCCCGGGTACCAGACGTCGCGGTCGGTGTGGCGCTGGACGTTCAGGTTGACGCTGACATCCTCGGCCAGGCGCTGCTTGTACTTGAGCAGCAGGGTATCGGAGCTGTAGCCGGTGTTCTCTTCGGTACCGTTGGGGCTCTTGTAGTCGTTGACCTTGCGCCCGGCAACGCCCAGCACCAGCGCATGATCGCTGCTGGAGTCGCGCAGCAGCGTGGCGCCAGTGAAGCCCTTGTCGACGCTGCTGGCGCTGGTGGAGAAACGTCCGCTGCGCTCGTCCTGCTCGGTGAAGCGTGCCTGCGGCGTGATCAGGTTGACCACCCCGCCCATGGCCCCACTGCCGTACAGCACCGAGCCCGGCCCCTTGACCACCTCGGCGCGTTCCAGCAGGCCGAGATCGAGCATGGAGGCCAGCGAGCCCTGCGGCTGGCCGGAGTTGACCCGTACGCCGTCGACCATCAGCACCACGCTTTCCTTCTTCATACCGCGTAGCACCGGGTTCTGGCCCCAAGCGCCGTCGCTGTGCACGGCCAGGCCCGGCTTTCCGCGGAACAGGCTGCCGGCCGGTGCTGCCGTTTCAGTTGGCTGTGCTTGCAGGACCTCGATGGCTTGCGGAATGTCCTGCGTCGCGGCCTCGTAGCCCTTGGCGGTGACGACCGTTTCCTGCAACTCCAGGGGGCGGCGAGTACGGAAGAGGTGCTGACGGCCAGGCAGGCCAGGGCTAGCGGGTGAAGGCGGAGAATCATCGAGCGGCTCCCAGGTGGTTCGTCGGCTGCGAAACCGACTGGATGGGAGCGATTCTCGTTTAGTTGATAATAATTATCATTTGATCGGGATCAAGTTTGCCGCTCGCCGCCTTATTGTTGCCAGTCGCAAAAGCAGGCCACGGCCAGCGAATGCGTAGCGCGCACCTTACGGCCGGCGAGTACCGCGTCGAGGATTGGCTCGACGAAGCTGTTGTCCGAGCTGCACACAGCGCCCTCGCTGTAAGGCCCGATATAGACAAGCTCGCCGCTCTGGTCCCAGATGCCCACAGCAGGACTGGCCGGCAGTTGATCGGAGCCGGGCAGGGCGCCGAGGGATTTGAGCGATAACAGCGGCTGCGGCAGGCGGCCCTTGCTGCCCGGCTTGCGTACTTCGTAGAAGTCGACGGGTTGCCCGGCGAAGCGCTTCAACAACTCCTCCAGGTGCTGTTGGTTACCGACATTGCAGGGGCAGCTTGGGTCCCAGAAATGCACGAAGCGCACCGGCCCCGGGCCCTGTAGTTCGGCGGGCAGGCGCAGTGCGTCGCCGGAGAACAGCTCGGCACGTTCGCCATCGAAGGTGCGCAGATAGCGCGCCTCGAACCACCAGAACGCAGCCAGCATGGCGCCGCCCCAGAGCAGGGCGATCAGTGCAGCGATCAGGTATTTGCGACGAGCACTCATGGCTGGCTCCGATGTGGGTGCGCAAGCTTGCCATGGCGCGGCGCAGAGCTGAATATCCCGAGTCCTTGCCAACCGAAGAAAGTCCATGCCCGCGCGTATCCAGCCCGATCGCCTGCGTAACAGCCTGCCCGCCCTGCGCGAAGCAGCTGACGCATCCGCCGAAACGTTGCACTACCAGGCCTATTACGGCCTGGACATGCCGCATCGGGGCAATGTGCAGCGGCGACTCGGGCGTTTTCGCGTGCATGACTACGATGTGGTTGCCCAGGCCTGGTGGCCAGAGCAGCCCCACGCCAGCCTGCTGATCCTGCATGGCTACTACGATCACATGGGCTTGTACCGGCATGTGGTTGACTGGGGGTTGGAGATGGGTTTCGCCGTGCTCGCCTGCGACCTGCCGGGCCACGGGCTGTCCAGCGGCCCGCGCGCCAGTATCAACGAATTCGACGAATATCAGGCCGTGCTGACCGGGTTGTTCGAGCAGGCGCGCCAGCTGGATCTGCCGCGGCCGTGGCATCTGCTTGGCCAGAGCACTGGTGGTGCCATCGCGCTGGATCACCTGCTGCACCAGGCCGACAATCCGGACCTGGGCCGCACCATTCTGCTCGCTCCGCTGGTTCGACCGCGCGCATGGTTGCGCTCGCGTGTCAGCTACGAACTGTTGCGGCGTTTCGTGCAGCAGATCCCGCGGACGTTCAGCGAGAACTCCAGTGATCCCGCTTTCCTCGAGTTCGTTCAGAGCCGGGATCCGCTGCAGCCGGACATCCTGCCCACGGCCTGGGTCGGTGCGCTGTCACGCTGGATCCCACGTATCGAGGGAGCGGCTGACAGTGCGCACTCGCCGTTGATCATTCAAGGTGAGGCAGACATGACGGTGGACTGGCAGTACAACCTGCCGATCCTCGAGCGCAAGTTCGCCGGCGCGGAGGTTCTGCGTCTGCCCGGTGCTCGCCACCATCTGGTGAACGAGCGTGAAGAGTTGCGCCAGGCGTATTTCGACTTTCTGCGCGAGCGCCTGAACTAGCGCCGCGCACGTCGCCAATCAGATGCCTTGCTGCGGTTCCAGCTCGGTTCCGCTCATACCCACCGCAAGTCCCGCGCGCAACGCTTTCAGCGCAGCCTGGTAGTAGGCTTGGCCCTCGTCCGATTGGGCGAATGCCACGTATTCTTCCAATTCTGCATCGGACAAATCGCGGTAGACGTAGAGCAGGGTGTTATCGAGCTCGGCCTCGGCCTGCTCGATCAAGCGCTGGCGTTGGCTGCTCAGCAGACCTTGCGCCTGATTGCCGCCGAGCAAGCCTGGAATCATCTGGCTGAGGCTGTCGGCGGCGACACCGGCCAGCGCCAGACTGACCTCGGCACCCGCTTCGCTGGCTGGAATGGCCGTCGCCAGGTGTCGGATCAGCAGTTGTCGATTGCTTCCTGCCTCCATCCGCGGCAGGCCATTGGCATGCTGTGCCAGTTGCTCCCGACGTGCGGCGAGCACTTCAGCGGAAACGATCTTGCGGCCCAGCGGGCTCTGGAAGAACTCCAGCGCTGGTTGCGGCTCGGCCAGGTTTTCGCGCAACGCCCGTTGTGCGCGTTGGTCGATTGCATGGGAGGCGAAGCGGCGATTGCTGTTGGTCACCAGGGCCTGGAATACCGCTGGGGGCAGGGTGTCCTTGTAGCGCTGTTGGGCTGCGGTCAGCGCATCGGCGAAATTGGCTCGCTGTTCGGTCCAGCCGGCGGTTTCGTAGAGTTCGTTGTAGGTGTCGGCGAAGCTGGTGAAGCTCAATGTCAGCAGTACACAGGCTAAGAGGGTGCGCATGGAAGCTCCTGTCTGGCGGGCGGTTCATTTTCCGTGCCCCGGCGCATGCTTGTCGAGGCGTACAAGTGCTGCAGACATCTGGCGCAGCGACGGTGCTTGTGGCGGAGTCTCAACAGACCCTAGACTCCTGCGGTATCCCTTCGGAGTCACTTCCTTGCAGTTCTCTTCGATCATCGACGACCTGGCCGAGCGCGGCTGGTCGCTAAAGAGTTCTTTCCTTCCCAGTGATGTGACCCACAAGCTGGCCGACGAGTGCCGCAAGCGTGAGGCCGAAGGGGCGCTGGCGCCTGCGGGAGTTGGCCGTGGCGAAGCGCAGGCAGTGCGCGAGGGCATTCGCAGCGATCATATTCAGTGGCTGGAGCCGGGCCAGGCTGTGGTGTGCGATCACTACCTCACGGTGATGGATGAGCTGCGTCAGACGCTCAATCGCGAGCTGTTCCTCGGTCTGGAGGAGTTCGAGTGCCATTTTGCCTTCTATCCGCCTGGCGCCTTCTACCAGACGCATCTGGACCGTTTTCGCGATGACGACAGTCGTGCGGTCACTGCAGTGCTGTACCTGAATCCGGACTGGCAGCCCAGCCACGCCGGTGAGCTGCGCATGCACTTCCCCGACGGCAGGCAGATGGATGTGCCGCCGCTGGCCGGCAACCTGGTGGTCTTCCTCTCCGGTGAATTCCCCCATGAGGTGCTGGTCACCCAGGCCGATCGTCTGTCGTTGACCGGCTGGTTCCGGCGGCGCCCGGCGGATGTGCTGGCGATCTGACGAACCTTTCTCCAGCCGAAAAAAAGCCCGGCATACGCCGGGCTAAAGGGAAGTAAGCGTTGTGGGTTACATGCCCAGCCAGTTCGGCAGTGCCAAGGAAATCGATGGCACGTAGGTGATGACCACCAGGAAGCTCAGCATCAGCGCCAGCCACGGCATCACCGCGCGGATGACCTGGGTAACCGGCATACCCGTCACCGCCGAGGCGACGAACAGGTTTAGCCCCACGGGTGGTGTTATCAATCCGATCTCCATGTTCACCACCATGATGATGCCCAAGTGAATCGGATCGATGCCCAGCTGAATGGCGATCGGGAACAGAATCGGCGCCAGGATCAGGATGATTGCCGACGGCTCCATGAAAGCACCGGCCACTAGCAGGACGATATTCACCACCAGCAAGAACATCCAGGGTTGCAGGCCTGCTTCGATCACCCAAGCGGTGATTGCCTGCGGAATCTGCTCGGTGGTCAGCACGTGGGCGAAGAGCATGGCGTTGGCGATGATGAACATCAGCATGATGCTCAGCTTGCCCGACTCCAGAATCACCTTCGGGCATTCGCGCAGCGTCATGTCTTTATAGACGAACAGCGCGATGAATGCCGAGTACACCGCCGCCACGGCTGCAGCCTCGGTGGGTGTGAACATGCCGGAGTAGATGCCGCCGAGGATGATCACCATCAGCAGGAGGCCCCAGAGCGCCTTGCGTGCAGCCGAGAGCCACTCGCGGAAAGATGCGCGCGGCAGGGCCGGGAGGTTCTTTTTCACCGCGATAATGTAGATCGCCACCATCAGTGCCAGGCCGAGCAGAACGCCCGGTATCACGCCGGCCATGAACAGCTTGCCCACGGACTGCTCGGTAGCAGCGGCGTAGACCACCATCACCACCGATGGTGGGATGAGGATACCCAGGGTGCCGGCGTTACAGACGATGCCGGCGCCAAAAGCCTGCGGGTAGCCGGAGCGCACCATGCCCGCAATGGCAATGGAACCGACTGCGGCCACGGTTGCCGGTGACGAACCGGACAACGCGGCGAACAGCATGCACGCCAGTACTGCGCCGATTGCCAGGCCGCCACGAATGTGGCCGACGCAGGCGTTGGCGAAATCGATCAGGCGACGGGCTACGCCGCCCGTCGTCATGAATGAGCCAGCCAGCAGGAAGAACGGGATCGCCAGCAGCGTGTAGTGTTCGGAGGTCTCGAACAGCTTGATCGCCAGCGAGCGCACCGAATCCTGGCTGAAGATCATGATCGTCAGCGAACCGGCCAGGCCCAGGGAAACGGCCACCGGCACACCGATGAACATCAGTGCGAAGAGGGCGACGAACAGGAACAGAATGGTCATTACTTGGGCTCCTCTTCGCCGAGCTTGATGGCATCGGCCGCTTCATCGGCGAGGCCGAGGCCGGTCTGCTCGTTGCGCAGGATACGCACGAAGATCTCGGCGAAACGGATGAACACCATGGCGAAGCCAAACGGGACGATCATGCCTATGTGCCATTGCTTGATGCCGACATGACCGAGGTCTTCCGCACCGATGTTGGCGATGAACAGTGCCTGGATCCATTCGAAGCTGGCGACGGTCAGCAGGCCCGCGTAACCCAGGCAGAACAGGCAGGCAACGATGCCGATGACGCGCTGAATGTGGCGCGGCGCCAGCTTGACTAGGGCGTCGACACCGATGTGGCCAGCGGTGCGCACGCCGTAGGCAAGGCCGGAAAAGATCAGCCAGGCGAACAGTGCTTTGGTCAGCGCGGTACTCCAGGTCATGGCCTGAGCCAGGCCGATGATGAAGTCGCCGATGCCGAACCAGAAGTCGGCGCTTCCTTCGAACCGGTCGCCCAGATCGTAGAAGAGCGTGTAGAGATTGTTGAGGATCACGTAGACGAAGGTCACCAATGTCATGGCGGCCAGCAGAAAGGCGATAAAACCTTCCTCGAAGCGATCCCAGACGCGCCAGAGGGCGTTCATGGATGACATCTCCCGATGGACTGCTGTTGTGCGAAGGCAGCACGGAGGTGCGCCGTGGACCAGCCGGGGCAGGCTGGGGGACAGAGCAATGAAAAACTCTTGTTGTCGCCATCGAAGCGGCGTGGCCCGGGATCACCTCGGCCTGGCCTTTCTGCCCTTGGGTGCGGGCTTGGTCTTCGCTAGCTGCTTTGTTTTTTCACTGAGCTGTCGGGTTTCTCTGGTGGTGCAGCAAAGGGGCGGGAGTAACCGCCCCTCGGCAAAGGCTTATTGAGCCTGGTTGGCAGCTTCGGCAGCCTTGATCAGGTCAGCACCGATTTCGCCTTCGAACTTCTTCCAGACCGGCTTCATGGCTTCGCGCCACATTTCGCGCTGCTCTGGGGTCAGATCGATGATTTCAGTGGTGCCAGCATCGACGATGCGCTGCTTGTCGCCCTGATTCAGCTCTTCAGCCTGCTTGTTCACCGCGACGGTCACTTCGTCCAGGATGGTCTCCAGTTCGCTGCGAATGTCAGCCGGCAGACCGTTCCAGAACTTGGTGTTGGTAATCACCATGTAGTCCAGCAGACCGTGGTTGGACTCGGTGATGTACTTCTGCACTTCGTGCATCTTCTGCGAGTAGATGTTCGAGTAGGGGTTCTCGGCACCATTCACCACGCCAGTCTGCAGGCCCTGGTAGACCTCGGCGAAGCTCATCTTGCGCGGGTTGGCGCGCACGGCCTTGAACTGCTCGTCCAGTACGGCGGAAGCCTGTACGCGGAACTTCAGACCACGGGCGTCCTTCGGCTCGCGCAGCGGCTTGTTGGCCGACAGCTGCTTCATGCCGTTGTGCCAGTAGCCCAGGCCGGTGATGTTCTTGTCTTCCATCGAGCGCAGCAGGCTCTGGCCGGCTTCACCTTGCTGGAAGCGGTCGACCGCTGCGATGTCGTCGAACAGGAACGGCAGGTCGAAGACCTGAACGCCCTTGGAGTAGTGTTCGAACTTGGCCAGCGACGGCGCGATCAGCTGAACGTCGCCCAGCAGCAGGGCTTCCATTTCCTTGCCATCGCCGAACAGCGAGGAGTTCGGGTAAACCTGTACCTCGACCTTGCCGGCCAGACGCTCTTCCACCAGTTTCTTGAACATCAGGGCGCCCTGGCCTTTCGGCGTGTTCTCGGCGACCACGTGAGAGAACTTGATGGTGATCGGGTCAGCCGCGTGGGCCAGACCAGCGATGCTCAGCGACAGGGCGCATGCCAGCGCCTTGGCAGTCAGTTTGAACATTGATGTTTCCTCTTGTTGTGGGTGGGAGGCCTCGGGGCATCCCGGCAGTAACCAGCTGGGCAAGTCTAGGCGCAATGGCCTGGATGCGATGCACGATCGCGACTCGATCCATCCGGTTCATCGGGTTTCAGGAGCAATGCCTGTGCCAACCGCTGGCACAGGCACCTGAAGCCAGCGAGTTTACCCAGCAATAGATGAAGGTTTGAATGGCCAATTGCCAACAAGCGCGTCTAGGTCGCACCTTTGCGCGGGGTGAGCAGGCCATCCGCGGTTGGCATTGCAGGGAGGGACGGGATTGGCAGTCGAGGCTCGATGCGGCGGTCAAGGATGGCGGATTTCCGCCATCTAGTCGTTTTCGTCGGGCGAGCTTCCGCCAGCATCGGTAAAGCTCAGGCCATGCTTGCGCAGCTTGTCATGCAGTGTCTTGCGCGGCAGGCCGAGGGCTTCGGCAACGCTGCGCAGCGATCCGTGGGGACGGTTCAGTTCAGCGGCGATCAGCGCGCGCTCGAAGGCTTCGACCTGCTCGCCCAGGCTGCCGCCGCCGGCCAGGCTGGCGCTCGGCTCGCTGCCTGGCCGCTCCAGGCCCAGGCCGAGCCCGAGGGCGAAGCGCTCCGCGGTGTTCTGCAGCTCGCGCACGTTGCCCGGCCAGGTGTGCTGCAGCAGCGTGGCACGCTGCTCGGGCTGCAGTTCGCGAACCGGCAGGCCGTGGCGCTGGGCGGCGGCCTCGGCGAAGTGCTGAAACAGCAGAAGGATGTCCTCGCTGCGTTCACGCAGCGAAGGAATGCGCAAGGGTGCGACGTTTAGCCGGTAATAGAGGTCGGCGCGGAAGCGGCCCTGGTCGGCGGCGACACGCAGGTCTTCCTTGGTTGCGGCGATGACACGGATATCCAGGGCGATCGACTGGTTGCCGCCGAGGCGTTCGACCACGCGCTCCTGCAGCAGGCGCAGCAGCTTGACCTGCACATCCAGGCTCATGCTCTCGATCTCGTCGAGGAACAGGGTGCCGCCGTTGGCGAACTCGAACTTGCCGATCCGGCGTTTCTGCGCGCCGGTGAACGCGCCGGGCTCGTGGCCGAACAGCTCGCTCTCCACCACCGACTCGGCCAGGGCACCGGCGTTGATGGCCACGAACGGGCCGTTGCGGCGGTTCGACAGGTCGTGCAGTGCGCGCGCCACCACCTCCTTGCCGGCCCCGGTCTCGCCAAGAATCAGCACGTCGGCCTGGGTTCCGGCCAATGCGCCGATCTGCTCGCGCAGGCGCAGCATCGCCCGGGACTGGCCGAGCAGGCGTGCCGACAGCTGCTGGCGGTCGGCCAGGGCCAGGCGCAGCGAGCGGTTGTCCAGCACCAGCTGGCGCAGCGCCAGGGCACGCCGCACGCTGTCCAGCAGCGCCTCGCTGGGGAAGGGCTTTTCCAGGAAATCGTAGGCACCGGCGCGCATGGCCTGCACCGCCAGCTGGATGTCGCCGTGACCGGTGATGAGGATCACCGGCAGCTCGCTGTCGCGTGCCCGTAACTGTTGCAGCAGCTCCAGTCCGTCGATGCCAGGCATGCGGATGTCGCTGACCACCACCCCCTGCCAGTCCGCCGGCAGACGTGCGGCCAGATCGCGGGCGTCGCCCAGGCTGGCCACCTTGAGCCCGGCCAGGTCGAGGGTCTGGCTCAGTGCCTGGCGCAGATGCGGATCGTCGTCGATCAGCACCACCTGGGCCTGGGTACTGATCGGGGTGTCGCTGCTCATTGGAAATGGTCCTCGGTGGGAAAGGCCACGCCGGGTTCGGCGCTACGTAGGAACAGACCGAGCTGGGCGCCGCCCTCGGCATGATTGCTCATGCGCAGCTCGCCGCCCAGGGCGCGGGTGAGGGTATCGCAGATCGCCAGGCCGAGGCCCAAGCCCTGGGTGCTGGTCTTGGTGGTGAAGAAGGGTTCGCGGGCGCGCTGCAGCGCGTCGGCGGAGAAGCCCGGGCCGTTGTCGCGCAGGGTCAGCAGCACGCCGTCACCCTCCAGCTCGGCGCGCAGCCAGATGCGTCGCGGCTGGGGCCGTTCTCCGAGGGCGTCGAGAGCGTTGGCCAGGAGATTGGCGAGGATCTGCCGCAGCCGCGTTTCGCCAGCCTGCACCCACAGCGTCGCCTCCGGCAGGTCGCGGATCAGCTCGACGCCCATGGCCTGGCGGCGCTTGGCCAGCAGTGCCAGCGCATCGTCCAGCGCGGGCTGCAGCGCGACCCGTTCCGGTGCGTGCTGATCGCGACGGGCGAAGGCGCGCAGGTGGGCGATGATCGAGGCCATGCGCGCGGTCAGCTCGCTGATCAGCCGCAGGTTGTCGCGCGCCTCGTCGACACGCTCATGGTCGAGCAGTACGCGGGCGTTGTCGGCATAGCTGCGGATCGCTGCCAGCGGCTGGTTGAGTTCGTGACTGATGCTCGCCGACATCGTGCCCAGCGCCGATAGCTTGCCGGCCTGCAGCAGTTCGTCCTGGGCGCGCACCAGCTCCTGCTGGGCCTGTTCGCGCTCGAGCACCTCGACCTTGAGTCGGCTGTTCAGCGCCTCCAGGTCGCGGGTGCGCTCGAGCACGCGCTGCTCCAGCTGTTGGCGTGCCTGGCTGTCCAGCGCCAGCCGTTCGAGGAAATGTCGGCGACGCTGCATCAGCAGGCCGAGCCAGAGCAGCAGCGCCAGCAGGGTGGCGGCGCCGATCGCGACCACGGTGCGCACCGGGCGCTCGACCAGGCTGACCGGCGCGAGGATGCGCACCGTCCAGCCGGTCTCCTTCAGCTCGCGGCTCTGGATCAGCCAGGCGTCGATGTTCAGCGTCAGGTCCTGCGGGTAGAGCGTCGGGTAGGGCTGATCGAAGGCGATCTGCTCGCGCTCGTCCACGCCCAGCCCGCGGGTGGCGCGGAAACGCCAGTCGGGCCGCGAGGTGAGGATCACCACGCCGAAATTGTCGGTCACCAGCAGCTGCTCCGGCGTGCTGCCCCAGAGCGTCTCGGTGTGGTCCAGGTCGACCTTGACCACCAGTACGCCGAGGATGCCATTGTCGTCACGTACGGCGGCGCCGAAGTAGTAGCCGCGCTTGCCGGAAGTGGTGCCAAGGCCGAAGAAGCGTCCGAGGTGACCGTCCATGGCCTGACGGAAATAGGGGCGGAAGGCGAAGTTGCGGTCGACGAAGCTGTCTTCCTCGTCCCAGTTCGAGGCAGCCAGGGTGTTGCCGTCGGTACCCATGAGGTAGATCACGTCGGCACCGGTCTGGTTGCGCAGGCGCTTTAACAGCCGGTTGGCGTTGTCCCGTATGGCCGGTGCATCACCCTGCTGCAGCACGGCGCGCAATGCCGGCAGGTCGCCCAGGATGCGTGGCAGCACCTCGTAGCGGTTCAGGGTGCCGAGCAGGTTGGCCACGTAGAGGTCGAGGGTCTGCCGGTTCTGTTCGATCAGTTCATTGCGGTAATAGCGCTCGGCGAGCTGTTGCAGCGGCCAGAGCAGAGGCGCGAGCAGCAAGGCCAGCAGGGCGAGGTTGCGCCAGCGGGGGCGGCGAGGAGGATGCATTGCAGTCATGCGAGGGCGCCTGGATGTCGGGCGCATTATGCACGCAGAGCATGCCTGCGTTCAGCCGTCGATTTCCGTACCGATCGCGAGGGTAGGGTAGGACCGGTTGTGGCGGCTTCTGTGCGCAGCCCGACCGCTGCTCGGGTCAGCGGCCGGCAGCTGCGGCCTGCGGGGCATTCGTGGTGCCGAAGCGGTGTGATTGGGCAAGGCACTCGTGCAGTGCTGTTTCCCAGTCCGGCAAGCGGATACCCCAGTCGCTTTGCAGGCGTGAGCAGTTCAGGCGGGAGTTGAGTGGGCGCTGCGCCGCAGTCGGATAGTCCTTCGACTGAATGGGTGTGATCTCTGCGCGCAGAAGGCCCTGCTGGCGCAGTTGTTCAGCGATGCTGCACGCGAAGCCGTACCAGGAGGTCTCGCCGCTGGCGGTGAGGTGATACAGCCCACTCGGGCCTGCTTCGCCTGCACTTCGTTTGCGCACCATTTCTGCCGTGGTGCGGGCGATGGTGGCGGCCCAGGTCGGTGCGCCGATCTCGTCGCTGACGACCGACAGCGCGTCGCGCTCCTGCAGCAGGCGCTGCATGGTCAGCAGGAAGTTCTTGCCGTGCTGCGAATACACCCAGCTGGTCCGCAGGATCAGGTACTCACCGTCGACCGCCTGAATCGCCTGTTCGCCGGCCAGCTTGCTGGCGCCATAAACGCTCAGCGGCTGGGGCACGTCGGTTTCGCTGTAGGGTTCGCTCTTGCGGCCGTCGAACACGTAGTCGGTGGAATAGTGGATCAGCGGTACACCAAGGCGCGCAGCTTCTTCGGCGAGCACCTGCGGCCCTCGCGCGTTGACCGCGAAGGCCAGCTCGCGATGGCTTTCCGCCGGGTCGACGGCGGTGTAGGCCGCCGCATTGATGATCAGGTCCGGCCGCAACAGGCGCACCTGTTCGCGAATCTGTTCCGGATCAGCCAGATCCAGTGCGTTGTGCCCAAGCGCCAGCAGCTTGCCGGCACTCGCCAGCTCCAACTGCAGCTCGCGGGCAAGTTGCCCCTTGCTGCCGGTGATCAGGATTTTCATGCAAAGAGCTCCGCATCGCTGAGGCACTTGCCAGCCTGGTCCTTCGCGGACAGCTGTGGCGGTTCGTCGAACGGCCATTCGATGCCGAGCTCCGGATCGTTCCACAACAGGCTGCGCTCGTGCTCTGGCGCGTAGTAGTCGGTGGTCTTGTAGAGGAACTCGGCGCTTTCGCTGAGTACCACGAAACCATGCGCGAAGCCCTCTGGGATCCACAGCTGACGCTGGTTCTGCGCGCTCAGGTGAGTCCCGACCCAACGGCCGAAGCTCGGCGAGCTCTTGCGCAGATCGACGGCGACGTCGAAGACTTCGCCGGCCACCACGCGCACCAGTTTCCCCTGCGGTTGCTGAATCTGGTAATGCAGCCCGCGCAGCACGCCGCGCTGGGACTTGGAGTGGTTGTCCTGGACGAACTGCCGCTGGAGCCCCGTGGCCGCCTCGAAGGCGGCCGCATTGAAGCTCTCGTAGAAGAAACCGCGTTCGTCGCCGAAGACCTTGGGCTCGATGATCAGTACGTCGGGAATGCTGGTTTCGATGATTTTCATGCGTCTTCACCCGCCAATTTGAACAGGTACTGGCCGTAGCCGGTCTTGCCCAGGGCGTCGGCGCGGCGCAGCAGCTGCTCGCGGTCGATCCACTTGTTCTGGTAGGCGATTTCTTCCAGGCAGGCGACCTTCAGACCCTGGCGATGCTCGATGGTCTGCACGTACTGCGAGGCTTCCAGCAGGCTGTCGTGGGTACCGGTATCGAGCCAGGCGAAGCCGCGGCCGAAGCGCTCGACATTGAGGTCGCCGCGCTCGAGGTAGGCCATGTTGACGTCGGTGATCTCCAGCTCGCCGCGTGGCGAAGGCTTGATCGACTTGGCGATCCCGATTACGTCGTTGTCGTAGAAATACAGGCCGGTCACCGCATAGCTGGACTTGGGCTTCTTCGGCTTCTCTTCGATGGACAGGGCTTTACCAGTCTCGTCGAAGTCGATCACGCCGAAACGCTCCGGGTCCTTGACCCAGTAGCCGAATACGGTGGCGCCGGTCGGCTGGGCCGCGGCACGTTGCAACTTCTCGGTGAAGTGCTGGCCGTGGAAGATGTTGTCGCCGAGGATCAGGCAAACCGAGTCATCACCGATGAACTCTTCGCCAATCAGGAACGCCTGCGCCAGGCCGTCCGGTGAAGGCTGCTCGGCATAGGTGAAATTGACGCCGAACTGGCTGCCGTCGCCCAGCAGGTTCTTGTACTGCGGCAGATCCTGCGGGGTGGAGATCAGCAGGATGTCGCGGATGCCAGCGAGCATCAGCACCGAAATCGGGTAATAGGCCATCGGCTTGTCGTAGATCGGCAGCAGCTGCTTCGATACGCCAAGGGTAATGGGGTGCAGACGTGTGCCGGAGCCTCCGGCGAGGATGATTCCTTTCATGCGTTCTCCAGTGCGCCAAGGCGCTCGCGTTGATAGCTACCGTCCTGAACGCGACGGCACCATTCGAGGTTGTTCAGATACCACTGCACGGTCTTGCGCAGGCCGGTCTGGAAGGTCTCTTCCGGTACCCAGCCCAGTTCGCGCTCGATCTTGCTGGCATCGATCGCATAGCGCAGGTCGTGGCCAGGACGATCCTTGACGAAGGTGATCAGGTCTTCATAGCGCGCAAGCCCGGCAGGCTTGCTCGGCGCCAGTTCTTCCAGCAGTGCGCAGATGCCGCGCACTACCTCGATGTTCTTCTGCTCGTTGTGGCCGCCGATGTTGTAGGTCTCACCGACCTTGCCTTCGCTGACCACCTTGAACAGCGCGCGGGCGTGGTCCTCGACGAATAGCCAGTCGCGAATCTGCGAGCCATCGCCGTAAACAGGCAGCGGCTTGCCGTCCAGGGCATTGAGGATGACCAGCGGGATCAGCTTCTCGGGGAAGTGATACGGGCCATAGTTGTTCGAGCAGTTGGTGATCAGCACCGGCAACCCATAAGTACGCTGCCAGGCGCGAACCAGGTGATCCGATGAGGCCTTGCTGGCCGAGTAGGGCGAGCTGGGCGCGTAGGGCGTGGTTTCGGTGAACAGATCGTCGACACCGTGCAGATCGCCATACACCTCGTCGGTGGAAATATGGTGGAAGCGGAAGGCCTCGCGCCGCTCGGCGGGCAGGCTCTGCCAATACGCCCGGGTAGCTTCCAGCAGCTGATAGGTGCCGACGATATTGGTCTGGATGAATTCGGCCGGACCGTCGATGGAGCGATCGACGTGGGACTCGGCGGCCAGATGCATGATGGCGTCCGGCTGAAATTCCAGCAGCGCCTCGCTGACCCGCTCACGATCGGCGATGTCGGCCTGAAGGAACTGATAGCGTGGGTTGTCTTCCACAGTTGCCAGCGACTCCAAGTTGCCGGCATAGGTCAGTTTGTCCAGGTTGAGCACACTGTGCTCGGTATCGAGAATGAGATGGCGGATCAGTGCGGAGCCGATGAATCCGGCTCCACCGGTAACGAGAATGCGCATAGTGATGTGGCTTCCTTGGCGCGCTGTCGAGCGTCAGGCTCTTAGCATGTCGGCACGATAGACCGGCCTCTGATACAAAAATTCCCGAGCGCCTCGTGGTGTTGGGTAACCGTATGGTTACCAAGGTAACCATACGGTACTGGCGTAATGCCAGAAAGGCGCAGGATAGAGAGCTCGGGCAGCCGTCGGACGACCTGATGCGGCTATCGCAAGGACTGGCGCAGGCGCGACAGTGCGCCAAGAAAAAACACCGTGCCTATGAATGCCAGCGCGAGCAATTGCGGCCAGATCACCGATGCGCCCGCACCACGGAACAGAATCGCCTGGGCCAGTTCGATGAAGTGCGTGGTGGGGGCCGCGAGCATGATGTTCTGCACCAGCTGGGGCATGCTCTCGCGTGGGGTCATGCCGCCGGAGAGAATCTGTAGCGGCATCAGCACCAGAATGATCAGCAGGCCCAGTTGCGGCATCGAGCGTGCCACGGTGCCGAAGAAGATACCCATGGATGTGGTGGCAAACAGATGCAGCGCTGCGCCAACCACAAATAGCATCAGCGAACCCTGGATCGGAATCTGCAGCCAGCCCTCGACAATAAAACGCAGAGCGAATGCTGACGCCAGTAGCACCACCAGCCCCATCGCCCAGACCTTGGCCAGCATGATCTCGAACGGTGTGACCGGCATGACCAGCAGGTGCTCGATGGTGCCGTGTTCGCGCTCACGGATAAGCGCCGCGCCCGTGAGAATGATCGAGAGCATGGTGATCTGGTTGATCACCTCGTTGACGGCACCGAACCAGGAACGCGTGAGATTGGGGTTGAACGCGGTGCGCACCACGGCTTCGACCGGCAGGGCGGTGTTGGCGCGATAACGCTTAACGAAAGCGGTGACTTCGTCGTTGATGATCTGCTGGATATGCCCGGCGCCAGTAAAGGCCTGGCTGACCTGGGTGGCATCGACGTTGAGCTGAATGGTCGGATTGCGTCCGGCCAGCAGGTCTTCCTGAAACCCTGGCGGAATGTTCAGCGTGAAGGTGTACAGGCCCGCGTCCATACCACTGTCCATCTGCCGCAGGTCGATGGGCACCGGTGGCAGGAAATAGGGCAGCTGGAAGGCATTGAGTATGCGCCGCGATGCCTGGGACTGATCCTCGTCGACCACCCCGAGCGTGGCGCGGTGAGGCGCTTCGGGCAACGCGGTGGCAGCGGTGTAAATGGCCAGGGTGAAGGCGTAGACGATCAGTACCAGCAACGCTGGGTCGCGGTACAGGCTGCGTAGCTCCTTGAGCCCCAGCTGGAAGACGTTGCTGAGTGTACGCATGTCATTTTTCCTGCTTGCGCAGGCCGGCGACGCTGAGCAGGGTCAGCAGTGGGATCGCCAGCAGCAAGGGGATGAAGTACCAATAGAGGTCGGCCATGCCCAGGGCCTTGGAGAAGACCCCGCGGCTGATTACCAGGAAGTGGCTGGTCGGGTAGATCTGGCCGAGAAAAGCGCTGAAGCCTTCCAGCGCCGAAACCGGATAGGTCAGTCCGGAGAACTGCACAGCTGGCAGCAGGGTGGCGATGGCGGTGCCGAAGATCGCCGCAATCTGGCTGTTGAGCACCGATGACATCAACAAGCCCAGACCAGTGGCGCAAGTGACGTAAAGCAGCGCACCCAGCACCAGGGTGAACAGGCTGCCCTTGATTGGAATGCCGAAGACGAATACCGCCAGCAGTACCAACGTGACGAAATTGATCATGCCCAGGGCGATATAGGGCAGCTGCTTGCCAATCAGAAATTCCAGGCGGGTGACTGGCGTGACGTAGAAATTGGTGATCGAACCCAGCTCCTTCTCGCGTACCACCCCGAGTGCCGTCAGCATTGCCGGAATCATCATCAGCAGGATCGGGATCATCGCCGGCACCATCGCCGGCAGGCTCTGCACATCGGGGTTGTAGCGATAACGGATGGCCACGTTGGCCGCCGCCCTGCTGTCCACGCCGGCGCTGCGCGCCAGGTCTTGCAGGTAGCTCATGTGCAGACCCTGTACGTATCCCTTGATGGTGTCGGCGCGCATCGGCATGGCGCCGTCGATCCAGAACGCAATCTGCGGCACGGCACCGCGTTTGACGTCACGGCCGAAGTTGGGCGGGATCTCGATGGCCAGAGCGATGTCGCCGCTGCGCATGCGCTGGTCGAGGTCAGAGGGGCTCGTCAGCGGCGTCTTTTCAATGAAATAGCGTGAGCCGGCGATGTTCAGCGCATAGGCCTGACTGGCTGTAGTCTGATCGCGGTCGAGCACCGCGTAGGTCAGGTCCTCGACGTCCAGGCTGATGCCATAGCCCATGATGAACATCAATACCACCGTGCCGAGCATGGCCAGCGTTGCCCGGATCGGATCACGGCGCAGCTCCATGGATTCGCGGCGGGTATAGCTGAGCAGGCGACGCATGCTGAAGCGTGCCTGCGGTGCTCCGCTGCTCGCGACTTGTGCCGGGCGCTGGCTATCGGGTGTAGCAATGGTGCTCGGTGGCGCCTTTGCCGCACTTTCGGCCATGGCGTCTTCGAGATAAGCGATGAATGTTGCCTCGAGAGTCGGCAGTCCGCGCTTGTCCATCAGGCCCTGCGGTGTATCGCTGTCGAGCACGCGGCCGGCGTGCATCAGCGACATGCGGTCACAGCGCAGCGCCTCGTTCATGAAGTGGGTGGAAATGAAAATGGTCACGCCGTCTTCGCGCGACAGTTGCACCAGCAGCTCCCAAAAGCCGTCGCGGGCCACCGGATCGACACCCGAAGTGGGCTCGTCGAGAATCAGCATTTCCGGTGCGTGGATCACCGCCACCGCCAGCGACAGGCGCTGGCGCACGCCCAGCGGCAAGGCTTCAGGCAGGCTGTCGGCCTCCTCGACGAGCTCGAAGCGTTCGAGCATTTCCCGAATGCGCGGCTCACGGCGCTCGGCCGGCAGGTGGAACAGCCGAGCATGCAGGTCGAGGTTCTGCCGTACCGTCAATTCGCTGTACAGCGAGAAGGCCTGGGACATGTAGCCGACCCGCTGGCGGGTCTGCATGTCATGTGGATCCACCGGCTTGCCGAACAACAGGGCCTGCCCCTCGGTGGCCGGCAGCAGACCTGTGAGCATCTTCATGGTGGTGGTCTTGCCACAGCCGTTGGAACCGAGAAAGCCGAAGATCTCCCCGCGCTCGATGCGCAGATTCACGCGATCCACCGCAACGAAGTCGCCGAAGCGCATGGTCAGGTCGTGGGCTTCGATGGCGATGCTGTCGCTGGCCTGGCGCGGTGGGATTTCCAGCGCGCGATGGCGTCGACTCTTCTCTTCCGGCAGCAGGCGAATGAACGCCTCCTCCAGGCTGTCGCTGTTGGTGCGCGTCAGCAGTTCAGCCGGCGTGCCGGTGGCGAGAATTCGCCCTGCGTCCATCGCCACCAGATGATCGAAGCGTTGCGCCTCGTCCATGTAGGCGGTGGCCACCAGCACGCTCATCTGTGGGCGCTCGCCACGGATGCGCTCGATCAGCTCCCAGAACTGCGCGCGCGACAGCGGGTCGACGCCGGTGGTGGGCTCGTCGAGGATCAGCAGGTCGGGGTCGTGGATCAGCGCGCAACAGAGGCCGAGCTTCTGCTTCATGCCACCGGAGAGCTTGCCCGCCGGGCGCTCGACGAAGGGCGCCAGGCCCGTGCTGCGGGTCAGCTCGGCGATGCGCCAGCGGCGCTCGGCGGCGTCCTGGCCGAACAGTCGGCCGAAGAACTCGAGGTTCTCGAACACCGTCAGCGTCGGGTAGAGGTTCTTGCCCAGGCCCTGGGGCATGTAGGCGATGCGCGGGCAGACCGCGCGGCGGTGGCCGGCATCGCCCATGTCGCCGTCGAGCACCTGCACATGGCCCTGCTGCAGCTTGCGCGCACCGGCGATCAGCGCCAGCAGGCTGGACTTGCCGACCCCGTCCGGGCCGATCAGGCCAACCATGCAGCGTGCCGGCAGGCTCAGGCTGAGGTCATCCAGCGCGCGGGTCTTGCCGTATTGCAGGCTGACGCCGCTGATTTCGGCGACCGGGGCAGATGACGGGTTCATTGGCCGACATTGATCTGCAGGTGGGCCGGCCATTCGGCGTCCGCGTCCAGCTTGAGGTAGGCGACGCCCGGCAGGCCGGTCTTGACCTGCTCCATGTGCTTTCTCAGCAAATCGGGATCGATCCTCGCCTTGACCCGGAACATCAGCTTCTCGCGCTCGCTCTCGGTTTCCACGGTTTTCGGTGTGAACTGCGCGACGCTGGCGACGTAGGTGATCCGGGCGGGAATCACGTACTGCGGTGCGGCATCGATCACCAGGCGCGCCTCCGAACCCATGGCGACACGGCCGGCCTGGCGCTCGGGCAGGAAGAAGGTCATGTAGACGTCGGCCAGGTCGACCAGATTGAGCAGCTTGCCGCCGGCGCCGAGCACCTCGCCCGGTTGCGCCACGCGGTACTGCACACGGGCCACGCGGTCGGTCTTCAGCTCGCTATCCGTGATGTCCGCCTGCAGACGCACCACGCTGGCCTGGGCTGCCTCCAGCGCCGACTGCGCCTCGATCACCTGCGACCTGGCAGCCGCGATACCGGCATCGGCGGACAGCACCTGGGCGCGCGAAGCGGCCAGCGCAGCCTGGGCGCTCTGCATGGCGGCGAGGTCGTCATCCAGCTGCTGGCGCGGCATGGCGTTACGGCCGACCAGCGTCTCGGTGCGCTGATGGCGCTTCTGCGCGGCGGTCAGTTCGGCGCGGCGCTGAAGTACTACTGCTTCGGCCGTGGCCTTTTCGCTCTCGCGTTGAGTGACCAGCGCCTGGGCGGTAAGGATGGCGTTTTCCGCCTGGCGCACCTGGGCGCGGGCCTGGTTCAACTGGGCGTCCAGCACCTCGGTGTCCATGCGCGCAATGACTTGGCCCGGTTGTACGAAGTCACCTTCGTCAACGGTGATTTCACGGATGCGGCCGCCCAATTTGGTAGCGACATCGATCTCTGTGGCTTCGATGCGCCCGTTGCCGCTGGCGAAGCCCTCGCCCAGGCCGTCGGTGCGTAGCTCAGACCAGGCGAGCAGACCGACGATCACGACTACGACGAGACCTAACAGTGCGCGGCGGAGGTTTTTCTGGGCTGGCGCTTTCATGGGCATTCCTTATCGTGAAGCAATAGTTCGCATGCTAAGCGATTGTCATGAAGGTTGCGTTTAGCCTGAGTCAATAAAAGCGCACTTATTGCGTTATCTGACCATTTCGCGGCAATTCACTGCATAGGCTGGCTTTTTGCTATCTGCAATATCCAGCCTTGCAGTTGTTGGCTGAGCTGGTCGCTGGCGTGGCCGAACGCCTCGACCACGCTTTCCAGCTGCGGGCTGCCGCTCGGTTGGAGGATTTCAAAGCGACGGCTGGCGAGGATGCGTTGATCTGCGCTCGATGCCAGCTGCGCGTCCAGACGAATCCGCACGTGGGGTTTGCCGTCGACGTACTCGCTTTGGAATGCCCGCAAATCGCTGAACAGCTCCAGTTCGGCGAACAGATTGCTTTCCTCATTGCTCACTGGGGTCGGTTGCCCGCTTTGTCTGAACTGCTCGATCAGCCGATCACGCAGCAGGGTTGGCGCCGTGTCGCCCCAGCGTGCACCCTGATAGCTGCTGATCTGATTGCCATCGGGCACCACGGCAATACGCGGCCCAGCGAGAATCCTGCTGGCGTGCGGGGTATGAATGCGCAGTGCCTGGCGCAACGTGCCCGCGGCCTGGTTCGTCTGGGCCTCGCTGGTCGGCAGCAAAAACACCCGAATCGGCTCGGCCTCGGGCAGTAGCGTGCAGGCCGAAAGCGTGCCGAGCAGCGTTGCCACGGCAAAAGAGCGGATCAGCGCAAGACGGCTCATGGGGTGAACTCCTGGATTTTTTCGCGACCGAGCAGGAAGCCGCTGGGATTGTCTTCGAGGCGCTGGGTGACGCGACGCAGCGCGCCGAGGGTGCCGCGCAGCTCGTTGATCGCCGGGCCCAGCTCGCTGAAGCCCTGCAGGCCGTTGTTCAATGCGCCCTGGTTGCTCGACAGCAGCTCGTCCAGGCGCGACGTGGCGCGCTCCAGCGCGGCCATGGATTCGCCGGCGCTGCTCAGCAGCTGGCGCCCTTCGTCATCGATCAGGCCATTGGCGTTCTGCGTCAGCCGGGTGATCTCCGCCAGCGCGGTGTTGGTCTGTTGGCCCAGTTGGCTGAGCTGGGTCAGCGCCTGGCTGAGGTCGCCACGCTGTTCGGCCAGCACACTGGTGGCCTGCTCGAGATTGGCCAGGGTGCGGCCGATGCGCCCGGCATTGTCCTCGGAGAGCATCAGGTTGGCGCTGCGCAGCAGATTGTTGATGTTGGTCATCAGGTCTTCGCCGTTCTCCAGTAGCGCGCTCAGCGGCGACGGGTCCGCGACGATCAGCGGTGGCTCGCCGCGCTTGCCTTCCAGTGGCGGACTCTGCGGAGTGCCGCTGTGCAGCTGGATGATCATGCTGCCGGTGATGTTGGCCAGAGCCAGGCGGGCGCGGGTGTCCTGCTTGATTGGGGTGCCGGAATAGATGCGAATGCGTGCACGCACCTTGCGCGGGTCGTCCGGTTCGAGCCATAGTGCCTCGACGTCACCGACCTTGATACCGCTGTACTCCACCGCGCTGCCGTTGGACAGACCGCTGACCGCCCGATTGAAGCTGATTTCGTAATAGTTGTACTCGCGATCCATGCTCGACTTGCCCAGCCAGAGGGCGAACAGCAAGGCGCCACCGACCGCCAGTACGGTGAACAGACCGATCAGCACGTGATGGGCACGGGTTTCCATTTTCAGTTCTCCAGCAAGTCGGCGGCTTGTTGCGCCGCCCGGCCACGTGGGCCGTGGAAGTAGTCGCGGATCCAGGCGTCGTCGGTGGCTTCCACCACCTCCAGGCGATCGGCCACCAGCACGCGCTTGCGCGACAGCACCGCGACCCGGTCGCAGATGGTGTAGAGCGTATCCAGATCGTGCGTCACCAGAAATACGCTCAGGCCCAGCGCATCGCGCAGGGTCAGGATCAGCTGATCGAAGGCGGCCGCGCCGATGGGGTCGAGGCCGGCAGTGGGCTCGTCGAGGAACAGTACTTCCGGGTCGAGCGCCAGCGCGCGGGCTAGTGCGGCGCGTTTGACCATCCCGCCGGACAGCTCGTCGGGGTATTTGCAGGCGGCGTCCGCCGGCAGGCCAGCCAGCGCCAGTTTCAAGCGCGCCAGGTGCTCGGCATCCTTGCGCTCGAGGCCGGCGTGCTCGATCAGCGAGAGGGCAACGTTCTCCTGCAGATTCAGCGAGGTGAACAGCGCGCCACGCTGGAACAGCACACCGAAGCGCCGCTCCACCTGGGAACGGCGCTCGGCCGACAGCTCCAGCAAATTCTCGCCGAATACCGTCACACTGCCGGCATTCGGCCGCCGCAGGCCGACGATGCTGCGCAGCAGCACTGATTTACCGGTCCCCGAGCCGCCGACGACGCCGAGGATCTCGCCGCGACGAATATCCAGGTCGAGGTTCTCGTGCACGGTCTGGCTGCCAAAGCGATTGACCAGTCCGCGTACCTGTATCAGCGCGTCGTTGCCCGTCACCAGCCCATCTCCATGAAGAACAGCGCGGCGATGGCATCCAGCAGGATCACCATGAAGATCGCCTGGACCACGCTTGAAGTGGTGTGCTCGCCAACTGATTGGGCGCTGCCGGTGACCTTGAAGCCTTCCAGGCAACCGATCACCGCGATTACAAAGGCGAACACCGGTGCTTTGGCTAGCCCAACCAGAAAATGGCTGACGGCGATGTCGCGCGCCATGATGTTGAAGAACATCGTTGGTGAGATGTCCAGCGCCAGGACGCACACCACCAGCCCGCCAGCGATGCCGCTGAGCATGCCGACGAAGGTCAGGATCGGCAGCGTGATCAGCATCGCCAGCACTCGCGGCAGCACCAATAGCTCGATGGGGCTCAAACCTAGGGTGCGGATCGCGTCGATCTCCTCGTTCGATTTCATCGAACCGATCTGCGCAGCGAAGGCGCTGGCGCTGCGCCCGGCAAGCAGAATCGCCGCCAGCAGCACACCGAACTCGCGCAGGAAGGAAAAGCCCACCAGGTTGACGGTGTAGATGGTCGCGCCGAAGTCGGCGAGCACCGTCGCGCCAAGAAAGGCCACCACCGCGCCGACCAGAAAAGTCAGCAGCGCGACGATCGGCACCGCGTCCAGCCCGGTCTGCTCGATATGTACGGCCAGTGAGGTCAGCCGCCAGCGCCGCGGCCGCGGCAGCGTCAGCAGCAACGTCTGCAGGGTCAGGCCAATGAAGCCGAGCAGCGCGCGCTGCTGCTTCCACACCGCCGCGACCGTGCGGCCGATATGCGCCAGCACATAGCCGAATTCATAACCGCGTGGCGACTCGGCGGCATCCGGTTGGTCCAGGGCGGTGGCGACTGTGCGCAGCAGCGCCAGGCGTTCGGCTGGCAACTGCGGCGCCCAGGCTTCGATGGCGGCGATCCGCTCGGGGCCCAGCAGCTCCACCAGCAGGCCGGCGCCCGCCGTATCCAGCGCCCCGAGCCCGCTCAGCTCGATCTGGCTGCGCTCGTCGATCCGCGCCCTGAGCCGCTGCACCTCTCGGCGCAGTGCCGCGTAATGGGCGAGGGTCCAGTCACCGACGATGCGCGCCCGCAACGGCGAAGCCCCTTGATCGAGGGTCACCGAACCGGGAGACGAGGACAGGGTGGCGCTCATCTTCTGCAAACGGGTGCCTATGTCGGGCGATGGAGTCCTGATTGATGCTAGCAGGGTTCCGCCTGGCAAGACAGGAGAAGGTCACCTGCGCGTCGCAGCTGGCCCACCGGCGACAGGCGACGGTGCCCAGGGCCGGGCCATGGGCGGCATTAGTAAAAGGCTGCCTCGTCAAAGCGCGCCGTTGCGCTCGAGCCGGTACGTGCTGATAGCCTCGTACACAGCTTTGCGCAGGCGGTTGATGCCGCCAATGGGACGATGCTCCGGCAACGCGTGCCAGGGGTTGAAGCTGAGGTTGTCGCAAGCGAGGTTCTGTTCTGGGCTGTCGAAGTCCTGCGGCGGCAGGCGGATGTCGGCGACTGTCTCGAACGGCGCTATGGCTTCGTCCCACTCGATGCTGGTGTCCTCAATGGGCATGTAGTGCTCGGCGTTCTGCCGCTGCACCTGCAGGGCGAAGCAGGCGGGCGCGCGGTCGAGGGACAGCTGCTGGTAGAGCGCACTGCGCAGGAAGTTCGGCAGGTCGCGGTTCTGCTCGGGCAACTGGTAGGTCGGGCAGTTTTCCGGCGTCGGGATGACCCGGTACTTGATGTTGTGCGAGCCGAGCTTGTACGGCGCAACCGAGCTGTAGGTGGTGGCCACCGGGCTCTCGGGCGCGGGCGCCAGGGTCTGCAGCGCGATGAACAGATGGCGCAGCTCCCAGCTGCGCGGATCGATGCTCGGGAAGAACGCCAGCGCCTTCTTGCCCTGCGCCTGGGCCGCGAAGTTGCTGCGGTACTCGGTGACGTCGCGGACGAAGAACACCGGGTGGTTGAACATCACGAAGTCCTGCTCGCCGGCGTGGCGCGGGTCGCGCGTGAGCTTTTCCCCCGGCACATCGAGCAGCTTGATCGCCATGCCGCGAGCATCCCGGATGCGGTCGAACTGTGGGTAGGCGTTGCCGTTGGATAGCCGCACCCAGGACTGCCAGGTCTTGCCCGGCTCGCTGAACACGCCCTGACGCAACGCTGGCTCCAGGTCGGCGCGCACGCTGACTTCGGCGCGCACGCAGCCGTGGGCCTTGGCATGGGCGTCGCGCAGCACGCGGGTGTTCTCGCTGTGCTGTTCGACCACGGCAATGGCGTCGGCGATGATCGCCTGGGTGTCGGCCGCTTCGCTCGGCGCGATGACCTCTTCGCTCGAGACAGGGCCACGATGGGTGAGGTGAAAGTGCACGGCGGCAATCGCCCAGCCGGCCAGGCCCAGGGCGGTGACGGCAAGCAGCAGCCGGCCCAGCAGGCGACCGATCCAGAGCCAGAGTCTTGTAAGCATGGGGCAGATCCTTGTGCGAAGGGCAGGTCAGGGGCAGCTTGGGCCGGGGTTGTGGGGGCGAGCTGGCAGCTCCTCGAGGCGCGGTTCGAAGCGGGGGTCGCCGAGCACCTTGAGGTACTCGACCAGTGCCCAGCGTTCGTGTGGCGCCAGTGCCCGGCCGATCACGCCATTGCCGCGACAGCCAGCGCGGAATTCATGGCCGCGGTTGCTGTTGCCGGTAATTGCGGTATCCAGCAGAAAGCCACCGTCGAAGCGCTCGGTGCGAATGCCCAGGTGCCGCGGGTCGTACTCGCGGCTGCCCACCCAGAACTCCGTCTGCCGTTCGGCCACCGGTGACAGCAGCTGGAACAGCGTCGGCACCGAGCCGTTGTGCAGGAACGGCGGCGTCGCCCAGATGCCGTCCAGCGGACGTGCCTTATAGCCGCGCAGTTCCTGCACGCCAATCGGCAGGCCGAAGCCGTCGAACGTCGCGCGCTCGGCCTCGTCGATGCCAGCGTCACGGTAGGCTCGCTGCTCGACATAGGCGGTGATATAGGCCAGCCCCTTGGCGCTGGACAGGCTGGCGAGATCGAGCGGGCCGGATGACGCGCCATACAGCTGCACGTCCAGACGATCCAGCTCGTGCTGGGTCCAGCCCAGGCGGGTCAGGTCGAAGCGGTGGTCGGCAATATTGTCGGCTGTGGTCGGATCGGTACCGACGAAAGAGGTGGGGATCACCTTCATGCGCCACTCGGGGTCGCGCTCGGCAGCGTAGCGCTTGTCGACGGGCTTGAGCCTGGCGTCGTGGCAATGCGCGCAGTTCTCCCGGTACAGCGCGCGGCCGAGGCTGGCCTGCTGGAGGTCTACCTCGCCCAGCACGTCTTCGGGCCAACGGGGCGGCGCGAGGTGCATGAGGGTGGTTTCCAGCGTGTGCAGATCGCGTACGCGGACGCCGGATGCGTAGCGCTCAGCCTCGGCGACGGGCTGGCCGTTCTCGTGCAACAGCCGCAGCGTGGCACCCACACCCAGCGCCTCGCCGATATTGCGCGCCATCGGTTGCATGGCTGAGCCGTTCCACTGCACCCAGTCGAACTTCCAGATATCCCACAGATGCGGGTAGCTCACCGGCGCGTTGGCCACGCGGTAGTTCGCCGGATCGATGGCGTCGCCGAACACGCTGTTGGCGATGCGGCCGAACGCATCGGTACGGCCGAAGCCTTCTTCGGTGGGGTAGAGCCCGCGGTGCCAGTCGTTGTAAGCGGTACCGAGCAGACGGTCGAGCACCTGCTTGAAGTCGTGGCGCAACTGCGCGCGGTCCCGCTCGTAACGCTCGCCCAGCACCTGCTCGGCGAAGCGACGGAACTTGAGCGGGTTGTAATAGGTGAAAGCCATGCTCATGCCGAGTGCCTGGCCGAACGAGCCACCGCGCAGGGTCGGCACGGTTGAGGCCAGCGAATGCATCGCCGCACCGCCGTCGATGCGGATGGCTTGGCCTTGGTAGCGCAACTCGCCGGTGTGGCAGGCCGCACAGGTCACATCCAGATAGGCGCGACCGGTCTCATCATCCTCGTGGCGGGCAAAGCCGACCGGCAGGTTGCCGGGATTCAGCGCGGTCGCTTGCTGTGCGGGATCGACCAGAAAGCCGAAGCGCGCGAGGTAGTTGGGCGTGGCGAACTTGTCCTCACTGAAGGGCAGCTCCAGCGCACGGAACCAGTCGTACTCCAGTCCCTTAACCTGAGTGCCTTGCGGCGTGTAGTAATAGGTCTGCCGCTGCGTGGCGTCCCACTGCTCCAGATAATGCAGCGCCTCAGGCGCTTCGTATTCTGGAAGGTTCGGGTAGGCCACAAAATACAGCCCAAACCCCACGGCCAGCACGGCCAACAACAAGACAGCCCTCAGGGCTCGGCGCAGCAATCGCATCGGTACATCCTTGTAGCGTCATGGCGAGTGCGCGTTTATGGCAGGGTTGTGGGGTGATGGCAATATGCTTTTTGGGAGGCTTCAAATTATGGGCTCAATGGCAAAGGTGCAAATTTGCGTCCCCATTAATTTCTGCGAGCGCTTCCTCGTCAGAATTCTTTGACGCCGTGTTTTGATTGCGCTGATCAATAGTTACCTCTTCACCAGCCCATAACCAAGCATCGTTATTGACCGCCCATTGTCCCCCGCAGAATGAGCCTGTTTCCTGTCGTACGATACAACCGCTCGCCATTTCAACGAAGGCGCAATAAGCACGATCGTAATCTTCTTCCAGAGCGCCTCCTTCAATACTTCCACGGATGGTTTTTTCAATCTTTAGATATCTGCTGCCCTCAGAAAAGTCATAAGGTAAGCTCGCATCAAAGTAGGCTTGCTCTTTGGGGAATAATTTATAATGGCTACCATTTTTCAAAAAATACACGCTACGCCAAAAGCCCTTTTCGGGATCAGCAAAAATTACTTGACCGCCGTGTGCCTTCAGGACCGATTGAGCTTCAGCCCAAGCCGTAGTATGAGCCGTAGTGAAAGAAATAAATAATGCTAGTAAGATTTTCATGCTCATCAACCTCATAGCTTCTCCTTAAGATGTTGATATCTGATTGGTGCGACACTCTGGCCATTTACTATAGCCATTCTTCTTGTTTTTCCATAATCGTTTAGAATTGAATGTTCATATTTTTCATGGTTGTCACCCCAGTTAATTGGTTCTTGGGCGGCACTTGGATTGCTGTCAAAGAAACGCTGTAAAGCAGCACCAAAATCGCGACTTACATAGCCTGGACGGTTGATATGGTGGTCAAGTACGGTCGCTTTTCCAAGGGGTGATTTTAGATATTCCTTAAGTCTAAATCCGGAGCCGGAAGGCTTAATCTCCATTACCTCATGTTTGAGGCGTTTTGCGAAGTCCAAGACTTGTTGTTCTTGGAATTTCTCATGGGTTATTGCTTTTAGGATTGAGCTTAAAGGAATGGAACCAATTTTCTGTTTTCGAGAGAAAGCAGTTTCGTTGAACCCTTCGCGTAGTAGTCGTTTAAGTTCGGCACCAGTATAGTTATCACCTTTTGTGAGGCTTTGGTGCTTATAGTACATTCTCGCAGCTGTGCGAGGGCCTTCTACTGACCATCCACAGTTTTCGAATAATTCTTTATAGAGTTTAGGTTGGCGCTCTTTAAAATCAAAAACCTGAATAGGGAATTCTCCTGCGCCGGACAGGTTTATCGTTTTTTGCATGGCGCCTGCAGTAAGTATTTCGCTGTCGTAAGACTGTAGCGAATCGATTTTTCCCTCGTTGGGAGACATCGCAATGAATATATTTTTTTCCTCTTCAGTGACGATGCCTGTAGCTACAGTTTCCTGCCAATTAGCGTAGCTTTGTAAGTCAATTGAGCCAGCGTATAGCGGGCCATAAATTGTCGCGCTTTGCCCTTTGAAACGCACACAGGAAAATATTTTCCCTAAGTTACATCCACAGTCAGTGCTTTCATCCTGGCGGAGTAGGCTCACAATATTGGTTGGGTTCAAGTGCCAAGCCATTCCATCCGCCGGGACTGCGTGCTTCTCAGCTAAATCGCTCCACCAACTCAACTTCTCGATTCGCTGCTTTTCCATCTCCCAAACAAGGTTCGGTTTTCCGGGCTCCTCCGCTAACAGGGGATCAAGCTCATCCCACTTGCCCTTGTTCCAGAACCACTCGCTTTCATATTTGGCGACCAGTTGGCCAAGCACTTGAGCGTGCCAAGGCCTGGTCAGCGCTGCTTGGATTTCAGCGCTGGTCAATACGCCATCCTTGTCGGTATCGGCGATATCGTAGAGTCGAGCGAGCGTTACGATTGGGCCGCCATCGGCTTTGCTGATCTGCGCCCGGTAGTTGCGCTGTTCGTCTGCTCTCAGCAGGCCTTTGGCATTGAAGGCGTAGGCGAGCTTTTCGATGGGCGTTCCGGTTTCCTCGACGCACTGAAAGCCTTCCCACTCCCAAGGGCTGTGGCGAGTGGTTATTAGCTCCTGTTCGGCGAGCCAGCCATTGATGGGGTTGCCGTTTTCATCGGCGAGCAAGCCATCCAGGCGCCACCAGGAGCTTGTGCTTGTTTCGGCAGGGACAGTGACCTGAATCTTGTGTGAAGTCGGCAATCCGTCTAGCAGCGCTTGAGGAACTATGAGGTCGACGCCAACCAAGGTGCCTTCGTCGCTGAGCTTGGGGGGATTTCCAACACTTATGCCATCTCGATGGGCGATCAGTTTGCTTGCGCCTTTATAGACCTTGAGCAGGGTCTTCTGGTCGTCCGGCAAACGGCTGGCCCAGGCGCGGCTCAGGGCGATGAATGCAGGCACATCATCGCAGCTGAACAGTTCGACATGGACCATGTGCTGAGCGGCGCTGTCGTGGTTCTGGTACAGGCCGGGATGGCCAATAAGTTCACCCGCCTTGATCGGCACTCCGCTGTCGAGTACGACAACCTTGTCGTATTCCGCTGGCTCGCTATGCGGTTTGAGCAAGCTGGTGGATACATAGCCAGGCAGTTGCCTCTCGTCGTCAGCTGATAGGGCGGGTTCTGCCGTCCCGCTGATCAGGCTGACCAGCTTGCTGAATTCGCCTTCCGTTTCGCCGATGGTGATCTCGGCACCCTTGGACAGCTCCGACAGCTTGGTGGTGTTCTTGCTCGGACCTGCGCGAACGCTCAGGCCATCCTGCTGCGTATTTACTGTATAGCGCCTGGTTTCCCAGAAGGCGGCGCGTGGTAGGTCCGGTAGCGCCTGGTAGCCTGCCCAATCCAGCAGATGCATGTAAAGGCTATAGAGAGTGAGGCTTGGAGGGGTTTGCCCTTCAACGATGCTGCCGTCAGCGTTCTTCAGTGGCGGTGGCTGCAGGCTGTGCTTGACCAGAACGAAACCCGTGGAAAAGGGTGCACGTTTGACCAAGGGAATGTCTTCGGTGAATTCGCTGACCGGGTAGCGCTCATCGATACGGTAGGCAATCACCTCTCCGTCGGCGATACAGCGCACGCTCGACTGGTCGAATGCAGCGGCCGTGCCTTCGTCGAAGTGCACGCCACCATGCCATAAGCCGTTTTCGCCGGTGGGGTAGAACCCGCCCTTGGCTTGGGCCATATGCGTAAGCAGCTGCAGCGGATTGTGACTGGTGTCCTTGCCAGGAAACGGGTATGCCCAGCTGATCGGTTTGGATTCGTTCATGTTCGATGCATCCTTGCGTTCGAGCCGGCGGTGCAGCTGGCTCTGTCCTTTTCTTAGCCTGAAAAATTGAGCGAGCGCTTGCGTTTGCTGAGCATGCTATCCGCCTTACCTGGCATTGCCTGCTCCAGTAGGCTCCCCGCCTTGTCGCTATCTGCCATCCCCGGCAGCACCGGCGGCTTGATCTTGATCCCCGAGCCCTTGCCCGGCGCGCCGCCGGCGTTGATTCGCGCCAGCGGGCCGGAGACGGTGATGCCGCCCGGGTCGAGCTTGATGAAGCTGCCGCCGGCCTTGAGGGTCAGTTCAACGCCGGCTTCGATGACCATCTTCTGCCCGGCCTTGAGGTGGATTTCGCGGCCGGCTTTGGTCAGCTGGGCGGTGCCGAGCCTGATGTGTTGGGCCTGGGCGATGGTGAGGTGGTCGTCTGGTTTGACTTCGACCTTGCGGTCGCTGGCAATGGTCAGGTGTTCCTCGGCCCGGAGCTCCGTGAAACTTGCGGCCTTGACGGTGTCGTGGCGCTCGTGGCCGACGCGGATCTTCTGGTCGTGCTCGATGTTCTCGTCCCAGTCGCGCTGGGCGTGGATGTAGATCTGTTCCTGGCCCTTGCGGTCTTCGATGCGCAGTTCGTTGTAGCCGCCACCGCCCGGGCTGCTCAGGGTCTTGAACACCGTGCGGGTCTTGTTCGCCGGCAGGTCGTAAGGAACCTGATGCTCCTTGTGGTAGAGGCAGCCGGTGACCAAGGGCTGGTCGGGATCGCCTTCGAGGAAGGTGACCAGCACTTCCATGCCGACCCGCGGGATCGCGATGCCGCCGTAGCGGTCGCCGGCCCAGCTGGAGGAGACGCGCAGCCAGCAGCTGGTCTTGTCATCGGCCTGGCCGTGGCGGTCCCAGTGGAACTGGACCTTCACCCGTCCGTATTCATCGCAGTGTATTTCTTCGCCCGCCGGGCCGGTGACCACGGCGGTCTGGCTACCGAGGACCTTTGGTTTCGGATGGAGAAGGGCCGGCCGGAAGGGGATGTCCCAAGGGGTGGCGGTGAAGCGGTTGCGATAGCCTTGTTGGAAGCAGGCATTGCCTGGAGCGCCCTCACCCCCAGCCCCTCTCCCGGAGGGAGAGGGGAGCTCCAGCATCGACTCCTCCAACACCTGCGGCTGCTTGCCTTCATGCAGCACTTCGGTGAGCAGCCAGAGGTCGTTCCATTCGCGGCGCGGGTGGTCGGAGATTTCCAGTAGATGACCGCTGACCAGCTGCGGCTGGTCGCTGTCGCCCTCGGCCAGGCGGTAGTCGTGACGGTGGCGTTCCAGGGCGCGCTGTGAGATGTGCTTGCCGCGGGCGCGTTCGGTGAAGCGACCGGGGTAGTCGTAGTCCTCCAGATCGGGCTGCGGTATGGCGACCGCCGCCTGCTCGCCGCGGTGGGCTGCTTCCATCAGTAATCTGGGCTGCTCGAAATCATAGTCGCGACGGCTGACCCGGCTGGTGCGCGTCGCGACGCGCACGGCGAAGCGCTTGATTACAGGCTCGTCGGCGGTCATTCCGTTGTCCTGCAAATAGGCGGTCGGCTGGCCGAGTCTGGCGAAGCTGGTCTGGTCATCGCCGAAGACCAGGACGTGGCCTCTGGTGCTGTGCTCGAAGTGATAGTGGATGCCCTCTTCCTCGCACAAGCGTTGAATGAAGTGCAGGTCGGTTTCGTCGTACTGCACGCAATACTCGCGTGGCGGGTAGACCACCGGGCCGAGTTGGAAGCGGTAGGCGTTGGCCTGGATGCCGTGTTCCTCGAGTACCTGGGCGACGATCTGCGGCACGCTCAGGTGCTGGAAGATGCGCTGGTTGGTCCGGTGTGCGAGATAGGCCAGCTGCGGCACGAGCGTTAGCCGGTAGCGGGTCAGGCGTTTGCCCGATTCGCCCTGGGCGATGCGGTGGACCAGGCCGTGTATGCCCATGCCGGCGGGGTCGAAAGCGAGAAAGGCGGGCTTATGCAACAGTGCCTGCAGATCTAGGTCGGGGCGCTCGCTGACCAGTTCCAGGTCGAAGCGATAGGGCTGACTGATGGCCTCGCGGCCCTGGAATTCGAGCACCTTGAAGTCGTGCTCGACGCCTTCCAGGGTCAGGCTGAAATGGGTTTCGTTGGCCGCGTTGAACATGGGGATTTCCTTGTCCTGATGTCATCCATGGGAGTGCCCGAACCAGCGCTGCAAGCGGCTCGGTTCGGGGCGGCTGAAGACGTGCAACAGGCCTGCCGCATCGATGCTGCGCTGCGCTTCGTCGAATGCCAGCGCCAGGCGCAGTGCCGGCCAGCAGTGCGCGGGCAGCTGAGGCGGGCGCTGCAGGGTGCTATCCAGCTCCAGGGCTTTAGCCTGACGGGCGCTGAGCCGGCGATAAGGGTGGCTGCCGCTGGCCAGTTCATAGAGCACGCAGGCCAGGGCATAAACATCCGCCGCGGCGGTCAGCTCGCCGCCATCAAGCAACTCCAGTGCGGCATAACGCGGCGTCCAGGCTGCAAAACGCGTGCGGCACAGGCGCGGCAGACCGGGCAATAGGCCTTCCAGTGGTTGACCGAGGCCGTAGTCGAACAGGCGCAGGCCGTCATCGGCGAGCATCACGTTGCTCGGTTTCAGGTCGCCATGCAGCACGCCCAGGCTGTGGGAGTAGGTAAGCGCTTCCAGCAGTGGCAGCGCGATGCCCTGCAGTTCGCTCCAGGCCATGCCCTGGGGGCGTTCGCACAGCAACTGATCGAGGGTCGGGCCCTTAAGCAGTTCTAGAGTGATAAAGGCGCGCTGGCTGCTTGGGTCAATGTCGAAGTTATACAGGCGCACCACATGCCGATGGCTGAGGCGTGTGGTCAGCGCGTACTCGCTGTAGAGCAGCGCGCTGGCGTCGGGGTACTCGGCGAAATCCTCGCTGAGGGTCTTCAGCGCCACGTAAGGTTCCGGATCGCCGAACTGTTCGCGCAGCAGATCGCGGGCGCGATAGACCGCACCCATACCGCCGACGCCGAGCAGACGTTCGATCCGGTAACGGCCACAGAGCACTTCCGGCAGCTCGCCGGCGATGGCCTTCGGCTCGACCGTTGCCGGCGTGGCCGCGGTGGACGCCAGGGCAAAGTAGGTGAGGTCGCTGGCCTGCAGTTGCGGTGCATTCATCGGCGGATCACCACGGCGCTGATGTTGTCCCGTGCCGGCCCCTTCAATGCCTGGCGAAACAGTCGCTCCAGTGCCAGGTGTGTGGATGGCAGGCTAAGTGCCGCACCGAGGGCGTCGGCGGACATGCTCTGGTAGAGGCCATCGCTGCATAGCAGCAGCGTGTCGCCCGGGAACACGGAGAATTCGAGGATATCCAGCTCCAGTTTCTCGCTGGCCCCGATGGCGCGGGTCACCGCGTGGGCGGCTGGGTGTTTGGCGGCTAGCTCGGGGCTGAGCTGCTGCTCGTCGAGCAGCTGCTGCAACAGCGAATGATCCCGTGATAGCTGATAGAGCCGCCCGCTGCGCCACAGATAACAGCGGCTGTCGCCGGCCCAGATGCATGCCGCACGGTCATCCTCCATGAGCAGGGCGACCACGGTGCTGCCGATCACCGGATCGGGGCGTTCGGCGGTGACCGTCAGTTCCTGGCTGAGCCGGCGATTCAGCTCGTGCAGGCAACGCCGCAGCGCCAGCACCCGCTCCGGCAGGTCGCCCGTAGTGGAAAGATCGGCCAGCTGCTCGACGATCAAGCGACTGGCCAGCGCGCCGTTCTGGTGTCCGCCCATGCCGTCGGCTACGGCCCACAACCCGGCCTGCGGCAGATCGAGGAAGGCATCTTCGTTGCGCGCCCGCACCTTGCCGGTGTCGGTGCGCGCCGCGCTGCGCCAGCTGCACACCGTTGCACTCATCACAGTGTCGCCGGCAGCTTGAAGCCGCGTAGCAGCGCGAGGTCGAACGGATTCGGCGAGCGCTGGGCATGCAGCAGGTAGTTGGCGCGCAGGCCGCCGAGATCGGCCTTGAGCATCAGCACGTCGCGGCCGCTGTGGTAGTCGACCTGCATTAGGTCGATCAAGCGGAACAGCGACCAGGGGCCGGTGTTCTTCTCGATGCCGACGCGACGCCCGCCGAGTTCTTCCACGACCAGGCTGGTGCGCCCGTCGTCGGCCTCGGCTGGCCAGCGGAATGCGGTCTGCACGATCGGACCGTGGCGATACTCCATCTGCTGGTTACCGAAGCGGAAGTCGGCACGACCGAGGCTCGAATCCAGCGAATAGGGCTCGAGCTTGAACAGGATCTGCGGCTCGTTGGGGTTTTCGGCGAAGAAGCTGCGGCGAATGGTCTGCGCGCGGCTCATCTGCGCGAGGAACTGCTCGGACAACGGCAGGCCGCGACCGTCGACGCGGCGTAACCGGTACTGGCCGGCGCTGCCGCTGACGAAGGGCTTGAGGTAGCGCTCGAAGAAGCTGTCCGCCAGGCCCTGGGCCTTGAAGAACTCGCGGAAGTCGGCGAGGGCGACGTCGCTGGCGCTGTGGGCGCTGAATGGGTAACGCTCGCGCAGCGAACCGCGGTAGCTGGCGTAGAGCTCGTTGCGATAGCGCTGGTTGAGGTAGTGATAGGCGTCGCTGAGCACCAGCGACCAGCTGTCCTCTGCCAGCAGACCAAGCCACTTGCCGACCGGTTGCGGCAGACGAGCAGCACTGCTGCGCAGCTGGTTGATGGCGTCGCGCTGACCGCCCATGCGCGCCTTGGCCATCTCGAATGCGGCCTGTTCCGGTGCGCTGGCGTGGGCCAGCGAGGCCAGTTGCAATTGCAGAGCATCAAGTGCCTGCAGGCTTGCCGTCAGCTCCGGGCCAGCCGCGCCGTTTTCGTCGAGCAGCTGGTGCAGCGGCGCGAAGCGGCGTTCGAGGGTCTTGCGTGCGGTGTCCGGTACGTTCTTCAGCAGAGCAGCTTGTGCCTGCTCCGCCGCGGCGGTGGCCAGCTTGGCTGCCTTGCCAAGCTTGCCACCAGCGTTCTGGGCAGCAACGGCCAGTTCGCCGGCCTCCACAGGCGCGTCCGCGAGACCAGCGAAGCGGGTGTTTTCGCGCACCGCCAGCAGTAGTTGCAGCAGCGGCGAGTTGGCAGCGGTGAGTCCGGCGAGCTGCGCGGCACCCTGCGCCGCACTGCCGGCCGGGAGGACGTTCAGCTGGGCGATTGCTTCGCTCCAGTGCGTGGCGTAGTCACGGAAGTACAGCTGCTCCATTTCCACCAGCAGGCGGCCCAGGTCCTTGGCACTGAGGCTGTCACCTTCGCCCAGCACCCAGTTGTCGCGCAGGATTTCGCTTACCAGCTCGGCGCCTTGGGCGACGAACAGCTTCTGATAGCCGCGCTGGGTGTAGAAGCCGGGAATCGCATAGTCGCCGCCGACTAACAGTGACGCTTGCGGGCCGAGCTGCGTGTTCAGTCGATAGTCTGGAAGGTTGCGTGCCTGATCGCGCAGCATGCGGTACACCACTGCCGCCAGCGATTCGCTGCGTAGCTGGGCGCGGGCCTTGGCCACCAGGTTGTCGTTCAGCTGATAGGGCGCGAACGACTTCTCCAGCAGGCGGGCAAAATGGGTGTTCAGGCCTTGCTGGGCAACCGCGTTGCCGCCATGACGCAGCGACCAGTCGGCGGCCAGCCAGTCCTTGAGGAAGGCCGCATCACGGCGCTCGGCAAGGTTCAACATGAGGTACGCGCGCAGGCTGCCGAGCAGCTGTTCGCGGTCGTTCAGGTTGGCGCGAATCTGCGCTTCCAGCTGCCGACCGACACGTGGCAGCAGCAGCGTTTCCAGATCGCGGCGGTAGGCGTCGTGCAATGTCGGGTTGACCGCCTCGCCCTGATACAGGCCACCACGGCGTAGCCAGGACACATCGTCCCTGGGCGGATAGACCTGGGTTGCCGCGTAGCTGCCATCCAGCACCTTGAGGGTGCGCAGTGCTTCGTCTTCCGCCTCGATGGTCTTGCGTTCGCCGCCCAGCGTCTGGGCGATGCCGCGCAGTTGTTCGAGGCGCTCGTGGTTGCTGGAAAAGCTCAGTGCCCAGGCGCCGCCGAACAGCACCAGGCAACCGAAGGCGCCTGCATAAAGCGCGCGCTGGCCCCAGTCGATGCGGCGGACCTCGCGCTGGTCGAGGCCCGCCAGTTCGGCTTCGGGGAAGATCACCCGGCTGAGTAGTTGATTGATGAAGCGTGCACGACCGCTGCGGAAGGTCGGCAGTGCGCTGCTAGCCAGGCCGAGCTGGCGGCCGATGCCGGCAGTGAGCGGGTCGAGACCTTCGCGCAGTTGCGGCGCGCTGGTCAGGTAGAAGCCACGCAACTGGCTGGCACGCTGGTAGCGGTTGCCTGCAAACGCGAGTTCGATGAACAGGCTCAGGCGCTCGCCGATCTGCCCCAGCTGATGGGGAAAGTCGAGGATGCGGCCGCGGCGCTGGGTGTCACGTTCCTGGTGCATGCGCATGATCACCTGGCTGTTCAGCCGGCGCAGGAGTTCCTCGAACTCCTCGCGCACCACCTGCGCATCGCTGCCATTCTGCTCCTTACGGAAGCTTGCACCGAGCACCTGATCGCTTTCCTCGCGGGACAGCTGATCGAAGAACTCGTCGAAACCGAGAATCCGATCGGCCTTGCTCAGCACCAGATAGACGGGTGCATCGACGCCCAGGCGCTGGTGGATTTCATGCAGGCGCTGGCGGGCCTGACGGGCAAGGTTCTCCAGCTCCAGTTCATTGCCGCCTAGCAGCTGATCCACCGGCAGGTTGACCAGCACGCCGCTGAGCGGTCGGGCACGGCGCTTGCGCAGCAAGCCGAGCAGGGTGTCCCAGGCGCTACCGTCGACGACGGCGTCGGACTGCGTCAGATAGCGGCCGGCGGTGTCGATTAGCACGGCATGATCGGCGAAGTACCAGTCGGCGTAGCGGGTACCGGAAACGTCCTTGGTCAGGCGCTGCTGTTCGCTGCGGTTGAGCGGGAAATCCAGGCCGGAGAAGTCCAGCAAGCTGGTCTTACCGCTGCCCTGCGGGCCGATCAGCAGGTACCAGGGCAGCTCGCTGCGCCATTTCTCGCTGCGCCCGCGGTAGAGGCTGGAGGTTTTCAGGGTGCGCAGCGCCTGCTTGAAGCGATGGCGCAGTTCCTGTTGCTCCTCGCCGATCAGACCGTCGCGGCGCAGCTGCTCCTGAACGTCCTGGTCCTCGGCGTCGCGCTTCTTGCGTGCGCTGGCGCGCCAGCTGGCGAAGACCATGGCCAGGCCCCAGCCGAGGAACAGCACGCTGATGCTCAGCAGACGGCTGCTGGATGACTCCCAGAAGCGGTGGTCATTCACCGCCAGCAGCGGCCCGACGAACCACACCAGAACCGCAAGCAGCAGGACCAGCAGCAGGCTCCAGACCCAGGTTCGGCGCAGCACGGCGCCGAGTTTGCCGAAGAACGTCTTCATCTCATTTCATCCCTGAAAAGGTGGAACCGCCGGCATCCATGTCCAGCGAGCGATAGGGTTGCAGCACGCTCTCGCGTTGTTCGCCCAGCACCCAGGCGAAACCGCCGTAGATCACCCCGAGGCACATCAGGGTGAACAGCGCGACCATCCACCAGGGCACGATGCGCACCAGGCGCCGACGGGTATCCTTCAGGCCCTCCCAGTGCGGCGACAGCTCGCGCGGTATGTCGCCACGCATCTGCCGGATCTGCCGGTAGAGGCTATCGCGCACTGCTTCCAGTTCGAGCATGCCGCGCGGCAGCACGCGGTACTTGCCCTCGAAACCGAGGGACAGGCACAGGTACATCAGTTCGAGCATCGGCAGGTGCTTGACCGGGTTGCGCGACAGCCGCTCGAGCAGCTGGAAGAACTTCTCGCCGCCGAAGGTCTCGTTGTGGAAGCTCGACAGCAGGCTCATCTGCGACCACTCGCTTTCGTTGCCCCAGGGCGTGGTCACCACGGCCTCATCGAGAGTGGTGCAGAGCACGTAGCGCGCTGCCATCACCTGGCTGCTCTCGGCACCATCGTGCAGGGCTCGGTGCTCGAACAGCTTGATCGCGCTGCTCAATTGCCGGTGCAGTGCCTGCAGGTCTTCGCTGTCCAGGCTGTGCTTGAGCCGTACCACTTCCGAGAGCAGCGGCGAGGCGGCAGCCACCAGCGGATTGAGGCTGATGTTGAACGTCTCCGCCGGGCGCAGGCGGGCGGCGTAGATCATCCGCTCCTCCAGCTGCTCGAAGCGCGGCGGGGTGTCGAAGTCGGTCAGCGGGCTCTGTGCCGGCGCATCTCCTGCTCGATTAACGATGACCGTGTGGTCGTTCTGTCCGTAATCCATTTCCTTGATCATGTCGCTCAGTCCCTGACCGCCCAGAATTTCAGTTCGAGCCCGGCGAAGTCACCGGACACATGGAAGGCAAAGCCGCCGGAGCGCTCCAGCTGCGCCTGGTCCTCGGAACTGAGCTCCAGGGCGAAATAGGTCTTGCCGGCATGGAAGGGGATCTGCCGCGGCGCCACTGGCAGCGGCTTGAGGCGGATGCCCGGCAGATGCAGGTTGACCAGCTGGCGAATGCGCTCCACCGGGCCGATCTTCAGGTGCGCGGGCAAGCGGGTGCGCAGGGTTTCCGAATCGCACTGGGCGCTGGCGGCGAGCACGAAGGACGCCGTGCCGAGCAGCTTGTGATCGTGCAGTGGCGATACCTGGATGCCGTACTGGCGCTGCTGCAGCAGCAACTCGATGGCGTGCTGCTCGAGCACCATCGACAACACCTGGCGGATCGCGTCCATCAGCTTGCGGAAGCTCGCGCCCTGGTCGCTGTGCTGGTAACGGCCATCCAGGCGTGGGCGTTTGCTCTCGCTGGAAAAGGTCGCCAGCTCGCCGAGCAGGCCGAGCAGGTCGCGATAGATCTGCTCCGGATGCACCTGCTCCACGCCCAGGTAGTGGCGTAGCACGGGTTCATGACGATTGATCAGCTGCAGCATCATGAAGTCGCCGACCTCCGCGCCACCGACCTTGCCGGTGGCGCTGATGCGCTCGGCAAGGGTGTCGCCGCGGTGGGCGAGCATGCTGATCACTTCCTTCAGGCAGGACAGCAGATAGCCCGAAGCCTGGAAGTTGACGTAGGTGGGAATGAACTCGGGGTCGAGGCTAATGACCCCGTCCGGCGTGGTGTCGAGCACCTCGCACAGCTGCAGCTTCACATAGGCCTGGTCGCTCTGCTGCTCGCCCAGCAGCAGGCGGAAATCCGGCAGGCCGGTGCTGACCTGGCTGGTGCTGCTGTCGCCGGCATTGGAGTCGGCGACATCCAGTTCATGGGCGGTGTAGCGCGCCAGCACGTCCTTCTGTTCGGGACGACGCGTTTCGATGTGGTTACCGGTAACCAGTGGCAGCGCGAGGTAGACCGGTGTACTGCCGGTGTTCGGCGGAATGTCCAGTGCCAGTGGCTCGCGCTCGCTGCCCAGCTCGAACAGCGTGCCATCCGGCAGGACGCCGCTGGCCTGGCTGAGCACCAGCTTGCCCATGTTGAGGAACTGACGGTCGATCTCCAGGTTGAAGAAACCCCAGGCGTAGTTGCCCAGCTTCTGGGTACGCGCCTTGAGCTGGTGGTCGTAGTAGCGATCGCTTTGCTGGAAGTGCTGCGGGCGCAGCAGCATGCCCTCCTGCCAGACAACTTTTTGCAGGCTCATGCTTACTGTCCTTCTTCGGCGAGCGGATCGAACAGCGCGATGCCGCGCTCATCCAGGCTCAGGGCGACATGGGTGCGCTCCTGCGGCGGCAGGGCGATGACGTAGCGCCAGCTGGCTTCCGGCAGGTCGCGGTAGGCGGCCAGCACGCCGACGTAGCGGCTGCCGTCCTGCACGGAGAGCTTCAGCTCACGGCTTTCGCCGGGACGTAGTTCCAGTTCCTCGGAGGTCACCAGGTCCGGCGCCAGGGCTTCCTTGGGACGCTGATAGAGGGCGAAGAAGTCGCCATTCTCGAATGCCACCGGATGCTTCAGTTCCAGCAGGCGCAGCACGATCGGCGAAGGCCGGCCGTTGAGGTCGGGGTTGAGACGGTCGCTGCCGTGCAGCTCGAGGTCTAGCTTGGTCAGCTTGGAGTAGGGCGACAGCGCCGAGCAGCCGCCCAGCACGAGCAGCGAGGCCAGCATGGCCAGGGTGATGCGACGAGGCATGGGATCATCCTTGATGGGTGGAATCGAGCGTGGCGATCAGGCGCACCTGCTCCTCATAGGTCTTGGCGAAGTCGCGGGCGAACAGCCGTTCGCTCCAGTCGGCGTCCTGGCCGAGGCTGTGATGCAAACGGCGATAGGCGCGCCAGCGGCTGCCGGCGGTAGCGATCAGCGGCTTGCGGCCCTCGCGCTCGAAACGCAGCGCCAGCTGTTCTGGCGCCAGTTGCTCGAACATTGCGTGGACGGCTGCGCGGCTGGCAGCCAGCAGTGCCACCTGATGCGCCTGCAGGCCGCGAAAGGCGCGGCCGATGGCCTGTTCAGCCGTGAGTTGTCCGGGCTTTTCGCCGCGCAGCAGGGCGCTCACGGCCTCACCCGTGTCGGCGCTGTGCTTGAGCGGGTTGTTGCCGGAGCTCTGCACGGTGGTCAGTGACAGGCGTAGTTCATTCTTTAGCTCGCTGCGGGTGCGCAGGCTCTGCTGTAGGCCGCCGATGCTCTGCTTGAGCAGGCGTGCGGCGTTCAACGCCAGGGCCTGGCGCTGTTCCTCGTCGAGATCGTCGAGATCGATGCCCAGCGCCTCGCCGAAACGCGCCCAGAATCCCTGCGGCAGTCGTTCGGGCTCGGCTTCGCGCTTGGCTTCGGGCGCTGCCTGCGGCATGACCAGCTCCGGCAACGGCAGGCTTTCCATATCGATGCGCGCGTAGTCGCGCTGTTGCGCCTGGCGCTGTGGCGCAGCCAGGGCGAGGTTGAGGTCGTCGACCTCGGCATATACGCGTTCCTGCTGATCCATGGCGAGCAACGGATCAAGGTCGAGAAAGGCATCGTCGGGAATGATGCTGCCGGCCGGCTGCGGGCGGCCGATGTCGCCTTCGAACACTGCCGGGTCCTGGATCAGCCGGGCGCGGATCTCGAAATCGCCGAGACAATAGACGCTGCCATGCTCCACTCGCTGCGGCCGGCCCTTGATGAGGCTGGCGCCACTGTCCTTGAGCTGGATGCCGTTGCTGCTGGTGTCGGTGAGGAAGAACGCCCCGTCGCGATAGCTGATCACCGCGTGGCGCCCTGAGAGTACGCGTTTGCGATCCGGGATCACCCAGTCGCAGCCTTCGGCCCGGCCGATCACGCCGCCGGCCTGCTTGAAGGTTTTGGTGGTCAGCAGACCCGGCACAAATTGCTGGGCGCCCACCATATCGAAGACCAGTTCCATGGTCGTGTCGCTCCTTGCGGTTACTTGCCGCGATTCAATGCTTGCGGGTCGCCCAGTGGACGATATTGGTCATCGTTGAATTTGTAGTTGCCGGTGCAGCCGGTGAGCAGGGCTGCGGCGAAGAGCGAAACGAGGGCGTAATAGCGCATTGGCACGCGATTTCCTCCTTGAAGTCGTGTGTGGGGGCGAGGTGCGCGCGGCGCGACCTGGTGCCGACATTGAAGTTCACTTATCTCGCCGACTCGGTGATCGGGTTCACATAAAGTCGGACGGATGCGTCTAAAACGAGCGTGAGGTCAGGTTGAGGCGGGCTAAAAGCAGCCAATGGAGGTGGAAGGGCAGTGGGTAGGGACCATTACGAGATCAGCGCGCTGCTGGCAGTGCCCAACGGCATTTTCGGAGTCAATGGCGCTTGCGGTGAACTGAGGGGGCTGGGGAGCGAGCGGGCTATAAATAAAAGTAGAAACAAAAAAGCCCACACAAGGCGGGCTTTTCAGGGTGTTTCGTAGACTGCTGGATACAGCTAGAAACAGGTATTTGGCGCACCAGGCGGGATTCGAACCCACGACCCCTGCCTTCGGAGGGCAGTACTCTATCCAGCTGAGCTACTGGTGCGTCGCGGGGCGCAATCATACGCATGTCGCTGGCGGGCGTCCATGCCGGTTCGGGTGGGCTTGTGCATGGCGCGGGTGCGGCGGTGCGGCTTTTTCGCTGCTGCCTGGCGTGGGTTCGGCTGGTACCCTTGCGTGTCGCGGCCATGGCCGTGGTTGTTCGGATTTTCGGGGGTTGGGGATGTCGGGCCATATCAAACTCTGGGATGTGCCGCTTCGGCTGTTTCACTGGTTGTTCGCGGGTACGGTGATAGCGGCCATCACCACGGGCTGGCTAGGCGGCAGCCTGATGCCCTGGCACGGGCGGCTCGGTCTGCTGGTGTTGGGGCTGTTGGTGTTTCGGCTGGTGTGGGGCTTCGTTGGATCGACCTACGCTCGCTGGTCGCGGATCTTCGCTGCCACCGTCGGCGTGAAGGACTATTTGCAGGGTAACTGGCGCGAAGCCGGACATAACCCGTTCGGGGCATTCTCGGTACTGGCCATGCTACTGCTGGTGAGTTTCCAGGTGACCAGCGGGCTGATGGCGACCGACGATATTGCGTTTCAAGGCCCGCTCTATGCGCTGGTCAGCAGCGAAACCGGCAGTTTGTTGAGCGGTCTGCACCGCCAGGCAAAATGGCTTTTGCTGGTGCTGATTGGCATGCACATCGCGGCGATCGGCTATTACACACTGGTGATGCGTCGGCCCCTTGTACGAGCGATGATCGCTGGCCGGGCAATGCGAGAGCATCCTACACAGCAAGACGCCCGGGGTGGGTCGCTGGTGGCGGTTGCTCTGGCGATCGCTTTGGCGGCCGGTTGCGTCTGGGGCGTACAGTCCGTCGGCGACTGGGCCAGGCCAGAGCCTGCTGCCGTGGCGCCTAGCCTCGACTGGTAAGTACAGCCGGCGGACGCCGGCCGTGCTTGAGCGCCAGCCCATCGTGCGTTTGCCTGACTGGACCCCCTGATTGGTGGGCTAAAGCCCACCCTACGCGAGATTGCGGATGATCAGTCGGCGCGGAACTTGTCGTGGCAGGACTTGCAGCTGCCGCCGACATCGCCGAAGGCCTTCTTGATCGCGGCTTGATCGCCTTCTGCGGCGACCTTGGCGAGCTGGTTGGCGGCGGCCGTGAAGTTGCGGCCGATCTGCCCGGCTTCGTCGAGGTTCTGGAAGAACTCGGGCTTCAGGCGAGTCGCCTTGCCCAGTTGTGCCGTGGTGGTGTCCGGGCTGTAGAGGCTGCCCATGCCGGAATTGGCAATGGCGGCGATGGCATTGGCGGCGGCAGCCACTTTGGCTTGGTCGTAGGGCTCCTTGCCGTCGACTACCTGGGCCTTGATCTTGCCCATGTTCCATGACATGAACTGGTAGCCGGCCTGGCGGGTTTCGACCATCTCTTCCGGCTTCATTTGCGCCTGGACGGCAGTGCTGGCCAGCAGGGCGGCGGCCACGGCGCCTGTCATCAATGCTTTCACGGTAACTCCTTATCGATCCTTGGTTGTCGGCGGCCTAGGCCGCTTGCGCGGAACTATACCCTGACCAGTAGTAGGGTTTGGGTAACAAGTCGTGACAGACCGTGCGATGCATCAGGCTGGTCAATGGCGCGACAACGTCATGCGTCATGAGCTTGCCGGGCCGGTGGCTGCGGTCCTAGCATGGCCTTTCGCAGTGCAATACGGCGACAGGAACCGGGCGGCGAAGGACGGTTCAGATGATCGTCGTGTTAGCCAAACTTTCCGCAGCGGGCCTGCCGCTACGATGCCCGAGGAGACTGCCATGCAACTCAAAGACACCGCTCTGTTCCGTCAGCAGGCTTATATAGATGGCGCCTGGGTCGACGCCGACAGCGGCCAGACCATCAGCGTGAACAACCCGGCCACCGGCGAGACGCTCGGCACGGTGCCGAAGATGGGCGCCGCGGAAACCCGCCGTGCCGTCGATGCAGCCGAGCGTGCGCTGCCGGCCTGGCGTGAACTGACCGCCAAGGAGCGTTCGCAGAAGCTGCGCCGCTGGTTCGAGTTGCTGATGGAGAATCAGGACGACCTGGGCCGCCTGATGACGCTGGAGCAAGGCAAGCCGTTGGCCGAATCCAAGGGCGAGATCGCCTACGCCGCCTCCTTCATCGAGTGGTTCGCCGAGGAAGCCAAGCGCATCTACGGCGATACCATTCCGGGCCACCAGAAAGACAAACGCATCATCGTCATCAAGCAGCCGATCGGTGTGACCGCGGCGATCACCCCGTGGAATTTCCCGGCGGCGATGATCACCCGCAAGGCTGGCCCGGCACTGGCGGCCGGCTGCACCATGGTGATCAAGCCCGCCTCGCAAACGCCGTTCTCGGCACTGGCGATGGTCGAGCTGGCCGAGCGTGCCGGGATCCCCAAGGGTGTGCTCAGCGTGGTCACCGGCTCGGCCGGCGACATCGGCAACGAGCTGACCGCCAACCCCAAGGTACGCAAGATCTCCTTCACCGGCTCCACCGAGGTCGGCGCCAAGCTGATGGAACAGTGCGCGCCGGCGATCAAGAAGGTGTCCCTCGAACTGGGCGGCAACGCGCCGTTCATTGTCTTCGACGACGCTGATCTGGACGAGGCCGTGAAGGGTGCCGTGCAGTCCAAGTACCGCAATGCCGGGCAGACCTGCGTCTGCGTCAACCGCATCTATGTGCAGGATGGCGTCTACGACGCCTTCGCCGAGAAATTCCAGGCGGCGGTGGCCAAGCTGCGGGTCGGCAATGGCCTGGAGGAGGGTACCGATCTCGGTCCGCTGATCGACGATCGCGCTGCCGCCAAGGTCCGCGAGCATATCGAGGACGCTGTGGCCCAGGGCGCGCGGCTGGTGGCGGGCGGCCAGGCCCATGCGCTGGGCGGCAGCTATTTCGAGCCAACCGTGCTGGTGAACGTGCCGGACAGCGCCAAGGTGGCCAAGGAGGAAACCTTCGGCCCGCTGGCGCCGCTGTTCCGCTTCAAGGACGAAGCCGATGCGATCGCCAAGGCCAACGACACCGAGTTCGGCCTGGCCTCCTACTTCTATGCGCGCGATCTGGGCCGGGTGTTCCGCGTCGCCGAGGCGCTGGAGTACGGGATGGTCGGCATCAACACCGGGCTGATCTCCACCGAAGTGGCGCCGTTCGGCGGGGTCAAGTCGTCCGGCCTGGGCCGTGAGGGCTCCAAATACGGCATCGAGGATTACCTGGAGATCAAGTACCTCTGTATGGGCATCTGAGCCCCTGAGACAGCCAGCCTCAATGTGTGAGGCTGGCTGTTTGCCATGGACGCTTTCGTTGTTCAGCTACTCCGTTCTTGGCTGCGTCGAGCTGATCCGAGAAGCGCTGAAGCTCCACCTGACACGGCCGCTGATTGAGCTCCTCAAGGCATTGAGCCGACTTCGCTGGCCGGCGAACGGACGGCGGCGCTTGCTGCGTATCGACCCCTACCTGCTCGCTCGCGTCCCGCGGCATGCCATTTCCGGCTGAAGCCGCGGCGCCCGCTTTTGCGGCGACATTCCTCTGACTGATAGTGCTGTGCGACGCCCGGTCCGGCTGCCGGCAATATCAAGCACTGACGCGCGTTGCGCCCATTTGCCTCGCTTGATTGCTGTCCGATGCCGGCCTATCGACATGCGTAACGTGACTCCTTTATTCTGCTGTGCGAAACATGATTCCGTGAAATTACAATTCCAATCAGCATTTCACACAGCGGAGGCCAGTCATGACAGATGTCGTACGGCTCGAAGTTCAGGGCGATACCGCGCTGATCACGGTCAACAATCCACCGGTCAACGCCCTAGGCCAGGCGGTGCGCGAGGGGCTGCTGAAGGCCTTTCAGCATGCCGAAGCGGACCAGCAGGTCCGTGCCGTGGCGTTGGTGTGCGAAGGCAATACCTTTATTGCCGGCGCGGACATAAAGGAGTTCGGCAAGCCGCCGCAGGCGCCGAGCCTGCCCGAGGTGATCGAGGTCATCGAAGGCTGCAACAAGCCGAGCGTTGCAGTCATTCATGGCACCGCACTCGGTGGCGGGCTGGAAGTTGCGCTGGGTTGTCATTACCGCATTGCCCGCAAGGACGCCAAGGTCGGCCTCCCGGAAGTGAAGTTGGGTTTGTTGCCCGGCGCCGGTGGCACTCAGCGCTTGCCGCGTCTGGCCGGCGTCGAGAAGGCGCTGGACATGATTGTTAGCGGCACGCCGATCAGCGCCGCCGAGGCGGTCGCGCACAATATCGTCGACGAGCTCTTCGAGGGTGATCTGCGCGAGGCCGGCCTGGCTTATGCGCATCGGCTGGTAGACGAAGGCCGCGGCCCGCGCCGCACGGGCGAACAGGCCCATGGCCTCGAAGGCGTCGACAACGAGGCGCTGATCCGCGCCAAGCATGCTGAAGTGGCCAAGCGCATGCCTGGGCTGTTCTCGCCACTGCGTTGCATCGCTGCGGTAGAGGCGGCCACTCAATTGCCCTTGGCCGAGGGGCTCAAGCGCGAGCGTGAGTTGTTCGCCGAGTGCCTGAACTCGCCTCAGCGTGGTGCTCTGGTTCATTCATTCTTCGCCGAGCGCCAGGCGGGCAAAATCAACGATCTGCCATCCGATACGAAGCCGCGGTCGATCAAGACCGCCGCGGTGATCGGCGGCGGCACCATGGGTGTCGGCATCGCCCTGAGTTTCGCCAATGCCGGGGTGCCGGTGAAGCTGCTGGAAATCAACAAGGAAGCTCTGCAACGCGGCCTGCAACGTGCCCGCGACACCTATGCAGCCAGCGTCAAGCGCGGCAGCCTGACCGAAGACGCGATGGAGCAGCGCCTTGCCCTGATCACAGGTGTCACCGAGTACGGCGCCCTGGCCGATGCCGACGTGGTGGTCGAGGCCGTGTTCGAGGAGATGAACGTCAAGCAGCAGGTCTTCGAGCAGCTGGATGCGGTGTGCAAACCCGGTGCGATTCTCGCCTCCAACACCTCGTCACTCGATTTGAACGCCATCGCCGCCTTCACCAAACGCCCCGAGGACGTCGTCGGCCTGCATTTCTTCAGCCCGGCCAACGTCATGCGCCTGCTGGAAGTCGTGCGTGGCGAGAAGACCAGCGATGAAGTGCTCGCCACTGCCATGGCGATCGGCAAGCAGCTGAAGAAGGTCTCGGTGGTGGTCGGCGTCTGCGACGGCTTCGTCGGCAACCGCATGGTTTTCCAGTACGGCCGCGAGGCGGAATTCCTGCTGGAGGAAGGCGCCACGCCGCAACAGGTCGACGGTGCGCTGCGCAACTTCGGAATGGCCATGGGACCGTTCGCCATGCGTGACCTGTCGGGCCTCGACATCGGCCAGGCGATTCGCAAGCGCCAGCGCGCGACGCTGCCGCCTCACCTGGATTTCCCCACTGTCTCGGACAAGCTCTGCGCCGCTGGCATGCTTGGGCAGAAGACCGGTGCCGGCTACTACCGTTACGAGCCGGGTAACCGCACGCCGCTGGAGAACCCTGAACTCGAGCCTATGCTGGAAGTCGCGTCACGGGAAAAAGGCATCGGGCGGCAGACGCTGGACGAGCAGTACATCGTCGAGCGCTGCATCTTCGCGCTGGTCAACGAGGGCGCGAAGATTCTCGAAGAGGGCATCGCCCAGCGCTCCAGCGACATCGACGTCATCTACCTCAACGGCTATGGCTTCCCGGCCTTCCGCGGTGGGCCGATGTTCTATGCCGACAGCATTGGCCTGGACCGGGTGCTGGTGCGCGTCAAGGAACTGCACGCACGTTGTGGCGACTGGTGGAAGCCGGCGCCGCTGCTGGAAAAACTGGCCGCCGAAGGCCGCACCTTTACCGAATGGCAGGCCGGGCAATGAACGCGACCCGCCTGCAATCCGAACGCACCATGAGGAATTTCCCATGAACGTCAACTACACGGCCGAAGAGCTCGCCTTCCGCGATGAAGTGCGCGCCTTCCTGAAAAGCGAGCTGCCGGCGGACATCGCCGCCAAGGTCAAGCTCGGCAAGCACATGTCAAAAGCGGATCACGAGCGCTGGCAGCAGATCCTGGTCAAGCGCGGCTGGTACGCGCCGGGCTGGCCAGTGGAGCTGGGCGGCACCACCTGGGGACCGGTGGAAAAGCACATCTTCGACGAGGAGTGCTCCGCCTTCGGGGCGCCGCGTACCGTGCCCTTCGGCGTCAACATGGTCGCCCCGGTGATCATCAAGTTCGGCACCCAGCAGCAGATCGACCATTACCTGCCGCGCATCCTCTCCGGTGAGGACTGGTGGTGCCAGGGCTATTCCGAGCCCGGTGCCGGTTCCGACCTCGCCAGCCTCAAGACCCGCGCCGTGCGTGACGGCGACTACTACGTGGTCAACGGCCAGAAGACGTGGACCACCCTTGGTCAGCACGCCAACATGATCTTCTGTCTGGTGCGCACCGACCCGGAAGCCCAGCAGCAGCGCGGCATCAGCTTCCTCCTGATCGACATGAAAAGCCCGGGCATCAGCGTGCGGCCGATCATCACCCTGGACGGCGACCACGAGGTCAACGAAGTCTTCTTCGACAACGTCCGCGTCCCGGTGGAGAACCTCGTCGGCGAGGAAAACCAGGGCTGGACCTGCGCCAAGTACCTGCTGACCCACGAGCGCACGGGCCTGGCCGGCATCGGCTCGTCCAAGGCGGTGCTGGCGCATCTCAAGCGCATCGCCATGAAGGAAGTCTGCGACGGCAAACCGATGCTCGAAGACCCGCTGTTCCGCGCCCAGGTCGCGGACGTGGAAATGCAGCTGATGGCCATCGAGATGAGCACCCTGCGCATCCTCGCGGCGGCGAAGGAAGGCGGCGTGCCCGGTGCGGAGTCCTCGATCCTCAAGGTCAAGGGCACCGAGATTCGCCAGGCGATCACTCACCTCTTGCGCAAGGTCATCGGCCCCTACGCGTTGCCGTTCCTCGAAGAGGAGATGCAGCTGGACTACGACGGTGAGCTTTTGCACGCCGACTACAGCGCGTCGCTGGCCGGCGACTACTTCAACATGCGCAAGCTGTCGATCTTCGGCGGCTCCAACGAAATCCAGAAGAACATCGTCTCGAAGATGATTCTCGAGCTTTAAGGGGGCACCGCCATGGACTTCAAACTGACTGAAGAGCAGCAAATGCTGCAAGACACCGCGGCGCGTCTGGTGCGCGACGCCTACCCGTTCGAACAGCGCGAGAAATTCAGCGAGTCGGAGTTGGGCTTCTCCACCGAGTTCTGGGGCCAACTGGGTGAGCTGGGCCTGACCGCCGTACCGTTCGCCGAAGAGATCGGCGGCTTTGGCGGCGGCGGCGTGGAAACCATGCTGGTGATGACCGAACTGGGCCGCGGTCTGACGCTGGAGCCCTACCTGCAATCGGTGATATTCGGCGGCGGACTGTTGAATCAGCTGGGCGGCGACGCGCAGAAAGAAGATCTGCTGCCGCAGGTCGCGGCCGGTTCGCTGCAACTGGCTGTGGCCTTCGACGAGCCGCAGAGCCACTACAACCTCCACGACGTACAGACCAAAGCCGAGGCGGTCGACGGCGGCTATCGCTTGTCCGGGCGCAAGGCCGTGGTGATTGGCGGGCACAGCGCCGGCAAGATCATCGTCTCCGCGCGCACGTCTGGTGACAGCCGTGACGAAACCGGCATCAGCCTGTTCCTCGTCGATCCGAACGCACAGGGCGTGAGCCGTCGAGTCTACCCGACCATCGATGGACGCAAGGGCTGCGAGCTGTTCCTCGACAACGTGCAGGTGGGCGCTGATTCGCTGCTTGGCGAAGTCGGCAACGCGCTCTCAGCTATGCGCTACCAGCAGGGCCGCGCCATCGCCGCGCAGTGCGCCGATGCGCTGGGCAGCATGGACGAAGCCTGCAAGCTGACCCTTGACTACCTGAAGACGCGCAAGCAGTTCGGCGTGCTGATCGGCAAGTTCCAGGTGCTGCAGCATCGCATGGTGGACATGCAGACTGAGCTGGAGCAGGCCACCAGCATGGCGATCCTCGCCGCGACCTTTGCCGATGGCGAAGACAACGACGAGCGCAGCCGCATCATCGCCGCCGCCAAATACATCTGCGCCCGCGCCGCACGCAAGGTGGCCGAGGAAGCGATCCAGCTACACGGCGGCATCGGCATGACCTGGGAATACAACCTCGCCCACCACGCCAAGCGCCTGGTGATGATCGCCCACCAGTTCGGTGACGACGACCACCACCTGAAGGCCTATGCGAAGCTGATGCAGGTGGCGTAACGCGCCACTCGCGACACCATGACCGGGCCCCTTGGCCCGGTTTTGCTTTGCGGAGATAGGGTCAGATGCTTAGCCGACTGCGGGCAGGTGTGCCGAGGCATCGTCTTCATTTTCGTGGGGCGGCGTTCCGCTTCAGCTCGCCGCCAACACACAAACTGTGGGCTGAAGCCCACCCTACGGCGCTGCGCGCAAGGTGGCAGCCCGGTAGGGTGGACGTCGCCTTATATCCATGCGAAGCAACTCGGGTCGCGTCTCGGTGGACTATCCAGTGTGCGATGATCGCACCGGCTGTGAGTCATTTGATCCGGACATAAAAAAGCCGGGCAAATGCCCGGCCTTTTTTTGCGACGCGATCAGCTAGCGATCAGATGCTGTCGAGTTGCGGGTTCAGGCGGTCCAGCAGGCGCTTGCTGCGGCGGCCGTCCTGCAGGTCGCCCAGATCCGTCAGGCGCACGCGCTCCTTCGGTTCGACCTTCAACTCTACGCCGCTGACCTTTCCGAGCATCGCCTTCCTGAGCAGTTCGCAACCGTCTTTCATGCCCTTTGGCAGGTCCTTAAATTCACGGCTGCAGTCCTTTTCGGTCTGTTCAACGACCTTCTCGTAATGCGCCTTGCGCTGTTTCTCGGCGCTGCCTTCGGTGGGGTTCAGCGGGGTGTTGTAGCGCTGATACAGGGCAATGCTGCGCTCGGCCATGCCGCGATCCTTGACGCTGAACGAGGCGCTTTGCAATTCGGCACGCTCGACGCTCGATGCCAACTCACCCAGCTCGCTCATGAATGCCCGTTGCCCCCGGTCGTCGCCACCGAAGCTCTCGCTCAGGCGCTGCAGCTTGCGATTCAAATCCCGCAGGTTGCTCAGGCGGTAGCTGACACGCGAATCGAACAGTTCTGGCAGGTCGACTGCCAGCTCTGTTTCCAGGGTGCCGGCATCGTCATCGATATCCACGTAGATTTCGACGTCGTAGGGCTTGAGCTCGGCCAGGCCGCTGATCAGCGCGGGTTCGAAGCCGCGAGCGGTAGCCATGCCTCGGCCGAAGCCGCCGCCGGCCATCGCGCCGAGGCTGCTCAGGCCGCCGAGGGCACGGTTATCGGCCTCGACGCCATTGAAGCGCAGGCGCAAGCGGGTCCGTTCATCGTTGATGGAGCGGTCGCTGATGATCACTTCAGCCACCTGCAGGCTTGGCTCGCGTCCACCGGCTTCCACTTGCAGCTCGGAGATCGTCACGCGGCCGCCGAATGGGCTGGACGACACCGACTTCCAACGCAGGGTGTCCTCAAGCTCGTGCTCGTAAACCCAGTCTTCGATCAGCTTTTCTGCCTGGCTGCTGCTGTAGGCGCTCAGGCCGAAGTAGCCGGCCACCAGTACGGCAACGGCAGCGCCGGCGATCAGGGGTAGGCGCTTGCTCATTCGTCATCTCCTTGGAGCTCGGCACGTTCGGGCCAGGCTTGTTGTATCAGCGATTTGGCCTCTTCCGGCGTCCAGTCCGGGTCACCGATTTCATGTCGTGCAAGTTTCAGCGGGTCGCGCAGATCGGCGCAGCCCTTTTCGCTGCAGGCTTGCAGCGTGGTGGCGCTGATCAGCGTCAGCGGCAGGTTTTGCTCATCCTTGCGTGACGCGTCCAGCCGCGCCTCGCCCTTGACCAGGAACCAGCCCTTGTCGGCGCTTTGCTCGCTGTCTTTGGTATCCAGAACAGCGGCGTACGGATAGTCGACGTCCCAGCCACCATCGGTCTTGCCATCGATATGCACGATCTGGCTGTAGCCCTGCGCGCGGCCTTGCATCATCGCGGCATAGCCACCGCCACTGAACGGCGAGTAGCTGGCATCGCTGAGGATGCGTCCGTAGAGCTCTTCGGGTTTGCGGGTTTCACGGCGCAGCTGACGATACAACTGCAGCTGTTGCTCTGCCTGACGAGCCAGCAGCTCGCGCTGGCGCTGGGCTTCACGCTCGCGCTCCAGCTCGGCTCGGCGCTGCAGTTCAGCTTCCTTGCGCTCGTACGCGAACAGGTGATTGTTGGCCCGAGCGGGGTCGTATTCCCACTTCTGCGTACGGTAGTGGCGCGACAGCGATAGGTCGTAAAGCCAGAAATCTCGATCGCCTTCGTGCAGCCCTTTTTCCAGATCCCGCATGCCGTAAAAATGGATTGCCCTGATCTTCGGTGCGCTCTTGTCCAAGTGCGCGGTGGCGAGGTCGATTGTCCGGCGAATGCTTTCCAGGTCGCGGAACAGCTCACGGTTTTCGGTTAGTGCAATCAGCGTGACGCTGCCGGCATTCCAGTGGCCGTTATAGCTATGGCCCATGCGCAGCAGGTAATGCACCTTGCTGGCAGGTTCGCTATGCAACAGCAGCAGCAGATTCTTGCGCTGGTCGATGCCCACTACCGGAAGCTGCGGCGCGTCGCCGTAGATTTCCAGGCCATCGAGGAAGCTGCCTTTGAACTGATGCAGACGCACGCCATCGCGGCGGTTGAGCGTCAGCGAGCCGGTGCTCTGCGCGTAGCCGTCCGGGCCGCATTTCACGCCGCTGGAGGTCGCGGAGATGTTCGCTATGTCGTCCTCCGGCTTGAAGCCCAGGCGGAAGCGACAGCCGTTCTGATCGACGATCTCGGTGATGAGGTCGGCCTTGGCGAAAACGTCCCGGGCCAGCGGCGGTTGCCAGCCGTTGACGCTGAACTCTTTGGCGATAACCGGGGCGGGGGCCACGGCCTGCTCAACCGGGGCTGGCTTTTCTGCCGGCTCAGCGGGTTGGGCGTCGGCCACAGGTGCTGTCGGCGCTGGGGATGTGGCTGGGGGTTGTGGTGCTTCGGCTTGCGTCGGTTTGGCCGGTTCCGGCTCTGCGGTGGCCGGAGCTGTCTCGCGCGCAGCAGGTGCGGCGGAAGCGGGGGCTTCAGCAGGCGCTTGGGCGACGGTTGGCGCAGGGGCTTGCTCGGCGGCTGGTTGCGGTGCTGCGGGGGCAGTACTCGCCGCTTGTGCCACCCAGCCTGCGGCTTGGCTGGCGTGGCCGCTGGCTTGCGTCTTGCCGGTGGCGTCTACGCTGGTCCAGCTCAGCTGGGTGGCGCTCGAGCACTGGCTAGCGAACAGGCCGCCAAGTTTTGGCAGCAAGCGGTTGATGGAGTCCTGATCTGCTGGGCCGGCAAATGCGAAACGCAGCTTCAGGTTGTCGCTGCACCAAGGCTGACCATCGGCGTGGTCGACAAAGACCTCGACGTTTTCCGCCTTCGAATAGGCCAGTCGGTGGCTGGCTGCCTGGGCCGAGGCCGCTACGGCCAGGCTGAGGGCCAGTAGGGAAATGTGGCGTACGTTCATCAGATCAGCTCCCAGGCACCGTCGGCCGCCTGGCAGGCTTTTGCAGTCTGCTGCTCATTGCTGCCCTGGGCTGTCACGTCGTACTTGATCGTCCGGCAGGTGGCCTGGGCGGTCATGGTCTGCTCGACCGGAACAGCATCCAGATCGATGGCGTCCAGGTCGATTCCCTTGGAGGCTGCGCTGGCGACATCAAGGCTGTCGAGATCGGTTGCCGTTTCGGCTGCGACGGTCTGAGTCGATTGGGCGGGCTTCTTGACCTGTGCCACCAGCGGCGCGTAGACGTAGCCGATGGTTACGCCGCGGCGGCCCACCATGATCCAGTCATTGTCGGTACGGCCAATCGCGGTAAAGGTGGTGCCGGCTGGCAACCCTGCAACCTTTTCGGCTTTGAGGTCGGGCGCATTGCGTACGTTCGCCGATTTAACCGCCTGGTAGGGCTGGTTGATCAGCGTCATGTTCGCTACCGGCTGCACCTTGGGCGTGCGTTTGACGGCGACTTCACGCTGCACGGTTTCGGTCTTGATCGGGGTGATGGTGGCTTTGGCATCGCTGTGGCTCGACGACCACTGGGTGGCCTGGCCATCCTGAGTGTGCTGCAGCGCCTGTTGAGTCTGCAGTGCCAGCGCCTCGCGATCCCGCACATCCAGCTTCGCGCCGATGGTCTTGCCAAGGTAACCACCGGCCAGCGCGCCTGCGATCATCGCTGCGGTGCGACCGCTGCCGTTTCCGACCTGGCTGCCGATGAGAATGCCTGCTGCGGTGCCGACCAGGGTGCCGATGTTCTCTTTGTTCGCCCACTCGTTTTCGGCCATGTTGGCGCAACCGGCGCTGAACACGATGGCACTGCTGAGCAGCAGCACGCTGGTTTTTTTCGCGAAGCCCATGAGGTAGTCCTTATCTGAATGGCTGGCAGGTAGCATTCAGGACTGACTCGACGGCCTATGCCGTACTAACGGGGCTGCCGCTTCAATCCATGAAATGGCCGGCAATTACACACAAATATGGCCTGCATCACAAACCTAAATCGGTCTAGATCGGCAACTTCAGGGCGAACGGTGCTGCCCGAGGCTTGTATGCCCACACGGCACCGCAGGCTGCACTTCGAAGGTTTGAAGCGCCACGGTAGCGAGATGTCGCTCAAAAAGGCTCATCGTGTGAATGAGATCAGGAGCAGGCAGGCGGCCAGTGCATGGTTTAGATGCACCGGCCGCTATGCGGCGATTCGTCACGCAGGGGCCGGTGTGGCGCCACCCTGAGGCTTCCATTCCTGCAGCCGGTCCAGGCTGCCGCGGTAATGCTTGAGCCCCATGCCGAGCAGGACTATCGCGCCGACCAGCGCAACGCCGGTGACGATCAGCAGCGAGTAGCGCAGGGCGTTGTCGTCGCCGAAGACGAAATCGGTGCCCAGCGCCACCGCGGTCGGGCCGATGCCGAGGCCGACCATGGTGATGACGAACAGGTACACCGCCGAGGCCTGGCCGCGCATGGAGTTGGGCATGATTTCCTGAATCGCCGCTGGGCCGACGCCGAAGGGCATGGCGATTGTGAAGACGTGCAGGGCGATCAGCGCCAGCGCCAGTTCGCCGGTGCCGGCCAGGTAGGCGAGATTGAGCGGCAGGGTCAGCGCGGCGGAGATGATGCCGACGCGCAGCGGTGCGTCGCGATAACCGCGGCGGTGCAGCAGGTCCGACAGCCGCCCGCCGGCGATGATGCCGATCGAGCCGGCCACTGCCACCACCGAGCCGTAGAGCACGCCGACGTCGCTGGCCGACCAGCCGTATGTGCGGATGAAAAACGTCGGAATCCACGCCGAACTGCCGTAGGCGGCGAAGGCCAGGCAGGCGAAGCCGAAGTTGTGGCACAGCACGGTGCGGCGGTTCTGCCGAATGTAGCCGGCCACCTCGCTGAGTGGCACCTCGACGCCGGCGCCGACGCCCTTGCGCGACGGCTCGCGGATCAGCAAGAGCACGGCGGTGAACAGCACGCCGGCTGCACCGAGCACGAGGAAGATCAACTGCCAGGGTCGGACCATGCCGAGCACCGGCAGCTCCACATCACCTTGCGCCGAGGCGAACTTGACCACCAGCCCGCCGAGCAGAAAGGCTAGACCGGAGCCGATGTAGATGCCCATCGAATAGACGCTCATGGCGGTGCCGCGCAGCTTGGGGGGGAAGCTGTCGGCGATCAGCGAATAGGCCGAGGGCGACAGCGCCGCCTCGCCGACACCGACGCCGATGCGGAACACGAGAAACTGCCAGAAGGTCCGCGCGGTACCGCACAGCGCGGTCATCAGGCTCCACACCAGCACGCCGATGGCGATGATGCCGCGGCGGCTCTTGCGGTCGGCCAGGCGTCCGATGGGCACGCCGCAGATGGTGTAGAACACCGCGAAGGAGAAGCCCATCAGCAGGCTCATGTGGGTGTCGGTGATGTCCAGGTCGCGGCGGATCGGCTCGACCAGCAGGTTGAGGATCTGCCGATCGACGAAGGACAGCACGTAGGCGAGCATGAGGATGGCGACCGTGACCCAGGCGCGGGTGCTCGAGGGGTAGCCGTTATTGTTGTTGTGCATGGCAAGGCTCCATTGGCGAGGAGGGCTGTAACCAGCCCATCCTCACTTTTGTCGGAGATCAGCCATCCGGCAAGGTGAATAACCCTCGCATATGTTTCGAAATATGCTAGCAGTGTTCCGCTCTGCGAAACTGATGTGTTTGTACGCTCACACCCCCGTTTGTTGTTGGTTTGGTATCAGCTCTGGCAACAAACGCGGCGTCCAGAGGTTGTCGGCGAAACCGCGACGGAAGAAGCCGAAGTGGCCGATCCGCGTGGCGCCAATTTCCGCGGGTGCGATGCGCTGCATGGTTTTCGGCGCCGAGCTGTAGAAGCCATGCAGGGATTCGGTGTTGCGCGCCGACATCATCTCGTCGTCGCTGAAGGACAGTGAGGTCAGCGGTGTGCGCACCGCGGCGAAAGCCTGGCGCATGGGCTCGCCCTCGACACCGACCAGGTAGTCCGGATGCAGGCACCAGCGCCGCCACTGGCGAATCACCCCGGCGGGCAGGTCGCCGACCGCCCCGATACGACCGCCCGGGAAGTAGCCGGCCACGGCGGTCAGCACGGGCGCCAGGCCATGCCAGAGCAGCCAGGCCTTGTTGCGGATCTGCGGGCTGTTCTCGCGCCAGTAGCCGCTGCCTGCGGCTATGGTGACGATGCGGGTCAGGCGCTCATGGCCGTTGACCAGCGGCAGGATCTGCGCGCCGACGCTGTGGCCGATCCAGTACAGCGGCAGCTCACCGGCGGCCTCGGCGGCCCTGTCCAGTACGGCGCTGCAGTCATGGCGCGCCCAGTCGAGGATGTCCACGTCCAGCTGGCGGAGCGGCACCCGCCGCGAGCGGCCCATGCCCAGGTAATCGAAGGTCACTACCTGATAGCCGCGCTCGGCGAGCCAGGTGGCGAAGTCGGTATAGAAGCGCTGCGGCACGCCCATCGCCGGCGCGATTAGCACGACGCCGCATGGCACGCCGCTCGGCTGATACCAGCAGCTGGACAGGGCATGGCCATTGCCATTGTCGATGGTGCGTTCTTCAACCTGTATCGTCGCCATCTTGTTGTTCTCCGCGCTTCTGCGATTGCTGCGATCGGTGCAGTATACGAAGGGTAGAAGATAATTCTAGAAAAATATTCTAGTTCAGACTGGAGGCCGGATGGCCCGTAGTAGCCGCAAGCAGGAAATCCTTCAGGCCGCACTCGCCTGTTTCACCGAGTTCGGCGTGGAAGCGACCACCATCGAGATGATTCGTGATCGTTCCGGCGCCAGCATTGGCAGCCTCTATCACCACTTCGGCAATCGTGAGCGGATCATCGCCGCGCTGTATCTGGAAGGCATCGGTGAGTATGCCGCGCTGCTGGAAGCCGGGCTGATCGAGACGCTGGATGCCGAGGCCTGCGTCCGGCTGTTCGTCACCAGCTACATCGACTGGGTGGTGGCGAATCCGGATTGGGCGCGCTTCGTCCTGCACAACCGCGGGCGGGTCGAGGCGGGGGAGATGGGCGAACGGCTGCGCGAGGTCAATCGCGCCCACGGTGAGCGCGTCGGAGCGATTCTGCGGCGCCATCGGGAAAGCGGAGCCTTTCGGCGGATGCCCGGCGACTGCTTTCTCGCGGTGGTGATCGGGCCCTGCCATGACATGGCGCGCAACTGGCTGGCGGGGCGTTCCCGCACCGCGCTGGCCGACTGCCGCGAGCTGCTCGCGGACATCGCCTGGGCCAGCGTCAGGGCCTGACGATCAGACGCCGAGGCTTTCGATATCGCGGGCGAGCATTTCCAGCTGGTGGGCCAGCGAGTTCTTTAGGGTGTCCTCGCTGAGCTGGAATGACGGGGCACCGCAGGTCAGCGCCATGATGCTGCCGTCGGCCAGGTGCAGCGGCACGCCGGCGGCCATCACGTTGCGGTCCCAGTCGCCGAGCGACAGGCAGAAGCCGTGCTGCACGAATTCCTCGAACGAAGCGTGTAGCGAAGCCTCGATGGCGGCCCAGCCATCGCCGTACTTGGCGGCTAATGCGGCCATCAGATGTTCGCGTTCCTTCTCCGGGGTGGCGGCGAGAAAGGCGCGGCCAGCGGCGGTGGTGGCCAGCGGCAGACGCACGCCGGCGTCCATGCGCAGGGTGGTGACCTCGGCCGGGCGGCAGTTTTCCACGTAGATCATCGACAGCCGATCGCGGCAGGTCAGGCCCACGGTGGTGTTGGTGCGGCGGGCGAATTCATCCATGTACGGCTTGGCCAGCTGGCGCACGCGCAGGTTAGAGACGTAGGCATAACCCAGCGCCAGCACGCCGGAATCGAGCTGATACTTCTCCAGCTGCTGCGAATAGCTGAGGTAGCCGAGCTTGGTCAGGGTGTAGGTCATGCGCGACACGGTGGGCTTGGGCAGCCCGGTGATGCGCGCGATGTCCTGGTTGCCCATCACCACCGAGCCATGGGTGAAGGCACGCAGCACGTCCAGCCCGCGGGCCAGGGCCTCGACGAACTTGCGATCCTTGGGTGTGCCGGTGTCTTCGATGTCGTCGCTCATGGTCTCGGTCTGTCTGGCTAGTGGGGCAGCGGTGGCGAACGATAGCAGATCGCCCGACGCCGGGCAGTGCGGCCATTGGCGATCATTGCGAGGGCAAAACCGTTCTACTACTATCGGATTCGACATCCAGTTTCGCACAGTAAAACAATAATTCATTTTGGAGAATGTCGATGTCCGCTTCCGTGCAAGGCTACGTGGCTGCCGAACTCGCCCGTGGCGGCTACCAGAACGTCCATGACCTGCTGTCTCAAGCCTGCGCGAAGCATCCGCAGCGCACGGCATTTTCCTGCGGCGACGACCGCCTCACCTACGCCGAGCTGGGCAGTCGTGCCGACGCCTTCGCCTGCTACCTCCGGTATCACGCGGGTCTGCAACCCGGTGACCGGCTGGCGCTACAGCTGCCCAATTGCTTGCAGTATCCAATCGCCGTATTCGGGGCGCTCAAGGCCGGGCTGGTGATCGTCAACACCAATCCGCAGTACACCGCTGCCGAAGCCCGGCATCAGTTCCACGATTCCGGCGCCAGGGCGATTCTTGTGCTCGACCGCCTGCTGCCGCAGGTGCGCGCGGTGCAGGCGGACACCGCGCTGCGGCAGATCATCCTGACCAGCGTCGATGACTTGCAACAGCCGATCTACGAAAGCCAGGAGGAGGGAACGCTGCGCTTCATGCAGGCCCTGCGCCTGGGCGAGCAGAAACCGCCGGTGGAGCGCGAGGCAGGTCTCGACCGCCTGGCGTTGTTGCAGTACACCGGCGGTACGACCGGCGTTTCCAAGGGCGCGATGCTCACGCATCGTAATCTGCTGGCCAACGTGTTGCAGACCATCGAACTGTTCGACCGGCCGGGGCTGCTTGAGCCCGAAAAGGACGTGCGCATCGCGCCGCTGCCGCTGTATCACATCATGGCCTTTGCCACGAACTGCCTGAGTTCGGTGGGTATGGGCCTGCACACGGTGTTCATCCGGGACGGGCGCAACCTGGACGAAACTATCAGTGCCATGCAGCGCTATCCGTTCAGTCTGCTCAGTGGCATCAATACGCTATTTGTCGGGCTGATGAATCACCCGGAGTTTCGCAGCATTGATTTCTCCCACCTGAAGTGGGCGACATCCGGCGGTGCGCCGCTCAACAGCGAGGTCGGGCGTCGCTGGCAGGCGCTGACCGGTGCGCCGATCCGCGAAGGTTTCGGCCTGACCGAGGCATCGCCGGTTGTGGCGACCGGTACTCAGCTGAGCCCCTACCGCGAGGGCTACATCGGCCAGGCGCTGATCGACACCGAGCTGCGCACCGTGGATGACGAGGGCAACGACGTGCCGCCGGAAACGCCGGGCAAACTGTGGCTGCGTGGCCCGCAGGTCATGCAGGGCTACTGGCAACGTGCGGACGAGACGGCCAAGGTGCTCACGCCCGATGGCTGGCTGAAGACCGGCGATATCGCGCTGCTGGATGCCGATGGCTTCGTGAAGATCGTCGACCGCAAGAAGGACATGATCCTGGTGTCCGGCTTCAACGTGTTCCCCAACGAGATCGAGGATGTGCTGATGCAGCATCCATCCGTGCGTGAATGCGTGGCGGTGGGCGTGCCGGATGCGCGCAAGGGCGAGGCGGTGAAGGTCTTCGTCAGCCTCAAGGACGATACGGTTGATGAGCGGGCCTTGCTCGAACATTGCCGGCAATACCTCACCGGCTACAAGACGCCGAGCTTTCTCGAGCTGCGCGACGAGCTGCCGAAGACAGCCGTGGGCAAGTTGCTGGCGTCGTCAGCTGCGCGACGAGGCGCGGGGCAGCGCAGGTTGATTGCGACCTATATATAGGTGGTGAGCTGACGAGCGGGCTGCAGTACTCAGGCCCCGGTCGGCATCGAGCAGCAACTCTCGAAGGCACGGCAGTCGGGCGGAAATTTCAATCCGCGCTTGTTGCCCTAGGGGGTTTCTGATATAAAGCAGCGCTCTTTTCTAGGGGCCCGGTATCTTCGTTCGCAACGTGGCCGGTAAGACCCCCATGAAACGTGGCGCTGAGCGCCGAACTGACAAGTGAATTCAAGCGGCCAACCCATGCCGGGTTGGGCATGTGGTTTTAGAGGGCTGAGGCATGTCGAGAGTCTGTCAAGTTACCGGTAAGGGTCCGGTAACCGGGAACAACGTTTCCCACGCAATGAACAAAACCCGTCGTCGTTTCCTGCCGAACCTGCAGCATCATCGCTTCTGGGTCGAGTCGGAGAACCGCTTCGTCCGTCTGCGCCTGAGTGCCAAAGGCATGCGCATCATCGACAAGCGCGGCATTGACGTCGTTCTGTCCGAGCTGCGCGCCCGCGGCGAAAAGGTTTAAGGAGAGCAATCATGCGTGACCTGATCCGTTTGGTGTCCAGCGCCGGTACCGGCCACTTCTACACCACCGACAAGAACAAGCGCACCACCCCCGACAAGATCGAAATCAAGAAATTCGATCCGGTCGTACGCAAGCACGTGATCTACAAGGAAGCCAAGATCAAGTAATTGATCGGCCCTTGAAGAAAGAACCCGCCTCACGGCGGGTTTTTTCGTTTCTAGCGAACGCTTGGTGTCGTTGCCTGACACCAGTCGTCGTTCGCGTTGCCTAGTTTGATATGCATCATGTACGGCGCCTGTCGAATTCGCCTATCGTGCGAGCTTTCTTTTCTCCCACTTTCGGCACGAGGATGCGCAGCGCATGGCGAAGACGGACGGGCCCATCGCGGCAGACAGCAAGAGCACTTCCAGCATCGCCCTGCAGGCGGCTTCCGAAGATATCTGGGCACAGAAATACCGTCTGACCAGCAAGGACGGCACGCCGATCGATGACAGCGTCGACGCCACCTGGCAGCGCGTCGCCCGCGCCCTGGCTGACGTCGAGCCGGCCAAGCAGCGCGAGCACTGGCACGAGCGTTTCCTCTGGGCGCTGCGCAACGGCGCCATCCCGGCCGGACGGATCATCTCCAACGCCGGCGCGCAGGATTACAAGCCGGCGACCTCGACCATCAACTGCACCGTCTCGGGTTCGATCACCGACTCGATGGATGACATCCTCGGCAAGGTCCACGAGGCCGGTCTGACGCTCAAGGCCGGTTGCGGCATCGGCTACGAGTTCAGCACCCTGCGTCCGCGCGGCTCCTTCGTCTCGGGTGCCGGTGCGCACACCAGCGGCCCGCTGTCGTTCATGGATATCTTCGACAAGATGTGCTTTACCGTGAGTTCGGCCGGCGGCCGCCGCGGCGCGCAAATGGGCACCTTTGATGTCGGCCATCCGGATGTGCGCGAGTTCATCCGCGCCAAGCGCGAAGACGGCCGACTGCGCCAGTTCAACCTCAGCCTGTTGATCACCGATGAATTCATGCAGGCGGTGGATGCCGACGGCGAATGGCCGCTGATCTTCCCGGTGCATGCCAAGGAAGCCGGTGAGCTCGACCTGGCCGATGCCGAGCATGTGCTCTGGCGCGAGTGGCCGGTGCACGATGGCTACATCGTGCGCGACGACGGCCTAGTGGCCTGCAAGATCTACGGTCGGGTCAAGGCGCGGCATCTGTGGGACATGATCATGGTGTCCACCTACGATTATGCGGAGCCGGGCTTCATCCTCATCGACCGCGTCAACCAGCTGAACAACAACTGGTGGTGCGAAGCGATCCGCGCCACCAACCCTTGCGGTGAGCAGCCGCTGCCGCCATACGGATCGTGCCTGCTGGGCTCGATCAACCTGACCAACTTCGTCATCGACCCGTTCGGCGCCGATGCGCGCTTCGACTGGGACAAGTACCGCGAGGTGGTGCGCGTCTTCACGCGTATGCTCGACAACGTCGTCGAGATCAACGGCCTGCCGCTGGAGCAGCAGCGCCACGAAATCGAGAGCAAGCGCCGCCATGGCATGGGCTTCCTCGGCCTTGGCTCGACGCTCACGCTGCTCAAGCTGCGCTATGGCAGCCCGGAAGCCTGCGTGTTCACCGAGGAAGTCGCTCGCGAAATGGCACTGGTCGGCTGGGAACAGGCGCTGGAGCTGTCCAAGGAGAAGGGCCCGGCGCCGTTGCTGAGCCAGACCTTCGAGGTCACCGCCGAGATGCTGCGCAAGCGTCCGGAGATGGCCAAGGATGGTTACAAGGTCGGCGACCAGATTGCCGGTCGCGTGCTGCACGCCAAGTACTCGCGGTACATGCAGAAGATCGCCGAGTACGCGCCGGAGCTGATCGAGTCGCTGGCCGAGCAGGGCGCGCGCTTCACCCACCACAGCTCCATCGCGCCCACCGGCACCATCAGCCTGAGCCTGGCCAACAACGCCTCCAACGGCATCGAGCCGAGCTTCGCCCATCACTACTCGCGCAACCTGATCCGTCCGGGCCGCAAGGCCAAGGAGAAGATCGAGGTGTTCAGCTACGAGCTGCTGGCCTATCGCACGCTGATCAACGAGCGCGCCAAGCCGGGCTCCGACGAGCCGGGCGAGAAGCTGCCGGACTACTTCATCACCGCCGATGACGTCAGCCCGACCCAGCACGTGGATATCCAGGCCGCCGCGCAGAAGTGGGTCGACTCGTCGATTTCCAAGACCGCCAACGTACCGACCGATTATCCGTTCGAGGCGTTCAAGGACATCTACCGCTACGCCTGGCGCCAGGGTCTCAAGGGCTGCACCACCTTCCGCTTCAATCCCGCGGCCTTCCAGGGCGTGCTGGTCAAGGAAGCCGATCTGGAAAAGACCCTGTACCGCTTCACCCTGGAGGACGGCAGCGTGGTCGAGCTCAAGGGCAATCAGGAGGTCGAGTACGACGGCGAGGTGAACACCGCCGCCAACCTGTTCGACGCCCTCAAAGAAGGCTATTACGGCAAGTACTGAACCGGACTGCCAATCGTATAAGCGCCGGGCCATCGCTGCGCCCGGCAGGAGAATCTGCACAATGACCGTAAAGATCACCCAGCGCATCAAGGGCTTCAAGGTCGTCGACGAGGCCCTCGAACGCCCCGCGGCCGCTGCGGCCAATACCGACAACAAGGCGAGCAAGGCCGTCAATGTAGTGGAAATGGACGAGAGCCTGCAGCGTCCGGAAACGCTGATCGGCATGACCTACAAGATCAAGTCACCGCTGTTCGAACACGCGCTGTACGTCACCGTGAACGACATCGTGCTCAACGCCGGCACTCCGCACGAGCAGCGTCGGCCATTCGAGATCTTCATCAATTCGAAGAACATGGACCATTTCCAGTGGATCGTGGCGCTTACCCGGATCATGTCCGCGGTGTTCCGCAAGGGCGGTGACTGCACCTTCCTGGTCGAGGAGCTGAAGGCGGTGTTCGATCCGCGCGGCGGCTACCTGAAGAAGGGCGGCGTCTACATGCCGTCGATCGTCGCCGAGATCGGTGCGGTTCTGGAGCGCCATCTGATTGCCATCGGCATGTTAGAAGGCCATGCGCTGGACGAAACGCAGCTCAAGTACCTGGCCGAAAAGCGCGCGGCTTACGAGGCCAGCCAGGGCGCGGTGGCCGTCGAGCCGGGCGAAGGCTTTCCGGCCGGCGCGCAGCTGTGCAACAAGTGCAACACCCAGGCCGTGGTGCAGATGGATGGCTGCGCCACCTGCCTGAACTGCGGCAACTCCAAGTGCGGCTGACCGCTCGAGCGGTCTCATGAAAAAAGGCCCGGACTGATGCCCGGGCCTTTTTTTGTTGCGCGCGAAGCGACTTGCGCTCAGGTCACCACGCGGTAGCACGGCGTGTAGGGCACGCCGCCGGGCAGTTTCATGCGGTGCTGCTCGACGAAGGCCTGCAGCAGCTTGTCCAGCGGTTGCATGATCGCCGTGTCGCCGTGGATCTCGTAACGGCCGTATTGCTCGATGCGGCGGATGCCCTTGTCCTTGACGTTGCCGGCGACGATGCCGGAAAACGCGCGGCGCAGGTTGGCGGCCAGCTCGTGGGGTGGCAGGTCGCGGCGCAGCGGCAGGCTGGCCATAGCCTCGTGGGTCGGATCGAACGGCCGCTGGAAGCCTTCCTCGATCTTCAGCAGCCAGTTGAAGTGGAACGCGTCGTTGCGTTCGCGGCGGAAGCGGCGCACCTCACGCAGGCCCTCGGTCATCTGCCGCGCCACTTCGGTGGGGTCGTTGAAGACGATCTGGTAGCGCTTCTGCGCTTCCTCACCGAGGGTGGCGCCGACGAAATCGTGCAGTTGCTGCAGATAGTCTGCGGCATCGCTCGGCCCGGTGAGGATGACCGGGAACGGCACGTCACGATTGGCCGGGTGCAGCAGGATGCCGAGCAGGTAGAGGAATTCCTCGGCCGTGCCGACGCCGCCGGGGAAGATGATGATGCCGTGGCCGACCCGGACGAAGGCTTCCAGGCGCTTCTCGATGTCCGGCAGGATCACCAGCTCGTTGACGATCGGGTTCGGCGCCTCGGCGGCGATGATGCCCGGCTCCGTCAGTCCCAGGTAGCGGCTGCCGTTGCGGCGCTGCTTGGCATGGGCGATGGTTGCGCCCTTCATCGGTCCCTTCATCACGCCCGGCCCGCAGCCGGTGCAGACGTCCAGGCTGCGCAGGCCCAGCTCATGGCCGACGCGCTTGCTGTACTTGTATTCCTCGGTGCTGATCGAGTGTCCGCCCCAGCACACCACCATGCTCGGCTCGACACCCGGGCGCAGCGTGCGGGCGTTGCGCAGCAGGTGGAAAACATAATCGGTAATGCCCTGGGAAGTGCTCAGGTCGATGCGTGCGGCACTCAGCTCGCTCTCGGTGTAAACGATGTCGCGCAGCGCGCTGAAGAGCATTTCGCGGGTGCTGGCGATCATCTCGCCATCGACGAAGGCGTCGGCCGGCGCGTTGAACAGCTCGAGGCGTACGCCGCGATCCTGCTGCAGGATGCGCACCTCGAAGTCCTCGTAGGCTTCGAGGATGGTCTTGGCGTTATCGATGCGCGTGCCGGTGTTGAGGATTGCCAGGGCACACTGGCGGAACAGCTTGTGCGTGCTGCCTGCGCCGACTTCGCTCAGTTGCTGTACTTCGCGTTGCGAGAGTGTTTCAAGGCTGCCCTTGGGGCTAACCGAGGCGTTGATTACATAGCGTTGGGTCATTGATGATTCCTGAGTTCGATGGCGACACCATCGAGGAGCTGGTGCACCAAAACGGCGGCTGCGTGCCGCCATCTTAACGCGGTGACGCAGGGGTGGTGGGCGATCCGTTCGGTGGGCGCGAAGGCAAAGCGCCCTGAGCGCCGTGGCAACTTCGACCCTCGGGGCAATCGGCGGTTCGCCGCAGCGCAAGTGCCCGGCAGGTCAGGTCCAGCCGTAGCGCACCAGGTGGAAGAAGATTGGCGCGGCGAAGCAGACCGAGTCGAGCCGGTCGAGCATGCCGCCGTGGCCTTCGATCATGTGCCCCCAGTCCTTGACGCCACGGTCGCGCTTGATCGCCGACATCACCAGTCCGCCGAAAAAACCCAGCAGATTCAGCAGCAACGCCATCAGGGCCGCCTGCCACCAGGCGAACGGGGTGATCCAGAACAGCGCCGCGCCGATCAGCGTTGCGAGGAAGATCCCGCCGACGAAGCCTTCAACGGTCTTGGACGGCGACAGGCGCGGCGCGATCTTGCGCTTGCCGGCCAGCTTGCCGCACACGTACTGCAGCACATCGGAAAGCTGCACGACGATAATCAGCCAGGCGATCAGCAGCAGGTTGCGACCTTCGTAGCCAGCGATCTCCAGGGTGAGCAGGGCGGGGACGTGGGAAACGCAGAAGACTGCGATCATCAGCCCCCATTGCACCTTGGATGCGCGTTCGAGAAAGCGCGTGGTGTCGCCACCCAGCGATGCCAGGATGGGCAGAAGCAGGAAGACGTAGACCGGAATAAAGATGGCGAACAGGCCGTACCAGCCGACACCCACCAGTAGATATTGCAGCGGTAGCACCAGATAGAACGCCGCGACCAAGGCCGGATAGTCGCTGCTGCGCGTCGGTGTCAGCGTCATGAATTCGCGCAATGCGAAGAAGGACACCAGATAGAAAAGGATCACCACCGCGGTGTGGCCGAGCCAGAAGGCGATGCCGATCAGCGCAACCATCACCCACCAGGCATTGATGCGCGCGTTGAGGTTGTCGATCACCGGACTCTCGCCGCCGCTGCGACGCTTGAGGACGAAACCGATCAGCGAGGCCAGGGCGAGCAGGGCGCCGATACCGGCGAACAGCAGCAGGGTATTGCGATCCATGTCAGTCTTCCTTCGGGGCCAGTTCTAGCAAAGCAAGGCGAGCGCGCTGCAGAAACGCGTCCTTGTCTTCGTCGTTCTCGATACTCATTGGCGCGCCAAAGCTCACGCTGCACAGCAGAGGCAACGGCAGGCTGCGACCTTTGGGCATTACCCTATTGAGATTGGCGATCCATACCGGCACCAACTCCACGTCCGGGCACGCGAGGCCCAGGCGGTACAGCCCGCTCTTGAACGGCAACAGCCCCTCTTCCAGATTGCGTGTGCCCTCGGGGAAGAGGATCAGCGAATCGCCGCCAGCCAAGGCGTCGAGCATCGGTTGCAGCGGATTCGACTCCGGGCCGCTGCGCTCGCGATCCACCAGCACACCCTTGAACAGACCGTGAATGACGAAGCGACGCAGCGCACTGCTCTGCCAGTAATCGGCGCCCGCTACGGGTCGAGTTCTGCGCCGCAGATCGGGCGGCAGCGATGCCCAGAGCAGCACAAAATCACCATGGCTGCTGTGATTGGCGAAATAGATCCGTTGCGTGCCGATCGGTGCACAACCGATCCAGAGGCTGCGAGTGCCGGTCAGCAGGCGCGCTACGGAAGTGATCGCAAAAGCGAGCAAGGAGCCGAGCATGGATGTTGTTCCTTGTTTTCTGACGAGAGGGCGGTGGCGCTGGCCTGGTGGCCGGTTTCGGTGCTGGGGTTATTCGGATGGTGCAGCTGCGCTTTCCGCCAGGCCTTGCCTGACTCGGTTGCTCAGCGTGACGACCGACAACCCGGCGATCAGCAGCAACAAGCCGTTGATCCAGACGGCTGGCAGCAGGCCCAGGGCGACGCCGGTAGCCAGCACGCCGAAGGCGAAGGCCCTGTCGCTCTTGCCCATCGGGCCGTCGTAACGGCGTGAGGCGCCCACCATCGGACCGAGCACGCCGGCGTACTCGGTCAGCGCCGCTAGTACCACCACCAACACCACGGCGGCAGGCCAGACGCCGGCCACCAGTGCGAGCGGCAGATAGAGCGCCGCATCGGCGGCCACGTCGCAGAGTTCGTTGAGATAGGCACCAAGCTTCGATTGTTGGCCGTATTCCCGCGCCAGCATGCCGTCGATGGCGTTCAGTGCCATGCGCAGCAGCATCCACAGTGGGATCAGCAGGAAGGTCCAGAGATTCTCGACAAGCAGCGCGACTGTTGCGGCAACTGCCAGCGACACGACCAGCGCTGTCAGCGTGACCTGATTGGCCGTGATGCCGCGCTCATAGAGACGCTGAACCAGCGGACGCAACAGCGCCTGGAAGCGGGGTTTGAGTTGATAGATGGAAGGCATGCATCGATTCCTTTCGATGATGGGGGGAATAGCGCGTTTCGGCTACCGTCAGCGCGCATCCTGTGCGCCCGGCACTTTGGGGTAAAGCCCCTGCGGTCGCAAGCTGCACTGGAAAATTTGCGAGGTGTTGAACGCTTTCGCGCTGCGCCGATGCCGGCAAATCACCTAGAACGCAAAAGGCAGCGCGCTGGATGGATGCTGGCGCGCCATGAGCAGCCGATGAAATTCGCCGGGATCTTTCACCTGCACGTCCGTCTTGCCTTCGTGACGCTGCGCCGCGATCAGCCGCGACAGCCAGAAGCGCACGCAGGCCACCCTCAGCATCGGCTGCCAGAGCTCGGCTTCGGCCGGTGTGAAGCGGCGCAGCGCGGAGTAGGCCGCCAGCAGGGGTTCGCTGCGCTCGCCGTCGATCTCGCCATTGGGGTGCGAGCACCAATCGTTCACGGCAATGGCCAGGTCGTAGAGCATCGGCCCGGAGCAGGCGTTGTAGAAGTCGATCACCCCGGTCAGATGGCTGCCTTCGAACAGCACGTTGTCGCGGAACAGATCGGCATGCAGATTGGCGCGAGGCAGGGCGAGGAGCTTCGGCCGCAGCTCGGCGATCTCTGCCAGACCATCGCGCAGCAGCGGCAGCTGGTCCTCGGACAGGCTCAGCGCCAGGCTCGGCCCCTGCTCCTGCATCCAGTCCAGGCCACGGTCGCTGGCGCGTTCGAGGATGTGTTCGCGGGTGGCCAGATGCAGACGGGCCAGCAGCCGGCCGACTTCGGCGCAATGGTGCGGGTTGGGCTCGACCACGTGCTTGCCGGGCAGTCGCGGCTGCAGCAGCGCGGGCTTCTCCGCCAGTTCGCGCAGCGCTTCGCCATCCGCGCTGCGCAGCGCGTAGGGCACCGGCAAGCCGGCGCGATGCAGCACGTCGAGCAGCTCGATGAAGAACGGTAGATCCTGCTTCGGCCCGCGCTCGATCAGCGTCAGGACGTATTCGCCCTGTTCGAGGCTGACGAAGAAATTGCTGTTCTCGCTGCCTGCGACGATGCCCTGAAAATCGCGCAGCCGGCCGAGCCGGTATGGCGCCAGAAAGGCTTCCAGTTCATCGCGTTGCAGGGGCGTGAATACCGACATGCTGTCCTCCCGGTGACTAATGGCTTACCAGCTGAAGATCTTCCAGGAAGGGATCAGCATGTCCGGCTGATCGGAGCGCACGAAGTTGCCGTCGTTGCCGTCTGCGCGCACCAGGAAGTAAGGCTTGCCGCGCTTGGGTGTGACCTTCACGGCATAGAGGAAGCCGTTGACGCGGTATTCCTCGACGGTGCGATCGCCTTCCTGACGGATGGTTACGTCGGGCTCGCCGTCGACCGACTCCTGGGCAAAACCGGCTAGGGGAGCGCTCGCCAGCAGGCTGGCCAGCATCAGGTGTTTGAGAGCGCGCATGGTAACCTTGTCCCTTTGTCGATAAGTGGTCCTTGGCATTCTAGCTCCGGGCCCGCCGAAAAGGTTGATTCCGCTCATGAGCCAAGCTCCCCTCATCCTGGTGGACGGTTCGTCCTACCTCTATCGCGCCTTTCATGCTCTGCCTCCTTTGACCACCTCCACCGGCAAGCCGACCGGCGCGGTCAAAGGCGTGCTGAACATGTTGCTCAGCCTGCGCCGGCAATATCCGGACAGCCCGTTCGCGGTGGTTTTCGATGCCAAGGGTCCGACCTTTCGCGATGCGCTGTTCGAAAACTACAAGTCCCATCGTCCGCCGATGCCGGATGACCTGCGTTCCCAGGTCGAGCCGCTGCATGCCAGCGTCCGCGCCCTTGGTATGCCGCTGCTGTGCGTGGAAGGTGTCGAGGCTGACGACGTCATCGGCACCCTGGCCCGGCAGTGTGCGGCGATGGGCCGTGACGTGGTGATCTCCACCGGCGACAAGGACATGGCGCAGCTGGTTTGCCCCCACGTCACGCTCGTCAACACCATGACCGGCAGCGTCTATGACATCGAAGGCGTGAAGAACAAGTTCGGCGTTGGCCCTGAGCTGATCATCGACTTCCTCGCGCTGATGGGCGACAAGGTCGACAACATTCCCGGTGTACCCGGCGTCGGTGAAAAGACCGCCTGCGGCCTGCTCAACGGCATCCCCGGCGGGCTCAAGGGGCTCTACGAGCACCTCGATCAGGTCGCCGGGCTACCGATCCGCGGCGCCAAGTCACTGGGCGCCAAGCTGGAGGAGCATCGCGACGCCGCCTTCATGTCTTACGAGCTGGCGACGATCAAGATCGACGTGCCGCTGGATGTCGAGGTCGGTGACCTGATGCCCGGCGAGCCGCACCGCGAAGCGTTGATCGCGCTGTACCGCGAGCTGGAATTCAAGAACTGGCTGGACGACCTGCTGCGCGAAGCCAAGGCGGCAGGCGAGAACTGCGAGGTTCAACCCGAAGGCTGCTCGGTTCAAGCCGAGGCCAAGTACACCACTATCCTTGAGCAAGCCGAATTCGATGTGTGGCTCGAGCGCCTGAAGGCCGCTGAGTGCTTCGCCTTCGACACGGAAACCACCAGTCTTGACGCGCAGAAGGCGCAACTGGTCGGCGTGTCCTTTGCCATCGAGGCCGCAGAGGCTGCGTACGTGCCGCTCGGCCACAGCTATATGGGCGTACCGCAACAGCTCGATCGCGATGCTGTGCTCGCCGCACTCAAGCCGCTGCTGGAAGATCCGGGCAAGATCAAGATCTGCCAGCACGGCAAGTACGACATGAACGTGCTGATACACTACGGCATCGAGATGCGCGGCATGACGTTCGACACCATGCTTGAATCCTATGTGCTCGACGCCACCGCTACGCGCCACGACATGGATAGCCTGGCGCTGAAATATCTCGGCCGTGGCACCATCCGTTTCGAGGACATCGCCGGCAAGGGCGCCAAGCAGCTTACCTTCGACCAGATCGCCATCGAACAGGCCGGCCCCTACGCAGCCGAGGACGCCGACGTGACCCTGCGCCTGCACCAGACCCTGCTCGGCAAGCTGGAGCAAACGCCGTCGCTGCTCAAGGTGTTGACCGAGATCGAGATGCCGCTGGTGCCGGTGCTGGCGCGCATCGAACGCAACGGCGCCTTGGTCGATGCCAATCTGCTTGGCCTGCAGAGCGTCGAAATTGGCAACAAGCTCGTCGAACTCGAGCGTGAAGCTTTTGAGATAGCTGGTGAGGAATTCAACCTAGGGTCGCCCAAGCAGCTCGGCACCATCCTTTATGAAAAGCTCGGTTGTCCGGTGCTGTCCAAGACCGCCGGTGGCCAGCCTTCCACGGCCGAGAACGTGCTGGCCGACCTGGCCGAGCAGAACTACCCCTTGCCCAAGGTGATCATGCAGCACCGCTCCTTGAGCAAGCTCAAGGGCACCTACACCGACAAGCTGCCGCAGCAGATCAACCCGCGCACTGGGCGCATTCACACCAGCTACCACCAGGCGGTGACCGCTACCGGCCGGCTGTCTTCCTCAGACCCGAACCTGCAGAACATCCCGATCCGCACTGCCGAGGGGCGACGGATCCGCCAGGCCTTCGTTGCGGCGCCAGGGTACAAACTGCTGGCGGCTGACTACTCGCAGATCGAGCTGCGCATCATGGCTCACCTGGCGCAGGATGCCGGCTTGCTGCACGCCTTCCAGAACGACCTGGACGTGCACCGCGCCACCGCCGCCGAAGTCTTCGGCGTGCCGCTGGAGCAGGTCAGCAATGACCAGCGACGCAGCGCCAAGGCGATCAACTTCGGCCTGATCTATGGCATGAGCGCCTTCGGCCTGGCCAAGCAGATCGACGTCGGTCGCAAGGAAGCGCAGGAATACATCGACCGCTATTTCGCCCGCTACCCGGGCGTGCTCGCCTACATGGAACGCACGCGTACCCAGGCGGCGGAGCAGGGCTATGTCGAGACGCTGTTCGGCCGTCGGCTGTATCTGCCGGAGATCAATTCGAAGAACGGCGCCATGCGCAAGGGCGCCGAGCGCACCGCGATCAACGCGCCGATGCAGGGCACTGCGGCGGACATCATCAAGCGCGCCATGATCGCCGTGGACGGCTGGCTCCAGCAGAGCGGGCTGGATGCGCGCGTCATTCTGCAGGTGCACGACGAATTGGTACTGGAAGTGCGCGAAGACCTGGTGGCGCGGGTGCGCGAGCAGGTCTGCCCGCTGATGAGCCAGGCCGCGACGCTGGATGTACCACTGCTGGTGGAAGCGGGTGTCGGCAACAACTGGGACGAAGCACACTGACCCAACTGCCGAAAAATGTCGTTAGCCGACAAATTTTTTTGAACGCGTTGAACTTCCATTGCAACTCTTCGGTCAGAGCATGCGAAGGGTGTAAAAGCCCTTCGATGCTCCTTGTTGTGTTAAGTGTTGGCAGATCTCTGGACCCCGCCCTAGCGGTCCGGATTTGGACCTCGAACTTCCCCCTCCCCCAATGAAGTTCGAGGTTTTTTTTGCCTTCAGGAAAGTGGTATGACGCCGCGCCAACGGCAATGGTCTGCGCAGTTTCTTGCACAGGCGATCTGTGGATAAAGTTGTGGGTAAGTTGTTTACACTGTGGCCAGCCGGGCTTCGGGCGCTGTTGCGCAACTTGTTGCCACGACTGCGCCAGAACTTGCGCAGCTTTCTGTGCTGGGCATCACTTCTGCTATTTGCGCCGTGTGTTGTACATTACATATCTTATTGATAATTAAGTATTTTTTTATTATTGGCATAGCGTTTGTTGTTATGAAATGGCCATTCGGCACTCATTTCAGACAAGGAGAGCACCCATGCCAACACCCGCGTATCTGTCCCTCGAAGGCACCAAGCAAGGCCTGATCACTGCCGGTACTTTCACCGAGGATTCGGTTGGCAACATCTTCCAGGAAGGTCATGAGGACCAGATCCTGGTGCAGGCCTTCCAGCATCAGGTCATCATCCCGCGTGACCCGCAGTCCGGTCAGCCGACAGGCCAGCGCGTACACAAGCCGCTGATGATCACCAAGGTGTTCGACAAGTCGTCGCCGCTGATCTTCAATGCCCTGACTTCCGGCGAGCGCCTGAACAAGTGCCGTCTGGAGTGGTACCGCACCTCCTCGACCGGCACGCAGGAGCACTACTACACCATCGAACTGGAAGATGCGGTGATCGTCGACGTGCAGTCGCGCATGCCTAACTGCCAGGATCCGAACATGTCCCATTTCACCCATCTGGAAGACGTGTACTTCACCTACCGCAAGATCGTCTGGACCCACGAAGTTTCCGGCACCTCCGGCTCCGACGACTGGCGTACCCCGATCGCCGGCTGATTCGGCGCGGTCTGCTTCGGCCAGGCATCGCCTGGCCGAACGCTTTTTGCGAAGCACTGGGCAAAACGCCGTACTGCCGATCTGGAATGCGGAAAAAGCGCATTCCAGAGCGGCCGGCCGTGTGTTACACGGGGCTCCGCAAGCGCCCATGCGCCGATACATGGACTGAACAGGAGGAACATGGATGTTCGCCCCAGCCAACCAGGCCCACTTCACGCTTTCCCTCGAAGGCATTGAGCGTGATTTCAAGGTGCTCGAATTCCGGGGCCGCGAGGCCATCAGCCAACCCTATCGCTTCGACCTGGAACTGGTCAGCGAGCGCCCCGACCTGGATTTGGAAAGCCTGCTGCATCGACCGGCTTTCCTCGCCTTCGCGCCGGATGGCAGCGGTATTCATGGGCTGGTGCATCAGGCCGCCCAGGGTGAGTCCGGCAAGCGCCTGACCCGCTATCGACTGACGCTCGTGCCGCAGCTGGCCTACCTCGCCCATCGCACGAACCAGCGAATCTTCCAGCACCTGACGGTTGAGAAGATCATCAGCCTAGTGCTGGAAGAGCACGGTATCCAGGCCGATGCCTACCGCTTCCAGCTCGGCCCGGTGATCTATCCGCCGCGCGAATATTGCGTGCAGTACGACGAAACCGACCTGCACTTCATCCAGCGCCTGTGTGAGGAAGAGGGCATCCACTATCACTTCCAGCACAGCACTGCCGGCCATGTGCTGGTGTTCGGCGACGACCAGACCGTCTTCCCCAAGCTTGCCGCCACGGCCTATCAGCAGGACAGCGGCCTGGTCGCCGACCAGCCGGTAATCAAACGCTTCGGCCTGCGCCTGGAGACCCGCACCAGCCGCGTCACCCGCCGCGACTACGACTTCGAGAAGCCGCGCCTGACCATGGAGGCCGCTTTCCATAGCGACTTCCAGCCCGATCTCGAAGACTACGACTACCCCGGCCGCTTCACCACCGAGCGCGCCCGCGGCAAACACCTGTCGCAGCGCGCCCTGGAGCGCCACCGCCATGATTACGAACTGGCCGAAGGCGAAAGCGACCAGCCACGACTGGCGAGCGGGCACTTCCTCCCGCTCGGCGAACACCCCCGCAGCGACTGGAACCAGCTCTGGCTGCTCACCGAAGTGCTGCATGAAGGCAAGCAGCCGCAGGTGTTGGAGGAGTCGACTACCAATGCCCCAGTTCAACTGGGACTGGCCCCCTCTCCCCTATGGGGAGAGGGCTGGGGTGAGGGGGCTCGTGCCAGCTCCCACTTCCATCAGGGCTACCGCAACCGTTTCACCGCCACCCCCTGGGACATCCCCTTCCGCCCGGCTCTGAACCATCCGAAGCCGAAGGTGCTCGGCAGCCAGACCGCCGTGGTCACCGGCCCCGCCGGCGAAGAAATCCACTGCGATGAATACGGACGAATACGCGTTCAATTTCACTGGGACCGCGAAGCCCAGGCCGATGACAAGACCAGCTGCTGGCTGCGCGTCAGCTCCAGCTGGGCGGGTGACCGCAATGGCGGCATCGCCATCCCGCGGGTCGGCATGGAAGTGCTGGTGACCTTCCTCGAAGGCGATCCCGATCAACCGCTGGTGACCGGCTGCCTGTACCACAAGGAGCATCAGGTCCCCTACGACCTGCCGGCCAACAAGACCCGCACGGTGTTCAAGACCCTGAGCAGCCCGGGTGGTGGTGGCTACAACGAACTGCGCATCGAAGACCGCAAGGGTGCCGAACAGATCTACCTCCACGCCCAGCGCGACTGGGACGAGAACATCGAGCACGACCAGAAGATCCGCGTCGGCCACGAGCGCCACGACACGGTGGAAGCCAACAGCTACAGCGAGTTCCGCGCCGAAGAACACCGCACCACCCACGCCGACCGCAAGACCGAAGTCCGCGCCAATGACCACCTCACCGTGGGCAACAGCCAGCACCTGAAAATCGGCACCGGCCAGTTCATCGAGGCGGGCAATGAAATCCACCTTTCCAGCGGCCTCAAGGTCGTGCTCGAAGCCGGCAGCGAGCTGACCTTCAAGGCTGGCGGCAGCTTTATCAAGCTCGATGCCAGCGGCATCACCATGGTCGGGCCTTTGATCAGGATGAACTCGGGTGGAAGTTCGGGAAAGGGATTGGGCGCGGCGCCGATATTGCCGGGGAAGGTGAAGGCGGCGGATGCGGATAAGGCTGGGCAGTTGTTGATTCAGGCGCAGAAACAGGCGTTGCAACAGGCGGCGCGCACTGCCCTACCGGTCTGTGAAGTTTGTCAGCAGCTAGAGGCTAAGATATGACGGCCCTATCGCAGCTGAATAGCTATTTGCTACTCGACGGCGCGCAGATCGATGGACTGGCCGCCAAAATTTATGTCTTGGAAGAATCGCCCTCGCTGCATCTGCTCTACCAGCAAAGCGTCTATGAGGCGCTGGCCGAAGTTGGCCCGCTGCTGGTAGCGGTACGGCCGCACAGCGAGCTTGCGCAGGTATTCCAGCAGGAGTGGCAAGCAACGGCCGGCATTTGGCTGGAGTCCGATGCGAGCGAACACGATCTGGTCGAGCACCTGCGCAGCCTGATTCATGTGCGCCTGGATGGTGATCAAACGACCCTGTTCCGTTTCCACGACCCACGCATCATGGTTTTATGGCTGGGCCCGCTGAAAGCCGACGAACGCGATCCATTGATGGGACCAGTGCAGCGTATTCGCCTACCAGCAGATTCTGGCGCGGAACTGGCGCTACTACGCGAGAACAAGCCGCAGACATTTGCGTGCTATGCCGACACGCCCTGGCTGCGCCTTTCCCAGGCGCAACTGGAACAGTTAAACCAGGCCAAGCACGCCTGCTTCGATCAGCGTCTGCTGGCCCATCTGCAACGCTTTTATCCCGAATCGCTGCAAGGCATGGACGCCGCCGCTCAGCAGCAATTCGCCGTCCTGTGCTGGCAAAGCGCGGCGCGCTACGGCTACAGCGCCGCCGATGAGGTTACCCGTTGGGCCGGCTTGCTGGTCGAGCTGGGCAATGATTTCCCCCAGGCTCCTGAACACCACAGGTATCGACAACTGCTGGAGCAGCGCGGCGCGCTCCCTGCTCAACGCCTGGACAACCTCATCACCGAGTTGCAGTGCCAGTTGCTGCGCATCGACAAGGAGTCAGTCGCATGACCGCCCGAGCTCAAGATCGAATGTTACGCCTGGCCCAAGCCGACCAAGCCGCGAAGCAGGACTTCGAAAAGGACGACCTGTCCAGTGCCGTGGCCAGCTGCCCGGCGCGCCAGGCCGAGGTTTTTATTGCTCCCGTCCGCTATGCTCTGGCCGAACAAGCAGCCGCGCATAAATGCTGCAAACCAGCGGGCAGAACCCAAAGCCATCCCATGGCTCTGCGCCGCTTGCGCCCCGGTTACCTTTATCTATGGCACGACCAAGGGCCACTGCGGCGCTTTGCCGTGGCCGCCGACGGCCAGTTGCTGGAGCAGGGGGTGGATGACGCCGCCAGCGACGTGGCCAACGGCAGCATCGCTGGCATCGCACTAAACAAGCAACACGACGCACTGTTGCTTTATACCGAAATCCCTTTGACCGCTGCCGTCCACCAGCGCCTAGCGGGCGAGGCGGGCGAGCGCCGCGCCCGCATGCGCCGCATCCGCCTGACTCAAATCGCGCGCACCTTGGAGGCCGACCATTGCCCGGCCTTGGATGGTGCCGACCAGGTCATGGCCGAACTGATGCCCGAGATTCGCGAGCGGGCCCTGTCCCACGACTACGCGCAGAACGGCGACGCCTACCGCGAGGGTGTGGATGCCCTCGGCAAGCAGATGATGGACGAACCTACCCCCGAGCGCATTCAGACGTACGTCCATGCCCGTACCTGGCTGAGCGAGCGCGAACAGGCCGCCGCCCGCCAGCCAGAGGCCGCCGAACGCGCGCCCGGCGAATGGAGCGCGCAACCATGGGATGTGCCGGCCACAGATACCTGGCTCAATCAGGTGCGCAGCCAGGCTGGCGCTTTGCATGGGGTGTTCGCCAGCCTGGACGACGATCTTGGTGTGCTACGCGACCTCAATCACGAGCAGGAGCGACTGGAGGCAGGCCACGAAGAGTGGATCGCCGACAATAACTTGCGCCAAACGGTGGGCAGTTTTATCCATAGCCTTATTCGCGAGGATGGCAGCGAGGTTGCCAACATCATCAATTACCGCTACCGCGAGGAGGATATTCAGCTGACACATGAGCAAGGCGAAACCCTGCTCGCGAGTCAGCGGCGCTTGCAGGAGTTGTTTCAGGAAGAGACGCGCATCAACCATGAGCGCGGCCGCCAGTACTCACATCAGCAGGCTGATGCACTGCTGGTCAACGTGCATGCCGAGGTTGCCGCCACCACCGCGCCGGTACGCCAGTTCATTCCTGCCCATCTGCATACCGAGGTGGAGCGGGTGGTACGTGAATACCGCACGGAAAAAACCAGCAACCTTGCGGGCGGCCGGGCCAGCGCCAAGGTCTCTGAATATATTGACCTGGAACGCATGGATGAATGGCTTGAACAAGAAGCCCCTGAGCACTATCGCCAAGTCAATGAACGGCATGCTGTGCTCTACACTGATCGTGCGGTTTACCTGCCACGCCATGCCGCCGGCACCTGGTTTGTCGAATACGATAATCCCAGCCATTTGCAGTGGCTCGACGACCTGGCAGCTGCCTGCTTGAGCGGCCAGTGTATTAAAGCGCAAGGCGCTGAACAGTTTGCCGGCTTTGTGCGGGCCTCTGACCAGGGCGTATTCCGCCTGATCTTCCAGGCCTGGAGCCCGTCCCTTGAGGCGGCGCTGAATAACACCAACCGCTTCAATGAACTGATTGCAGCCCTGAGCCTGGAGAACCTGGGGGAAACCCGCGCGGCCCTGGCCGGCCAGACGCTCGACGAACGCGCCCTGCGCGCTATCGAGCGCCTGGCCGGCGATATTGAAGGTGCCTGGGCCACGACCGTCGCCCGCCTGGGCGGTGCGCTGGTATTGCTTAAGCACAACACGCAATTGGCTACGCATTTGGTCGGGCTGCTGCTGGTGACCCGCTTTGGTCAGGACTCGCGCCTGGTGCGCGCCGTGGAAAATGGCGTGGAAGTCTGGCGTTTGATGGGGGCGAAAGCCGAAGCCTTGAGTAAGTGGGCCAGCAACACTGCACAGGCCATTCGTAGCGGACGGGTTGCCGGTATTGTCCAATCCCCGGCGATCACCAACAGTGGCGGCATCCTGCCGCTGGCAGCCTTGCTGCTCAATGCCCTGAATGCCGAAACCTATATTAGGCAGGCCGGTGTGCTCGAAGGCGAAGATGACCAGCGTCGAGCCGATAGATTGTCCGCCACGTTGTTTACGGCGGCGGCTCTGGCGGCAGTGGTGCAGAACTGGGTAATTGTGGGGAAGGGGGTGCAGGAACTTACCCTGGCGAAGCGAACTCTTTCCTTCACTGCTCCAACCCTGACTTTATTTGGGGGCTTGGTCGGGGGCTTGTCATTCGGCGCCGCTGTTTTTGAGCTTCAATCGCTTAAACAACAGATTGAAAATGCCCAAGACCGTATCGACCCTTGGTTGGAAATTCGCCAACTCGCGGTCACAGGGCAGGTTGCGGTCTATGGCGCACAGACTTTGCTTGGCTTAAGTCTAACCGGTATGCGCCTGGCCAATAAAATCGACACCCCCACCGCCATTCGCCGCTTCCGTCTGGGTATGGGGCCACTTAATTTGCTGTTGCTGGGCCTGGGCGGCCTCTATCTGTATGCCTGGCTACGCCAGGCCACACCCCTGCAAAATTACCTGGCCGGCTGCTGCTGGTCCCGTGGCCGTGCCTACAAGCAGGAAAGCATCGCCCCCGCCACCCAGGTGACCGAGTTCGAGCAACTGCTGGCGCTCCTGTATCAACCCCAGCTCAGCATGAAAGTTGACGAGGTGCGTATCCCCACCAACGTGGGCGATACCCTGACCCAGAACGCCATCAGCTCGTTGACCATCGACCTGCCGGGGGCTGAGCCCAGCTCCGTGCAAGTGGAGCTGGCGCTGATTGGCAATAATACCCCGACCAGTGCCAGGATATTTGGCGGTGGTACACAGGGCGAATCCACCGACCAGGGGGCGGATTGGTTGAATGGATGCCAGTGCACGTGGATACCCGTCAGCGAAGGCCAGGGACTACGCCTTAGCGGCCCCTTCGGCCGACCAGTGACGCGCCTGTCCCTGCGCCTGCGCTACCATAGCCCAGTCGCCTTGCTGGCCGGCATGGAGAATGTCATTGGCGGTCCTCGCGGGCTGGCGTATACCCTCGGCCCCAACGGGCTATTAACCGAAGGTGAGGTGATCACCCTGCGCGCCAGCGACCCCACTCCGGAACTGGATCGCGCCACACCCTATCGCCTGGATGGCACCGGCTACCTGCAACCCAAGGATTCCGCATGACATCGCCCGCCGGCAGCAGCCGTAAAGGCCTGCTCTCACAAGACGATTACCTGGCCCCGCCGCATATCCCTACCGGCCAACCGCCCAAGGATGTGCTCAATACCATCTGGCGCAAGAACGATGTCTTTCTGGATATCGGGGACTACAGCATCGGCTCGGCGGTGATGGTGATATGGCCTGTGTTGCTTCTTGCCATACTATTGATCTGGGCTGACTCGGGAGGGCCAGCGACATCTATGTTGGCATGGGGTTTTGGAATAATCGTGGGTATTCCCGCCCTGATCGTTCTCCACAGCCTGACCCAACCAGTGCCTTTGCCCGTGCGCTTTAACCGCCAACGCCGCGAAGTCTGCGTACCGCGTGACGATGGCACTTATTGGATAGTGCCTTGGGAGCAGGTCACGGCTGCTGCCACTTCAGTTTCATCAATAGGCCAACACGGTAAAGCGACGCAAGGCCTGCTGGTAGTTGGCTTTACCAACCCAGACCCAAATGCAAAAAAAGAAGACCGTGATTTCAGCCTGGGTTTTAGTTGTGGCGGCGGCATTACGGCTATGTGCCTATGGGAGTGCATGCGCAGTTATATGGAGGTCGGGCCAGAAGCTGTGCCGAAATGCAACTTCGAGGGCGAGCAGACCGGGAAAGGTCTACTTGGCTGGTTTTTTAGCCTCATTGGTGATGCTGTCCGGTCAATCTTGAAAGGGGATTTCAAGTCCGCGTTTAAAGATCTATTTTTCACTTTCTTCCTTGGTGCGCCACTTGGTTTTTACTTACAAGAACGGAAGCTCGTACCCCCTCCTGACCTTACTGCCCCTGAAGTCGTCGAATGGTCCAAACCCTTGCCTCCCGAGCAATGGGCCAGACGCTCACCTGAGCTGGAACAAGCAATCGCCGAGCGCGAGGCAACACTGGCCGTGGAGCAAATCGCCGCATGACTCAGCCCGTCGGCAGCAGCCGTAAAGGTTTGCTCTCACAAGACGACTATCTTGCCCCGCCACATATCCCCACCGGCCAGCCGCCTAAGGATGTGCTCAACATTATCTGGCGTAAGAACGATGTCTTTCTGGATATAGGAGGTACAGCTTTGGTTCGTCGGCTATGGTGATTTGGCCATAATTAATGCTGGCAGTTCCGATTCTTTTGAATACAGATGCTTTGGTGGCCGAAACTTGGGGCTGACGATAATTTTTTCCATCATGCTTGGCATCCCGATTCTTATCGTTCTCCATAGTCTGACCCAGTCAGTGATAAAAAGAACTCAGTAGCACCTAATTACACACCAGCCAATCATTAAAGTAATTACGATGATCCTTTCAAACCATAAATCACTTCGAATTCCCAGGCGATTTCCTATATTGGCGATCGTCGTCTTGCTTACGGCATGTGGCCAGGACGAAGCATCCGAGCAGCCGTTCCCACGTCCGTCGGTCTCCGTAGAGAAAGAAGTCCCTTTCATTCCCGAGGTTGGCGAGCAGCAGCGCTACCAGATTTCATCGATCACCAGCCGTAGCGTTACCGCGCGTCCTGTGATGAGCAACTCTTCCCGCCCACCCAGCCATCTGGAGTTCGAACTGAACTTTGAGGTGCTAGTGTCCGACGGGGGTCAGATCGAGCTTGAGGGCCGCATACCTTACATAGTTGTTCGTGAGCGACTGGCGTCCCTGCTATTCACGATCGACACGCGCAACGCCAACACTGAAATGGATGACATGCATGAGGGCGAGTTCGCCGTGATTCATCCAGGGCTTAAGGATCCTGAGCATTCGCTTAATCAAAGCTGGAAGCTGTTAAAAGCCATCACCGAGAGACCGTTCCGAGTACGCCTTGACGCCAATGGTGGCTTTCAACAGTTGCAAGCGTACGAACTGGATGTCGAAGACCTGCAAGGACTCAATACTCTGGAGCCAGAGAAGCTTGCCCAATTGCTGTGCCTTGCTTTCCCGCCGCGCACGCCGCAGCTGGCTAGATCTGATACCCGGTGGGCGGCTATATGTGCCGATCAGCCTACGGTCTTTTCCATAGACAAGATCAGTGATCAGGGCATTACGTATGGCTTACAGATGAGCTATCCGAGAGATGAGTCCAGCAATCAACTGACCTACCGGGGCGTCCTGAATAAATGGCTGGAAATGGGGAAGTTGCAGCTAACGCAGACCAAGAGCAGCAAGAGCTACCACAAAAGTGTAGGAGACATTATTTTCACTAGCCGTGTTGATTCGGAGGTGCATCTAATGCGGTTGCAGTGAAGCCCTACAAGGTCGACAGGCTAATGCTGTCTGTCGGCCTGTTGTTCTACCCGTCTAGCTGGACACAGGAGTCCTCCACCTACGACGTCGCCGAGCAAAACTCTCCATCGCTCGCCACAGAGCGGCTGCCCGCTGATCGGTCGCGGTAACGGTCAGGCCGGTAAATGAGTTACTGGCTAAGTAATAACTATCTGCCAGTGGGCGCTAAATGTCGCAGCTCGATAGAGCGAGGTTGCGGCGATGGAACACTCTCACGGCAACTCCAACCCACCCCCAGCCTTGTGCAACCCACGCAGATGCTCGCCGATCTGGGCCAGGTTCAATTCGATCGCTTCGAGCTCCTTCCGCCGCTCATCCCCCAACAGCACCCGGACTTCCTGATCCAGCTCTTCGCTCAGTTGATTCAGGCGCAGTTGGCGTTGTTCGCTCTCGCGTTCCAGGCGGGTCCATTCGTTGGGCTGCGGCAGGCCGTAGCCTGGGCCGTCGAGCAGTTCGGCCGGGCGGCTGAGGTAACCGCTGTTGGCGAGGATCTCCTGCAAGGCGCCGTCGGCCTTGTTCAGTGTGGCGTCGCGGCCGCGGCCGCCGAGGTAGCGGTTTTTCAGTTCATCCTGGGCGAGGAGTAGCTGGCGGCGCAGGGCCGCCTGTTCGACCAGCAGCAGGGCGGCGGTAGCACGTAGGTCCGCGCGATCAATCCATTGCTGACGGTCGGCGGCGTCGAGTTCGAGCCATTGTTCGACGCTGTCCTGCGGCAGGCCAAGGCGTTCCTTGAGGATGGTGAACATGGCCTGGTAGCGGTCCCGGTAGGAGTCGAATCGATAGCCGAGACGCAGCGCCTCACGGGTATCGTCGAGCACTCCGGCGTCGGCCAGGCCACGGTGAATAAGAACTTCAAGCAGCCCATTAGGCATGATGCTGTCCAGTGCGACCAGCTCGTCGCGGGTCGTTCCGCTGCGTAGCAGCTTTAGGGTTTCCACCGCGCAGTTGTTGGACAGGAAGTAGTAGTCGCCATCGTAGCTCCAGTGCAGTTCGGCACTGCGCTCGACCAGCTGGCGAATCTCGTCGCGCTGCAGCTTCAGCGGCACCGAGGCCAGGCTGCGCAACTCCACCTTGGTGTATTCGTCGATTACCTGGCCCAGGGGCAGGATGAACAGGCGAGAGGGATAGACCCCGGTAAGGCCGTCCCAGCTGGACAGCTGAACGTCGTCGACGAAGGCACGGAAGGACAGCACTAGGTGATGATCCAGATCCAGTCGGCAATCGGGACCTGGCTCGCGACCGGGGGCGCAGATCACCAGGCGCAGCATGCTGTGGCCCCAGCGGCTGACCCAGGCATCGTTGGCTTCGGCAAACAGGTAGTCGACCTCATAGACCCGCGCGGGATCGAGGCTCAGCAGCGGCGTGCGGCCGAACTCGCGACCGGCGTTCAGAAACGGATAGTCGTCGGCGCAATCGGCAGCGTTTTCTGGTGCCCAACTGAAGTGGTCGCGCAGGTAGCGTTGCAGGGAGGGGCGGCGACAGGCGTAGCTGGGGTCGAGCAGGAAATACTCGAGGTTAACGGCTACGAATTCCAGCGGGCTGGTTAGCTCGTACGGGTCGGGACTGCGTACCAGTTGAGCGTTGTCGTGTTCACGCAGGCCGCGCTTGCCGACCCTTTGCGGCCAGCCGGCCAGATCGAGCAGGCGGGGGTCATCACTGAGGGTGAAGCGCCGGCCGGTCTGCCCCCGGCAGTGGTCGGGCAGGCCGATCAGCCCTAGGTTGCCGGCACGCTGGCGGCATTGGCCCTGTAGCAGGTGCTGCTCGGGCGACCATAGGCGGGCGCGGTCGTATAGATGCGCTACTTCGTGAACGACCGTGGCGAGTAGCTCGCGGCGTACCGTACCGTGGGGACGATTGGTCTTCTCGCTGGCAGCGCTGCCGTCGGTAAGTGCCGGTAGCAGGCGCCGATTGAGCTGAAGGCGATTGCCGCCGGCGCGGCCATAGGCCTGCTCCGGCAGATCATCGCGCCACTGCACTCGAACTTCGCGGTCGAGGCTCTGCACCAGGCGCGGCGGCAGTGCGGCCATGGCTTCGTCCAGCAGCGCCTGGCTGGCTGCGCGTTGCTCGGCGTCCAGCGTGCGTGAATCGAGGGCCAGTCGCAGCTCGCCATGAGCTGCGATGCTGGCCAGGCTCAGGCAGCTCGCCAGCAGCCAGGCGCCGAGGCGGGTCACAGCGCGAGGATGGCTTCGGCCAGTTGCAGGTCGCTGGCGCCACGCGCTGCGGGGAATTCGCTGCGCAGCGTGCCAATCGCTGCCTCCAGATGGGCTCCGCGGATTTCGCCAGCACTGGCGACGAAGCTGGCGGCGTCTTCACGGGCTCCGACGACGACTTTCATGTCGCTGATGCGGCTCGTCACGTCGGAGGTGAAGTTGATGCTGCGGTCCAGGGCACGTACGACGATGTTGCTGGTGGCGACCAAGGTTTGCGCCTGGGCAGTGCCCGCGATGACGGCCAACGCCAGCGGGGCGGCGAGCAATAGCTTGTACATGGATGAATCTCTCATGGGTCGGGGCACTGGCAAGCCGGTGCGGTTATTGGACGAGGATCGCTTCGGCCAGCTCCAGATCGCTGGTGGCGAGCTCCGGATGCTCCTGGCGCAGGCGTGACATGGCTGCCTGCAAACGTGCAGCGACGAATTGCCCCCCGCTGGCGACGAAACCGGCGGCATCGTCGCGGGCTTCGGCGATCAGCTTGTTGTCGAAGGGGGCGCTGGTCAGCTGGCTACTGACATAGCTGCTCTGCACGACACTAGCGATAGTGACATCGATGGCATGAGCCTGGGTGGCGGTGCAAGCGAGAACCAGAAGTGCAGTAGAAAACGAACGCATGCTGAACCTGTTGCCGAGAAAAACGGCGCCAAGGCTAGCGAAACGCCCGCTGCAGAGCCAGCGTCCGGTTGCATCCGCAGGTTTCGACAGCGCTCTCGCGCTGTCGCATGTATCAGAGGGCGAGGATGGCCTGGGCCAACTGCAGATCGCTTGCGCCCAGCTGCGGCTGCTCGCTGCGAATGTGCCGCAGTGCCGCCTCGAGATGAGCACCGCGCAGATCGCCTTGGCTAGCGACGAAGCGGGCGGCATCGTCGCGGGCATCGAGCACCAGCTTGTCGTCGCGCAGGGACGAGGTCAGGTCCGACGTGGCATCCACGGTATTGATCAGGCCGCCGACCACCATATCGGTGGTGGCGGTGAAGCTGGCAGCGGAGACGCCGCCGCTAAGCAGAACACCGGCAGCGAAGAGGGGGAGCAGGATTCGGGGCATGGCAGATCTCCAGTAGTGAGCTACTAGACCGCGTCGCGGGAATGGCGTTCCCGATGCTGCGGCCATGCAGCACGCAGCATAGGCCCGAATCGTAGGCGATGGAGGTCGCCTCAGCGCCAGAACGGCTTGTTCAGCTCCGCCGCGCGTTCGCTGTGGCTGATGCCGACATCGGCAAGCTGGCGATCATCGAGCAGCGCCAACTGCTGGCGGGTGCGGATGTTGCGGCGCCAGTGTTGCAGCACTTGCAAGGATCGCAGCATTTGCTGCCAGCGGTGTCTGGCGCGGGTGACAACGTAAGGGCGGGGTAGCGTGCGGTCCATGGTACGCGTTCCTTCCCGGTGTAACCGGGGGCGGGTTATGGCTACACAGGATCGCGTGTGCAGCCAGAGCGAAACAGTCACAGGGATTCCCGATTGTGTCGGTACAGTCGATCTATCAGCGCAACTGTATCGGTTGCGTGTGCGCCAACTGTTGTGCCGCTGCGTCTATCGGCTTGTAGCGCGTGCCAGAGCACCCGGTGTGGTGCCGAATTGTTGGCCGAAAGCGGCAATGAAGGCCGAGGTGGATTCGTAACCGCACGCCAGCGCGACGTCGGTAACCGGCTCGCCCTGCTCCAGCAGGGGAAGGGCGCTGAGCAGGCGCAGGCGCTGACGCCAGGCGCGGAAGCTGAGACCAGTGTCGCGTTGAAATTGGCGGGTCAGGGTCTTCTCGGAAACCTGTAGGCGTTCGCTCCATTGCACCAGGCTGAGTGAAAGATCGGGTTGCTCATAGAGCGCCTCGCAGACCTGGCGAAGACGGGCGTCGCTGGGCCAGGGCAGGGAATAGCCGATCGCTGGCGCTGCGCGCAGCTGATCGAGCAGCACCGCGGCCAGTCGGCCGTCGGCACCCTGCTCGTCGTACTCCACCGGCAGCGCATCAAAGGCGCGGATCAGCTCGCGCAGCAATGGGCTGACGGCCAGCACCTGGCAATGGGAGGGCGCCCACGCCACGGCGCGATAGTCGATGTACAGGCTGCGCATCTCGGTGTGCGGCGAGCTGATTACCTCATGGAGCAAACCCGGGGGGATCAGAATGGCGCGTTGCGGCGGAGCTAGGAAGCGCCCGCGGTCGGTGTGCACCCGCAGCACGCCGTTGATGGCGTAGGACAGCTGCGCCCAGGGGTGGCTGTGCCTTGGGGTGGTGGTCCGCTCGGGCAGGGATTCGCTGCGAGCGAACACTGGGCGTGGCAGCGCTTGCATTGCGGGAATGCTGCGTCGCGCAAGACCGTTTTGTCCTTTTCGCGACATTTGTCTGGCCAATGGCGTTAGTCGGTTATTCGAGTCGACAGTAGACTCGCTGGCAACTTGCCGCAAGCCACGCAATCAGGAGCGCATATGACCAGACCTCGCCTGCTACCGGACAACTTCACACTCGCGCTGCTGGGCGCTGTAGCCATCGCCACGCTGCTGCCAGCGCGTGGGCAGGGCGTGGTGGTGTTCGAGTGGATCACCAATTTGGCGATCGCCCTGCTGTTCTTCATGCACGGCGCCAAGCTCTCGGGCAGCGCGATCCTGGCCGGCATGGGGCATTGGCGTCTGCATCTCCTGGTTTTCGGCTGCACCTTCGTGCTGTTTCCGCTGCTCGGGCTGGCGCTGCGCCCGCTGCTGACGCCGATGATCGGCCCAGAGCTGTACCTGGGCATGCTCTACCTCTGCGCATTGCCGGCGACGGTACAGTCGGCCATCGCCTTCACGTCCCTGGCGCGCGGCAATATTCCCGCTGCGGTGTGCAGTGCGGCGGCTTCAAGCCTGATCGGCATCTTCCTCACGCCGTTGCTGGTGCTGCTGCTGATGGGCGCGCAGGGCGAGGGTGGCTCGACGCTAGACGCCATTGGCAAGATCGTCGTGCAGCTGCTGCTGCCGTTCGTTGCTGGGCAGATCGCGCGGCGCTGGATCGGCGACTGGGTGGCGCGCAACAAGGGCTGGCTGAAGAACGTCGACCAGAGTTCGATTCTGCTGGTGGTCTACACCGCGTTCAGCCATGCGGTGGTCGAGGGTATCTGGCATGAGGTACCACTGCCACAATTGCTCGGCCTGGTACTGGCCTGCTGTCTGCTGCTGGCGTTGGTACTGTTCATCACCTGGCTGATCGCGCGCTGGCTGGGCTTCGATCTGGAAGACCGCATCACCATCCTCTTCGCTGGCTCGAAGAAAAGCCTGGCCACAGGGATTCCCATGGCGCAGGTGCTGTTCGCCGGTGGTGCATTGGGGACGTTGATCCTGCCGCTGATGCTGTTCCACCAGATTCAGTTGATGGTCTGCGCGGTGCTTGCGCAGCGCTATGCGTCGCGACCAGAAACAACCCCGGTCGCAAAAGCGGGCTGACTTGAAGCCAATCAGCGACGGATTCGTGACTGCAGCGCAAAGATCATTTGCCCGTTACGGTCTGGGAGCGGTGTGCACGGGTGGCTAAGCTGCGCGCCATTCTGTTGCTGAGGTGTTCCATGAACAAGATTCTGCTACTTAACGGCGGCAAGGCCTTCGCGCATTCTGCCGGTCGCTACAACGCCACCTTGCACCAGGCCGCCATCGAAGCCCTGACGGCGGCAGGTTTCGAGGTGCGCACCACCGAGATCGATGCCGGCTACGACGTGCAGCAGGAGGTCGAGAAGATCCTCTGGGCCGATGCGCTGATCTATCAGATGCCCGGCTGGTGGATGGGCGCACCCTGGACGGTGAAGAAATACCTCGACGAGGTGTTCACCGCCGGCCACGGCAGTCTCTACGCCAACGATGGCCGCACCCGCTCCGACGCGTCGCAGAAGTACGGCAGCGGCGGCCTGCTGCAAGACAAACGCTACATGCTTTCCGCGACGTGGAACGCGCCGCAGCAGGCCTTCGACGACCCCAGCGATTTCTTTGCCGGCAAGGGCGTGGATGCGGTCTACCTTCCGTTCCACAAGGCCCATGAGTTTCTCGGCATGCAGGGCCTGCCGACCTTCCTCTGTGTCGACGTGATGAAGCGGCCGCAGGTCGAGGCGGATGTCGAGCGCTATCGCCGGCACCTGGGTGAGGTGTTCGCCTTTGCGGTATGACGCTTTGCTTCAGCTGTCCGAAGGCTGACTCCGTGCCTGGAGTTGCCTGCCGATGTGGAAAGTTCTGCGATTAGGCCCAGGCCAAGGCGACCGGCATTGGCGGGCTGAAGCCCACCCTACGTAAAGAAAAAACCCCTCGCGGCACGGGCCGGGAGGGGTTTTTCGTTTCAGCGCGAGGCGATCATTCCACGGCCTTGACCATGTCCTCGACGACCTTCTTCGCGTCGCCGAAGACCATCATGGTCTTGTCCATGTAGAACAGCTCGTTGTCCAGGCCCGCATAGCCGCTGGCCATGGAGCGCTTGTTGACGATGACCGTCTTGGCTTTGTAGGCCTCGAGAATCGGCATGCCAGCGATCGCCGACTTCGGATCGGTCTTCGCCGCCGGGTTGACCACGTCGTTGGCGCCGAGCACCAGCACCACGTCGGCCTGGCCGAACTCGGAGTTGATGTCGTCCATCTCGAACACCTGCTCGTAAGGCACCTCGGCCTCCGCCAGCAGCACGTTCATATGGCCCGGCATGCGCCCGGCGACCGGGTGGATCGCGTACTTCACGGTCACGCCCATGTGCGTCAGCTTCTCGGCCAGTTCCATCAGCGCGTGCTGCGCGCGGGCCACCGCCAGGCCGTAGCCGGGAACGATGATCACGGTGTCGGCGTTGGTCAGCAGGAAGGCGGCGTCGTCGGCCGAACCGGACTTCACGTTGCGCTCAAGCTGCGCGCCCGCCGGGCCGCCGGCATCGGCGTCGGCACCGAAGCCGCCGAGGATCACGTTGAAGAACGAGCGGTTCATCGCCTTGCACATGATGTACGAGAGGATTGCGCCGCTCGAGCCTACCAGCGAGCCGGCGATGATCAGCATCGAGTTGTTCAGCGAGAAGCCGATGCCGGCGGCTGCCCAGCCCGAGTAGCTGTTGAGCATCGACACCACCACCGGCATGTCCGCACCGCCGATGGGGATGATGATCAGCACGCCGATGACGAACGCCAGTGCCACCAGGATGGCAAAGGCGGTCAGGTTGCCGGTGAAGGTGTAGACCAGGCCCAGGCCGAGGATCGCCAGGCCGACGGCCAGGTTGACCATGTGCTGGCCCTTGAATACCACCGGGGCACCCTGGAACAGGCGGAACTTGTACTTGCCGGACAGCTTGCCGAAGGCGATCACCGAACCGGAGAAGGTGATGGCACCGATGGCCGCGCCGAGGAACAGTTCCAGGCGGTTGCCCACCGGAATCGCGTAACCCATCTGCTCGACGATACCCAACGACTGCGGCTCGACCACCGCGGCGATGGCGATGAACACCGCGGCCAGGCCGATCATGCTGTGCATGAAGGCGACCAGCTCGGGCATCTTGGTCATCTCGACGCGCTTGGCCATGATGGTGCCGACGCTACCGCCGATCAGCAGGCCGACGAGCACGTAGCCGATGCCGGCGGTGGCCAGCTCGCTGCCGAGCTTGAAGATCAGGCCGACCGTGGTGAGCATCGCCAGCCCCATGCCGATCATGCCGAATAGGTTGCCGCGTCGTGAGGTGGTGGGGTGGGACAGCCCCTTCAGTGCCTGGATGAAGCACACCGAGGCGACCAGATAGAGCAGGGTGATCAGGTTCATGCTCATGGCTTACTTGCCCTCCGCCTTGGCCGCACTGCGGTCCTTCTTCTTGAACATTTCCAGCATGCGGCGGGTGACCAGGAAGCCCCCGAACACGTTGACCGCGGCCAGCGCCACGGCCAGGGTGCCCATGGCCTTGCCCAGCGGGGTGACGGTGAGCGCGGCGGCCAGCATGGCGCCGACGATAACGATCGCCGAGATCGCGTTGGTGACCGCCATCAGCGGGGTGTGCAGGGCCGGGGTGACGTTCCAGACCACGTGGTAGCCGACGTAGATCGCCAGCACGAAGATGATCAGGTTGTAGATGCCGTCTGAAATCAGATCCATGTTCGCGTCTCCCTTAACCGTTGGTCCGCACGACCTGGCCGTCGCGGCACATCAGGCACGCGGCGACGATGTCGTCTTCGAGGTTGAGCTGGAACTGGCCGTCCTTGTCGATGACCAGCTTGAGGAAATCCAGCAGGTTGCGGGCGTACAGCGCCGAGGCGTCGGCCGCGACCAGCGTCGCCAGGTTGGCGTGGCCGACGATGGTCACACCGTGGCGCACCACCACCTGATCGATCTCGGTCAGTGGGCAGTTGCCGCCGTGGCCGGCTGCCAGATCGACGATCACCGAGCCGGGCTTCATCTGCTCGACAGTGGCTTCCTGCAGCAGCGTCGGCGCCTTGCGGCCCGGAATCAGCGCGGTGGTGATGACGATGTCCGACTGCAGCGCACGCTGGTGCACCGCCTGGGCCTGACGCGCCATCCACGAAGCCGGCATCGGCCGCGCATAGCCGCCAACGCCTTCGGCGCATTCGCGTTCCTCGTCGGTCTCCAGCGGCACGTCGACGAACTTGGCGCCGAGCGATTCGATCTGCTCCTTCACCGCCGGACGCACGTCCGAAGCCTCGACCACTGCACCCAGGCGTTTGGCCGTGGCGATGGCCTGCAGCCCGGCGACACCGGCACCGAGGATCAGCACGCGTGCGGCCTTCACCGTACCGGCAGCAGTCATCAGCATCGGCATGAAGCGCGGGTAGTGATGGGCGCCGACCAGCACCGCCTTGTAACCGGCGATGTTGGCCTGCGACGACAGCACGTCCAGGCTCTGCGCCCGGGACGTACGCGGCGCGGCTTCCATGGCGAACGCAGTGATGCCGCGGGCGGCCATGCGCGCGATGCATTCGTTATCGAAGGGGTTGAGCATGCCCAGCAGCACGCTGCCGGACTGCATCTGCGCCAGTTCCGCATCGTCCGGCGCATTGACCTTCAGCACCAGCTCGGCGGCGAAGGCCGCGGCGGCATCGCCGATGGTTGCGCCGACCGCTTCATAGGCGCTGTCCGGCACGCTGGAAAGCAACCCGGCGCCGCTTTGCAGCGTCACCCGGTGCCCTTGGCCGATCAGTTTCTTGACGGTTTCCGGGGTTGCGGCGACGCGCGTCTCCCCAGAGTGGGTTTCGAGAGGAACACCGATGTGCATTGTTGTTGTTCTCCTGCGTGATCATGACCAGTGCTGCGGCGAACCGCGCACCGACGTGCTTTTCACCCGTCCGCTGCTCTGGCGGGCGGGGTTTGGAACAGGTGAAGCCCGCTAAGCGATGCGCAAAAACCGATCGCCCGGCGCGGCATTCTGCAAGTCTTAAAAAAATCAAACAACTGTTTCAATCAAACGATTGTATTTGACGCATCAGTCGCAGGATGACTGCCTGTTTTCCGCGCTTCGCTGCAGATTGCGTCCTGTTTGGCTCTGCGTACGACCAAAATGTCCTCGCCGGGCACACGACGCGCCGCATCATGAATGACGCGCCATTGACGGGGTATTCGTCCGCGGTGCCATGCGCCTGCGACCTTGGTGCCGAATTAAGTCGAGTTGTGCGGGAAAAACACGCACCCGTTGAAATGTCATCCAATCCTTGTAGTCCAACTAGGCTGGTTGGACCCGATTGGAGTGTTTCGAACGCGGTGACGTCGGGTCGCTGCGTATCGCTGGTGGAGCTGCACGATGCCCGAACTCGATGTAAACGAAGTCACCACGCTGCTCGAACAGCCGGCCCAGCGGCGCCTGCCGTTCGCCTTCGCGCGGCGACATGGCGTGATCCTGCTGGAGCGTGGCGGCGAGATGCGCCTGGGCCTGCGCGAGGGCGCCGCGCTGACGGCGGTGCAGGAGGCGCAGCGGGTGGTCGGCATGCGCCTGGCGATGCAGTGGCTGCCGCAGGCGGATTTCGATCAGGCGCTAGGTGCGGCCTATCAGCACGACTCTTCCGCGGCGATGTTGATGGTCGAGGGGCTGGGCAACGACCTGGACTTGGCCAGCCTGGCCGATCAGATCCAGGAAACCGAGGATCTGTTGGAGCAGGAGGACGACGCGCCGATCATTCGCCTGATCAACGCCATCCTCGGCGAGGCGATCAACGAGAACGCCTCGGATATCCATATCGAAACCTTCGAGAAGCGCCTGGTGATCCGCTTTCGCGTCGACGGCATCCTCCGTGAAGTGGTGCAGCCCAAGCGCGAGCTGGCGGCATTGCTGGTATCGCGGATCAAGGTGATGGCCAAGCTGGACATCGCCGAGAAGCGCATCCCGCAGGACGGGCGTATCTCGCTGCGGGTTGGCGGTCGGGAAGTCGACATCCGCGTCTCCACGCTGCCCTCGGCCAATGGCGAGCGGGTGGTGTTGCGTCTGCTCGACAAGCAGGCCGGGCGCCTGACCTTGCGTCATTTGGGCATGAACGAGCAGGACCGCGACCACCTGGAGCAGGCGGTGAAGAAACCGCACGGGATCATTCTGGTCACCGGCCCCACCGGGTCGGGTAAGACCACCACGCTCTACGCCGCGCTGACCACCCTCAACGACCGCACCCGCAACATCCTCACCGTCGAGGACCCCATCGAGTACCACCTTGAAGGCATTGGCCAGACCCAGGTCAACACCAAGGTCGACATGACCTTCGCCCGCGGGCTGCGCGCCATCCTGCGTCAGGACCCGGACGTGGTGATGGTCGGCGAGATCCGAGATCAGGAAACCGCCGACATGGCGGTGCAGGCCTCGCTGACCGGCCACCTGGTGCTTTCCACGCTGCACACCAACAGCGCCATCGGCGCCGTCACGCGCCTGGTGGACATGGGCGTCGAACCGTTTCTGATTTCCTCGTCGCTGCTTGGCGTGCTGGCCCAGCGCCTCGTGCGGGTGTTGTGCAATGACTGCAAGCGCGCCTATGTCGCCGATACCGCCGAGTGTGCGCTGCTGGGTGTGAGTCCCGACGATGCGCCGACGCTGTATCACGCCGAAGGCTGCGAGCAGTGTCGCGGGCTTGGCTATCGTGGGCGTACCGGCATCTACGAGCTGGTGTTGTTCGACGATGCCCTGCGCACGATGGTGCACACCCGTGCGAGTGAGCAGGACATGCTGCGTCATGCCCGGGTGCTGGGCCCCAGCATCCGCGACGACGGCCTGCGCAAGGTGCGCGAAGGCGTGACCACCATTGAGGAAGTGCTACGGGTGACGCGTGAGGAGTGAAGGGATGAGGTTGTTTTCGGCTCGCCTGGAGAGGCATCTGCGGCCCGGCTGCTGGTGCGTCATGGCGCCATTCGCGGCCAAGGCGGCTCCCATGGCTGTGCGGTGCCTGCGTGGGAGCGCTCTTGACCGCGAATCGCCAGTGTTGGGAATCGCCTGATGGCTGCCTTCGAATACCTTGCCCTCGACCCGCGTGGCCGCGAGCAGAAGGGCCTGATCGAAGCCGACAGCCCGCGCCAGGCACGGCAGTTGCTGCGCGAAAAGCAGTGGGCGCCGCTGGAGGTGAAGCAGGCCAAGTCCAAGGAAGACGTCAGCCGCGGCGGCCTTAGTTTCGGTCGTGGCCTGTCGGCGCGGGATCTGGCGTTGGTCACCCGGCAGCTGGCGACACTGGTGCAGGCTGCGCTGCCGATCGAGGAAGCCCTGCGCGCGGCGGCGGCGCAATCCACCTCGGCGAAGATCAAGTCGATGCTGCTGGCCGTGCGTGCGCGAGTGATGGAAGGCCACAGCCTGGCCGCGGCGCTGCGCGAATATCCGTCGGCCTTTCCCGAGCTCTACCGCGCCACCGTGGCGGCCGGCGAACATGCCGGCCATCTCGGGCTGGTGCTCGACCAGCTGGCCGACTACACCGACCAGCGTCAGCAATCGCGGCAGAAGATCCAGCTGGCGCTGCTCTATCCGGTGATCCTGATGGTCGCCTCGCTGGCCATCGTCGTGCTGCTGCTCGGCTACGTGGTGCCGGACGTGGTCAAGGTGTTCGTCAACACCGGGCAGGAACTGCCGGCGCTGACCCGCGGGCTGATCGCCACCAGCGACGTGGTGAAGAACTGGGGCTGGCTGATCGTGCTCGGCATCATCGCCGCCTTGATGGCCATGCGTGCGGCATTGCGCGACCCGGCGCTGCGCCTGCGCTGGCATGCGTTCATTCTGCGGATACCGCTGATTGGTCGGCTGAGCCGGGCGACCAATACCGCGCGCTTCGCCTCGACCCTGGCGATCCTCACCAAGAGCGGCGTGCCGCTGGTGGAGGCGCTGTCCATCGCTGCCGCGGTGATCGCCAACCTGCGCATCCGCGAGCGGGTGGTGGAGGCGGCGCAGAAGGTGCGCGAGGGCAGCAGCCTGACCCGCGCGCTGGACGCCACCGGCGAATTCCCGCCGATGATGCTGCACATGATCGCCAGCGGCGAGAAATCCGGTGAACTGGATCAGATGCTGGCGCGAACCGCGCGCAATCAGGAGAACGACCTCGCCGCCCAGGTGTCTTTGCTGGTCGGCCTGTTCGAACCGTTCATGCTGGTGTTCATGGGGGCTGTGGTGCTGGTCATCGTGCTGGCGATCCTGATGCCGATCCTCTCTCTCAACCAACTGGTGGGGTAACGACAATGAAGTTGCAACGACGTACGCAAGGGGGCTTCACCCTCATCGAAATCATGGTGGTGGTGGTCATCCTCGGCATCCTCGCCGCGCTGGTGGTGCCGCAGGTGATGAGCCGGCCGGACCAGGCCAAGGTTACCGTGGCCAAGGGCGATATCAAGGCCATAGCCGCCGCGCTGGACATGTACAAGCTGGACAATTTCGCCTACCCGAGCACCCAGCAGGGGCTGGATGCGCTGGTGAAGAAGCCTTCCGGCAACCCGCAGCCGAAGAACTGGAACCGCGATGGCTATCTCAAGCGTCTGCCCAAGGACCCATGGGGCAACGACTACCAGTACCTCTCGCCGGGCACCCAGGGTCAGTTCGACCTCTACTCCTTTGGTGCCGACGGCAAGCCCGGAGGCAGCGACCTCAATGCCGACATCGGTAACTGGGACCTCTAATCGATGCGGCAGCGCGCCCGCGCTTTCACGCTGATCGAACTGCTGGTGGTCATCGTCCTGCTGGGCATTCTGGTCAGCGTGGCGGTGCTCAGCGTTGGCGGCTCGAGTGGCTCGCGCGAGCTGCGTGACGAGGCACGGCGACTGGCTGCGCTGATCGGCGTGCTCAGCGACGAGGCGGTGCTCGACAGCCGCGAATACGGCCTGCTGGTCAACAGCGAGGGTTATCGCGTGCTGCGCTACGATGAAGTAGCAACGCGCTGGCTGGAAGTCGAGCGGCGCAAGGTGCACAAGGTGCCGGAATGGATGCGCCTGGATCTGGAGCTGGACGGTACGCCGCTGGAACTGGTGGCCCCTACCCAGCGCCAGGACGACCGCGCCGGGCTGTCCCGAGACAGCGAGCGAACGGCACGCCGCGCACCACGGCTGGAGCCGCAGTTGCTGATCCTTTCCAGTGGCGAGCTTTCGCCGTTCAGCCTGCGCCTGTCCGAACGCCAGCAGCGCGGCGGTGGCTGGCTGGTCACCAGTGACGGCTTCCGTCTGCCTGAGGCGAAAGTCATCGAGGACAGGCGATGAGCAGACGCCTGGCCAGGGCCGGCCGTGGCTTCACCCTGCTCGAAGTGCTGGTGGCACTGGCGATCTTCGCCAGCGTGTCGGCCGTGGTGCTCACCGCTGCCGGCCGCAGCCTTACCAATGCTGGGCGGCTGGAGGAACTGACTCTGGCCGGCTGGATCGCCGACAACCGCATCAGCGAACTGCAGTTGCAGCAGATTCCTCCCTCCATTGGCCGTGAGACCCAGGAGGTGGATTACGGCAGCCGCAAGTGGCAAACGCTCAGCGAAATCGAGACCAGCGCCGACCCTGGCCTGCTCCGTGTCACCGTCTGGGTCGCGCTGCAGACGCCGCGCGGGCGCAGCGGCTCGGTGTCTGAGCGAGCGGTGACCAGCCTCACCGGCTTCATTGCGGTCGGCCCGGGAGTGGCGCGCCAATGAACGCTCGCCCGCGCGACTGCGCCGGTTTCACCCTGCTCGAACTGCTGATTGCCATCGCCCTGTTCGCGCTGCTTGGCCTCGGCACTTACCGCATGCTCGAAGCGGTGCTGCAGAGCGATGAGGCTGTGCGCGCCCAGGAGCTGCAGTTGCGCGAACTGAGCCGTGCGGTGTGGGCCTTCGAACGCGACCTGCAACAGGTGATCGGACGCCCGATACGCGATGGCTTCGGTGACGAGCGCAACGCATTTATCGGCCAGCTGGGTGGCGAGGATGGCGCGCCGGTGCTGGAGCTGACCCGCGCCGGCTGGCGCAATCCCACCGGCTTGCGGCGCGCCAATCTGCAGCGGGTGCGCTGGCGCCTGGCCGGGCAGAATCTGGAGCGCGTCTATTGGGTCGTGCTGGACCGCGACGTCGACAGCGAGCCGCGCGTGCAGCGGGTGCTGGAGAACGTGCAGGGCCTGCAGTTGCGCTATCTGGACGAGGAGGCCGTGTGGCACGAGGAGTGGCCACCGTTCGACTTCGGTCGCGGCAGCCCGGAGGACGCAGCCGAGCGCCTGCCGGTCGGGCTCGAACTGAGTCTGGAACACGCGCGCTATGGGCGCGTTACGCGTGTGCTGCGACTGCCTGATGCGGCAACGCAGGCCGCGCAGCAAGCACTGCCCGGCGCTGAGGGTGTACCCGAGCCGTTCGAAGGGGAGATGCCGCAGTGAGGCGTGAGCGCGGAGTGGCCTTGATTACCGTGCTGCTGGTGGTGGCCATCGTCACCGTGGTCAGCGCGGCGATGGTGGCGCGCCAGCAGCTCAGCATCCGTGCCAGCAGCAACCAGCTGCAGGCGCGCCAGGCTTGGCACTACGCCCTGGGCGGTGAGGCGCTGGCGCAGGCCATGCTGGCCCGTGACCTGCGGTCCGCCGCCGGTGGCGAGCCGGGCGCAAGTGGTGAGGCAGCGGCCGTCGATCATCTGCTCGAGCCCTGGGCGCAGCCGCTGCCAGCGTTCGAGATCGATCAGGGCGAGATTCTGGTACGCATCGAAGATCTGGCCGGGCGCTTCAACCTCAATGACCTGCTGCGTGATCAACAGCCTAACCCCGCAGCGGTCGAGCAGTTCCGCCGCCTGCTGCTGCGCCTGCAGATCAGCGCGCCCTACGCTGAACGCCTGCTGGACTGGCTCGACCCGGACCAGCAACCGAGCGGCGAATATGGCGCCGAAGACAACGCCTATCTCGCGCTCGATCCGCCATATCGCAACGCCGGACGCCGGCTGCATGACTTGTCCGAACTGCGCCTGCTGCTGGACATGCGCGAAGAGGACTTCCAGCGCCTGGCACCCTATGTCGCCGCGCTGCCGCCCAACGTGCCGCTTAACGTCAACACGGCAAGCCCGATGGTGCTCTCCAGCCTGAGCGACAACCTCAGCCTCGGCGCTGCCGAGTCGCTGGTCGAGCTGCGCCGCGTCGCACCGTTTCGCAACAGCGCAGCGTTTCTCGCGCAGCCGGCCATGGCCGGGACTACGTTGCAGGGCACTGCGCTGGCGGTTGGCAGTCAATTCTTTCAGGCCACCAGCGAAGTGCGCCTGGGCGATCGCCGGCTGGCGCTGGTCAGCCTGTTGCAACGCGAGCAGGACGGCAGCGTGCGCGTGCTCGCGCGAAATCTTGGCCAGCCTGCCCGGTTGGCTCGCTCATCCGATGGAGAACGCTAGATCATGGATTGCCTGTTTCTGCCCGCCGACAGCCCTGCCAGGCTCGATGGCGATACGCGTGTCTATTGGCTGCCCAAGGACGGCCCTGGCCGCTGGCAGCCCCTGGCCGACTGCAGCGGTGGCAGTGGCGCGATCAGCCTGATTCTGCCGGCCGAAGTCTGCAGCTTTTTCGCCGTCACTCTGCCGACCCGCAAGGCGCGCTGGATGCAGCAGGCGCTGGCCTACGCCGCCGAGGAGTTGCTTGCCGAAAACGTCGACGATCTGCATCTGGCGCTTGGTGAAACGCTGCCCGATGGCCGCCAGCGCGTCGTGGCGATCCGTCGCCAGCTGCTGGCCGGCTGGTTGGAGCAGCTGCGCGAGCTGGGGCTGCTGATCGTGGCGATCCACGTCGATGCCGATCTGCTGCCGCGGGAAGACGCACAGCTGCTGTTCATCGGCGAGCGTGGTTTGCTCGGCGGTGTCGGCGAGACGCGGCTGGCTTTCGCCACTCAGGATTGGCCGCAGCTTTCCGGCCTTTGCCCAGCGCCCTGGCACGCCCAGGGCAGCGAAAGCGAGCCGCCGCTGGCGCTCGACGGCTATCGGCAAGTGGATGATCCGTATGCCTTTCTCGTCGCCCAGCGCGCGGTGGCAGTCAATCTGGCTCAGGGCGACTTCGCCGTCGAGGTCGGCAACACCGGCCTCGGCTACTGGAAACCGCTGTTTGCCGTCGCCGGGCTGATCCTGCTGGTGCAGCTGGGTTTCAATCTAAGCCAGGCCTGGTACTTCCAGCGCCAAGGCGATGCCTATGCCGAGGCCAGTCTGGCGCTGTATCGAGAGTTGTTCCCGGAGGACATCCGGATCGTCAACATGCGCGCACAATTCGATGATCACCTGGCGCGCGGCAGCGGCGGGCAGGCGGGCTTCCTGCGCCTGCTCGACCACGCTGCCGCAGCGCTGGAGGACGGCATTCCGGTCACCATCGGTCAGCTCGACTACAACCAGGATCGTGGCGATCTGGCGCTTCAGGTGCAGGCGATGGATTTCGCCACCCTGGAAACCCTGCGTCGGCGGCTGGGTGAGGCCGGCCAGAGTGTGCAGTTGGGATCGGCCAGTCGCGAAGGTGACGGCGTGAGTGCCCGCGTGGTGATCGGAGGCTGATGATGAATCTCAAGCAACAATTGGCTGTGCGTCTCGCCGATTCGCCGCTGTGGCAGCGCTGGCAACGGCTGGCGCCCCGCGAGCGCACCTCGCTGAGCCTGCTCGGCGCTTTCCTGCTCGCGGTGCTGTTCTACCTCTGGCTGTGGCTGCCGGCGCAACGCCAGGCCGCCGACGCCCGCGAGTACTACCAGGCGCAGCGCGAGATGCATGCCTACATGGAGCAGAACACCGAGCTGGCGCGGCAGATGGAGCGTAGCAATCAGGTCGAACTGGCGCCGGAGCAGCTGCAAGGGGTGATCACCGAAAGCGCGCAGCAGGGCAATCTACTGATCGAGAGCTTCGACAATGGCAGCGACGGTAGCCTCCAGGTGAGTCTGCCGGCGGCGTCTTATGCGCTGCTGCTGCGTTGGTTCGACACGTTGCAGGGTCAAGGGGTGAGTGTCGCCGACGTCAGCCTGGAGCGTGCAGGGGAGGGGCTGGTCAATGCGCGGGTGAGCTTTCGAGCGGGAGGGTGAGAGGCTTGGTAGCCGTCACCGGGTCGGCACGTTCTGGTGCAGACCCGGCGGTGAGGGCTATCAGTGCGGCGGGTTGAACTGCATGGCCAATGCACGCAATGCGGCCTCTGCGGCAAGTACCTTGGATATCGCATCATCGGCCTTTTCACGGCTGATGCCGAGACGATCGAACAGCTGCTGCGGCACATCGCTGACCGGCTCCCCGCCGATGCCACGGCTGCGCAGCAGGCGCACGGCCAGACAGACCAGGTTCGGATAAGCCGAGTGTTCGCCTGCGTAGTTCGGATCGCTCTGAAAGCGCAGGGCGACCGCGAGTTCTTCAGGCATGCCCCACAGACGCATCAACCAGGCGCCGATCTGTTCGCGGGTGATACCCAGCAGGTGCTGCTCGACGTGGCTATGCGACAGGTGCGGGTTGGCTTCCAGATGTCGACAGATCAGCGAGAAATGCGGTGGGAAGACGTGGGCCAGCACCAGGTAGCCGAAACTGTGCAGCAGTCCGGCGAGGTAACTCAGGCCGGGCTCTGGGCGTTGTTCACGGGGAATGGCGCGGGTCAGCCCCTCTATCACGGCGGCGGTATAGATCGCCTGTTGCCAATAAGGTGTGGCGTCCTGTGGCTTGTCCTTGGGTAGGCTCAGCGTTTTGCCCAGCGCGAGGCCTAGGGCAAGGTTGATTACCAGGTCGAAGCCCAACACGCGAACGATGGCGTCTTCCACTGAGCGAATGCGCCCGGGCGCTGCGTAATAGGGTGAGGCCGCCCAACTGATCACCTGCGCCGCCAGTGCCGGGTCGGTTTCCACCACGCCGGTGATGTCGTCGACGGTGGCATCGGGATTGACCCGCAGCTTGATGATCTTCTGCGCCGTGTGCGGTAGCGGAGGAATCTCGATGGTCTCTTCCAGGCGCTTCTGGATACGTCGTGCGGTGAAGCTCTGCACCGCCTGGCTGATCTCTGCGCGGTCGTCGTCCGGACGGTCCAGGTTCGGCTGGATGCTGCTCAGCGGCACGGCGAAGCTACCTGCTGTAGCCTTGCTCAGCATGCGTTTGAAGTCGCCACTGGCGACCTCTACCAGCAGCCCAGGCTGGCCGGACTCCACCAGCAGCCGTGGCTGTTGCATCAGGCTCTCTTCATACAGGCAGGGCGAGCTGGTCAGCGGCGGCAGGCCAGGCAGGCGGCTCAGTTGGTGCTTGCCCAGCATCCGGGCCAGTCGCTCCGGCTTTACAGCTGCCAGCTCGCGGCCGGTAAGCTCGGCCAGGCGCGCGAGATCGAGCAGATGGTTCTGGGGGAAGAGCACCAGCATGGCGCCGATGCTGTCGTCCAGCAGCACTGCCTGAACCCGTTGGGCTGCGGGAAAATTGGGGCGATCGCGCTGGATCTGATAACTCACACCGAGGTCTTTCAACAGCTTGGTGATCAGCAGGGGCAGTTCGGAGCAGCTTTCGGTGTCGACAGCAGAATTCATATGCGGACCCGTTATAGTGACCTGCCCGAGTATAGCGAAGCCGTCAGGCACGGACGTTGTGGCGACGAATGGTTGTCATACCTGGCCGTATTCCTGGCCATGACGCAGCCAACGCTCGAGCAGCGGGCTGACATGCTGCGGCCAGCGCGCCAACAGCTCCTGCGCGGCATCGCGTACCGCCGGGAGCAGCTCTGCATCGCGCATCAGGTCGGCGACCTTGAACTGCAAGAGGCCGGTCTGGCGGGTGCCGAGCATCTCGCCGGGGCCTCGCAGCTCCAGGTCCTTTTCGGCAATCAGGAAGCCGTCGCAGGTCTCGCGCATGATCGCCAGCCGCTCGCGGCCCAGTTGTGACAGCGGCGGATGGTACAGCAGCACGCAATGACTTGCCGCACTGCCGCGGCCGACCCGCCCGCGCAGCTGGTGCAGCTGGGCGAGGCCGAGGCGTTCCGGGTTTTCGATGATCATCAGGCTGGCGTTGGGCACGTCGACGCCTACCTCGATCACCGTGGTGGCAACCAACAGCTGCAGCTCGCCGCGCTTGAACTGCTCCATCACCGCGGCCTTCTCGGCCGGCTTCATGCGCCCGTGGATCAGCCCGACACGTAGCCCGACGAGTGCTGCCGAAAGGTCCTCGAAGGTGGTTTCCGCGGCCTGACAGGTCAGCTCCTCGGATTCCTCGATCAGGGTGCACACCCAGTACGCCTGGCGCCCCTCGTTGCAGGCGATGCGTACCCGCTCGATCACCTCCAGGCGGCGGCTGTCGGCAATCACCAGGGTGTTGACCGGCGTGCGGCCCGGCGGCAGTTCGTCGAGGATCGAGGTGTCGAGATCGGCGTAGGCGCTCATCGCCAGAGTGCGGGGGATGGGCGTGGCGGTCATGATCAGCTGGTGCGGGCAGAGCCTGCCGTCGATCCCCTTCTGACGCAGGGCCAAGCGCTGCTGTACGCCGAAGCGGTGCTGCTCGTCGATGATCACCAGCGCCAGGCGCTTGAACACCACTTCGTCCTGGAATAGCGCATGGGTGCCGACCACCATCGGTGCGCCGCCGGCGATCTGTTCCAGCGACACGGCGCGGGCCTTGCCCTTGAGCTTGCCGGCAAGCCAGGCGACCTCGATGCCGAGTGGTTCGAGCCACTTGCTGAAGTTGAGGAAGTGCTGCTCGGCGAGAATCTCGGTGGGCGCCATCAGCGCCACCTGGTAGCCGGCTTCCAGCGCCTGCAAGGCGGCGAGGGCGGCGACCACCGTCTTGCCGGCACCAACGTCACCCTGCACCAGGCGCAGCATGGGCTCGTCCTGGGTCAGGTCATAGGCGATCTCGGCGCCGACGCGTTGCTGCGCGCCGGTGGGGCTGAAACCTAGGTTGGCGAGAAAGCGCTGCGGCAAGGCTTTCGCCGGTGGCAGCGCCGGTGCCTGCTGGGCGCGTACCCGCTCGCGCAGGCGCTGCAGCGACAGCTGATGGGTCAGCAGCTCTTCGAAGGCCAGGCGATGCTGTGCCCAGTGACGGCCTTCGGCGAGTTCTTCCAGATTGGCGTCGGCCGGTGGCCGGTGCAGGTAACGCAACGCTTGGTCCAGCGGGCCGAGGCGATAATCACGGGCCAGTTCGGCGGGCAGCCAATCTGGCAGGCTGTGCGGGCCGAGACGGCTTAGCGCCTGCTCGCTGAGGTTGCGCAGGCGCTGTTGGGTCAAGCCTTCTGTGGTCGGGTAGATCGGCGTGAGGGTCTGCTCCACCGGCGCCGGCTCGCCGGTCAGCGCACGGTATTCCGGGTGGTAGATCTCCAGTCCCGAGGCACCGGGACGTGCCTCGCCATAGCAGCGCAGCTGGGTGCCACGTTTCATGGCCTCCTTCTGCGCCTGGCTGAAATGGTAGAAGCGCAGGCTCAGGGTGCCGCTGCCGTCCTGCAGGCGCACCAGCAGGCTACGACGGCGGCCCATGACGATATCGGCGCCGGACACCACGCCTTCGATCACCGCATCCTGCCCCGGCCGCAACGCACCGATGGGCACCACGCGGGTGCGGTCCTGGTAGCGCAGCGGCAGGTGGAAGAGCACGTCCTGCAGGGTTTCCAGGCCGACCCTGGCGAGCTTCTCGGCCAGTGCGGCCCCGACGCCCTTGAGTGCGGTGACCGGGACGGTCGCCAGTTCGCTCATGGCCTCAGGATTTCGCCGCCGTCGGTTTGCCCACCGAGCACAGGCGAATCGAGTCGGCGAGGATTTCGATGGCCTTCGGCCGTGGGAAGCTGGCGCGCCAGGCGATTGCGACGGTACGGAACGGTACCGGCGGCGTCAGCGGGCGGATTTCCAGCACGCCGGGGGAGTAATGGTGGCTCTCTACTGCCGACAGCGGCAGGATCGATACGCCCAGGCCCGAGGCGACCATGTGGCGGATGGTTTCCAGCGAACTGGATTCGACGGTGGTGTGGCTCGGCGCCTCGCCCTTGCGGGTGGTTGGGCAGGCTTCGAGTACCTGGTCGCGGAAGCAGTGGCCTTCTCCGAGCAGCAGCAGGCTCTTGTCGTTGAGCATCTCGGCGTTGATGGTTTCCTTCGCTGTCCACGGATGGTCGGCTGGCATCAGCACGTAGAACGGCTCGTCGTAGAGCGGCTTGGTCAGCACATCGGCCTCCTGGAACGGCAGCGCGATGATGATCGCGTCCAGTTCGCCGGTGCGCAGCTTGTCGCGCAGGATGTGGGTGAAGTTCTCTTCGATGTACAGCGGCATGTCCGGCGCCACGCGGTGCAGCTGCGGAATCAGGTGCGGAAACATGTAAGGGCCGACGGTGTAGATGGCGCCGACCTTGAGCGGTGCGGCCAGCTGGTTCTTGCCGACCTGGGCCAGCTCGCGAATGCTTTGCGCCTGCTCCAGCACCTTCTGTGCCTGGGTGACGATGCCTTCGCCGACTGGCGTCAGGCGCACCGCGCTCTTGGTGCGCTCGAAGATCAGCACACCAAGCTCGTCCTCGAGCTTCTTGACCCCGACCGATAGCGTCGGCTGACTGACGTGGCAGCGTTCGGCCGCGCGGCCGAAGTGCTGTTCCTGGGCAAGGGTGACGATATAGCGCAGTTCGGTCAGAGTCATAGTCAGCATCCATCAATGTGCCGGCAAGCATAGCCTTTTGCGCAGCGTAGAACCAACCGGTCGGCCAGGCTTCGAAAGTGGGTACACTCCGTTTTATACGGCCCGCGTGGCGGGTACTACCTGAGGGAGCAGAACATGGGCAAGCGCCTTAGCGTATTGATTGCAGGCTGCGGGGACCTAGGCAGTCGTCTCGGTCTGCAACTTAGCCGGGACGGCTGGACGGTGTACGGTCTGCGGCGCAACGCCGCGGAGCTCGCGGTGCCGATCCTGCCGGTCAACGGAGATCTCTCCGAACCTGCCTGTCCGCGTAGCTGGCCCAAGGGAGGGCTGGACTATCTGGTTTATGCGTCGTCGGCCACCGAGCACGACGAAGCCGGTTATCGGCAGGCCTATGTGGAGGGGCTGCGTAATGTCCTTGGCTGGTTGCAGCAGCATGGCCAGCAGCCGCGGCGGCTGGTGTTCGTCTCCAGTACCGGCGTCTACGCCCAGCGTGATGGCCAGTGGATCGATGAGAATTCGGCCACTGAGCCCACCGGTTTCACGGGGCAGGTGATGCTCGAAGCCGAGCAATTGGCGCTCGATAGCGGCCTGCCAGTTACGCGTGTGCGCCTGGGCGGGCTGTACGATCCGTCGCGACCCTGGCTGCAGAATCAGGTGCGCGCCGGCCTGCGTGTCGAGCGTGATCCGCCGCAGTACAGCAACCGCATCCATCGCGACGATGCCGCCGGTCTGCTGGCGTTTCTGCTGCAGAGCGACGCCGGTGGCGCTGTGCTGGAGGATTGCTACCTGGGCGTCGATGACGACCCGGCGCCACTGCATGAGGTGGTTGACTGGCTGCGGGACCGTCTGGGCGTCACCCACTGGGCCGAACAGAGCATGAACCGCCGTGCCGGCAGCAAGCGCTGCAGTAATGCCCGCGCCCGTGCGCTGGGCTGGAAGCCCCGGTTCCCCAGCTACCGGGATGGCTACGCCTCGTTGGGTCGCAATAGGCACTAGGCAATGCAGCCCGTCGGTAATCGGGCAACTCTCGTGCGGCGCTGCTTACTAAAACCCTGACAGCACGCCGCACCGACAGAGGAGCAACAGCGAGGCAGCAAAGGAGAATCACCGAGACGGCGTTTCCGAAACCCGACAGGAGATTGTCCATGAGAGCCCTCCGCTGGCACGGCAAGCACGACATCCGCTGCGACAACCACGTCCCCGATCCCTCCATCGAAGACCCGCGCGACGCCATCATCAAGGTCAGTTCCTGCGCCATCTGCGGCTCCGACCTGCACCTCTATGACGGCTTCATGCCCGGCATGCAGCACGGCGACATCATGGGCCACGAGTTCATGGGCGAGGTGATGGAAGTCGGCTCGGCGAACAAGAAGCTCAAGGTCGGCGACCGCGTGGTGGTGCCGTTCACCATCGTCTGCGGCGAGTGTGACCAGTGCCGGCGCGGCAATTTCTCGGTGTGCGAGCGCACCAACCGCAACAAGGACATCGCCGACAAGGTCTTCGGCCACACCACTGCTGGTCTCTACGGCTACACCCACCTCACCGGCGGCTATGCCGGCGGCCAGGCCGAGTACGTGCGCGTGCCCTATGCCGATGTCGGCCCGGTGGTGATCCCCAACGGCCTGACGGACGAGCAGGTGCTGTTTCTCGGCGACATCCTGCCCACCGGCTGGCAGGCCGCGGCGCAGTGCGATATCCAGCCCACCGACACGGTGGCGGTATGGGGCGCCGGGCCGGTCGGCCAGTTCGCCATCCGCAGCGCGGTGATGATGGGTGCCGAGCAGGTCATCTGCATCGACAACGTGCCCGAGCGGCTGTCGATGGCCCGCGCAGGCGGCGCCATCACCATCAACTTCGACGAAGAGAGCGTGCTTGAACGGCTCAAGGAACTGACCCGCGGCAAAGGCCCGGAGAAGTGCATCGACTCGGTGGGCATGGAGGCGCACGCCGCGCGATCGATCGACTCCATGTACGACCGCGCCAAGCAGGCGCTGATGCTCGAGAGCGACCGGCCGCACGTGCTGCGCGAGATGATCTACGTCTGCCGCCCGGCCGGCATCATTTCGATTCCCGGCGTCTACGGCGGGCTGATCGACAAGATCCCGTTCGGCGCGGCGATGAACAAGGGCCTGACCTTCCGCATGGGCCAGACCCACGTCAATCGCTGGACCGACGACCTACTTAGGCGCATCCAGGAAGGCGAGATCGATCCGAGCTTCGTCATCACCCACAGCGTCAGCCTCGAGCAGGGGCCGGAGATGTACAAGACCTTCCGCGACAAGCATGACGGCTGCATCAAGGTCGTTCTCAAACCCTGAAGCCTGCAGATCGCCAATCCCTAAAGTAGGGATCGGCCGAGCCACATTATCGAGCGAGGAGACTTCATGAGCATTCCACGTCAAGTCACCCGGCCCAACCATTCCGCGCGCACGCTGGCGCGGGGGCTGGGCTGGTTCAGTATCGGTCTGGGCGTTGTTCAGCTCGTCGCACCGCGGCAGGTCGCACGCTTTATCGGCATGTCCGGCAGCGAGGGGTTGGTCCGTGTCTGCGGGCTGCGCGAGATTGCCACCGGCGTCGGCATCCTGCTGGCGGATGATCCGAGACCCTGGATCTACGGTCGTATCGGCGGCGATGCGCTGGACCTGGCCGGCCTCGGCTGGAGCATCGAGCACGGCAACGAGCCAGCCAATGCCGCCATCGCCGCCGGAGCGGTGGCCGGTATCACCGCGCTGGATCTGAGCTGCGCCAAGGGCCTGGATGCCGAGCAGGTGCCGTCGGTGGAGTGGGACTACAGCGACCGCAGCGGATTCCCCGGCGGTACTGCGCAGATGCGTGGCAGCGTCGAGGCCGAGTTCGCTGCCGCGCGGGCCGAACCCAACGGCTATTCGCCATCGCTTCACTGAGCTGAAACTCGAGGTCGATCGGGCCATTGCCTGATCGACCTCGAGCGCGACGATCCGCCGCATTTGCTATGGTGGCCGGCCGTTTCGGTCGCAGCCCTGTGCCGCGCCGCCAGTTTGCAGATGAGAGTCCATGTCTTCGGTCGTCAATGTCGTCCTGCCCGTCTTTGCGCTGATCCTGCTCGGTTACCTGTGCCGTCGTAGCGGGCGGATGGGGCCTGCCGGCGCTTCCGAACTCAACCGTTTCGTGGTCTGGCTGGGCCTGCCGGCGCTGCTGTTCAGTGTGGTCGCGACCTCGACCTGGGAGCAGCTCTGGCAACCGGGCTTTATCGCCGCGTTCGCCATCGGCTGCCTCGGCGTGTTCGCCTTCACGCTTGCGTATCGCATGGTGCAGAAGCAGCCGCTGGTCGACGCCAGCCTGGACGCGCTGGGTGCGTCCTACGCCAACACCGGCTATGTCGGGATTCCGCTGTGCATGCTGGTGCTCGGCGACGAGGCGCTGCAGCCGGCGATGGTCGCCTCGATCGTGGTGGTCTGCGTGCTGTTCGCCATCGCCCTGGCCTGCGTCGAGACCGGACTGCATGCCGGGCAGGGCGTGTCGCGCACGCTGGGGAAGGTCAGCAGTGCACTGGCGCGCAATCCGCTGGTTATAGCGCCCATGCTCGGTGCACTCTGGGCGGCGAGCGGTCTGCAGTTGCCCGTGCCGCTGGCGACCTTGCTCAAGCTGCTGGGCGCGGCGGCAGCGCCCTGCGCGCTGGTTTCGCTGGGGTTGTTCCTCGCTCAGCCACAGCCGGGAGGCAGGGTGCAGGGCGTGTGGCCGCTGGTGGGGCTGAAGCTGGTGGTGCAGCCGTTGATCACCTGGTATCTGGCTTTTCAGGTATTCGAGCTGCCGACGCTGTGGGCCTATTCGGCATTGCTGCTCGCCGCGCTGCCGACCGGGACCGGCCCGTACATGCTTGCCGAGTTCTATGGGCGCGAGGGCTCGCGGGTGTCACGGGTGGTGCTGCTGTCGACGCTGGGTTCGCTGATCACCCTGTCACTGATTCTGGTGCTGTTGCCGGTCTGATATGCGCGCTCACTTGCGCGTGGATAAGCCTGCGGCGTTATCCACCCTACGCCTGGCCGGTCGTAGGGTGGATGGCCACCCCGTGGAAAAGCGCGAAGCGTTTCCACGCGGGAACGTTCAGCTCGCCGCCCGCGTCACTTCCAGCACCACGGCAGCGATGCGATCGCACTGGGTATAGGCCCCGCCAAGCAGCTCCTCGCCAAATACGTCCGGGTCGATCTCGCGGTAGCCCCATTGCAGGTCGGTACGCTCGAGGCGCTGGCGCACTTCGGCCAGGAAGGGGTCCTGGTTGTCGATCATGGCGACCCCGGTGTACAGCAGCAGCGTGCCGCCCGGCGCCAGCCGGCCCAGTGCCGCGTCGAGAATCGCCAGCGACAGACCAGCCCCCAGCGGGCCGCCGCCGTGGCGGTAGGCGCGCTGATCGGAATCGACCAGATAGGGCGGATTAGCCAGGACCAGATCGAACTCGCCTTGCGCGTTGCTCAGCAGGTCACTGTGTTCTGCACGTACGTTGTCCACACCGGCCAATGCCGCATTGATGCGGGTCAGACGCAGCGCTTGTGGGTTGATGTCCACCGCCAGCACTTCGGCTTGCGGCCGCGCCAGTGCGGTGAGAATGGCGCCGGCGCCTGAGCCGCAGCCGATGTCCACCACGCGGCGGATCTCGCCGGTATGTTGATTTAGATGGCTGCAGATGGCGCTGGCGAAGCGGTAGGTGTCCGGCCCGAAGAACACCGCATCGCTGGCTTCGGTGGGAAAGGCCGAATGCAGGAACAGCTGTCCGTCTAGGCTGGACAGGCGCACCTTGGAACGCCAGCGCGAGCCATAGGGCTCCAGTACGTCGGCCTGATCCATCAGGCTGAACAGCGGCGGTGGCAGCAGTTCGTGCTGGAACGGACGACTCCAGCCGAAAACCCCTGGCAGGTCGTCGGCGAGTGCATTTTCCGGGCGCTGATTGACCCGTTCATGGGTCAAGGGCGTGGGGGTGATGAAGTGATAGCCGCGATCGCGCAGGGCCTGGCCCAAGTGCAGCAGCGCGCGGTCCTGCGCGTTTTCCATGGTCATCGTCGCTTTCCTTGATAGTGCCTTCAGTTGAACAGTCCGTTGAACAGCCGCGTGGCCAGCAGGCCGGCGGCGGTGTGGTGACGCTGCGGGGCCAGCAGCGGTAGCAGTAGGCGCATGCGAGCGGCGCGATCAGGCAGACGCGCCACCTGTTGTTCGAGCAGCTGCAGTTCTTCGTCGAAATCGTTACTGCTGGCGACTTCCACTGGTTGCGGGGCGCTGGGCCCCTGCGGCGCGCGTCGGGCGTTGAACAGCGCTTGTCTTTGCAGCAGGGCTCCGCGCGGGCTGCGCTTGCCATCGGCCTGCCAATCCCCAGCGATCCAGTCGTGGATCATCTGCTGTTCGTAGAGGCTGAATACCCCGAACATTGGCGCCTGTTCGCCGACAATCAGTTGCCAGAAGCGACTTTCCTGCGGGTCGTGGCCGCGTTTGATCCAGCCGCGCTTGTCCAGCACCGCGAGGAACTGCTCGACGTCCTCGGCCAGCCACTGATTGACCGTGCGGCCCTCGAAACGGCAGTAGTCGGAATGCACGAACTGGCCTACGGCGGCCTTCTTCTCGAGAATGCGCTGCACTTCGCGAGGCAGGTCGAAGTCGCCGATCACTGAGGTGGTGCTGGCGCCGAGGTCGTTGAGGCGGTAGCCGGTGCGCACCCGTCGATAAAACTCCGCGCTGTCGCCAACGAGCGGCAGGGCGTCCAGTAGGCCCTGAACGGCCTTTTTCGCATGGCCGTTGTCGGCGTTGTCGACGGTGACGTGCAGGGTGAAGTAATAGGGATCGATGCCCAGCTCGGTCAGCTCGTAGGAGGTGATCAGCAGGTGCAGCGGCAGCTGTTCGTAACCCAGGTTGAAGCCGATCACTTCCGGCAGGAACTGCTCGGCATGTTCGGCCAGTGCGAGCTGGATGGCGCCTTGGACGAAGTGGTCTTCATCAAGATCCTGCCAGTCGTCGCAGCCTTGGCTGGCCAATAGCTTGCGGTAGAGCACCACGTGGTTCTTTTCCGGCAGGCCTTCGCCGAGCTCTTCCAGATAGGTCTGGATCAGCGCGGTGAAGCGCGCATCGTCCCAGCGCTGCAGCAGGCCATAGAGCCAGGCGCCATCGACCAGCTTGGTCGGCGCCACGCCGCGCAGGAAGTGCAACGCATGGGCCTTGCTGGCGAAATAGCGGCGCGGACCGCCGGCACGGCGCTGCTCGAGATAGGCCTGGTACTGAAGGCCGACTGCTTCGGTGCGCTGCAGCACCCAGGCGTCCAGACCGGCGGGGTCCGCCGGCAGGTCGCAGGGCAGGGCGGCGGCCGCTTCGAGCTGGGTGCGTAGGTAATCGGCGGCATTCTCCCGCGCGTGCTGGTCGACCTCGCGGACGAGGGCGAAGTACAGCGCCCGTGACGGCTGTTCCGGCTCCGGGTTGATGGCAGGGGTGCTCGGCAGGCTGCGGGAAGTCAGTTGCATGATTCTGTTCTATGGCAGTTCCAGTTGAGTTTTGGCTGCCGCGCTGCTGGTTTAGTTCAGCTGCCCCGCCGAGTGGCCATTGGTCCAGAAAGCCGGGCTAACGCTGCAACTTCCGAGCGCGCGGCTCTTTCTACACTTACCAGGCACCCCGGATCGGCCGGGGTTTCGACAGCGAACGAGGAGTGCGTATGAGCGAGAACGAACCGGGCCGCGAGAGCATCGAGTCCATCGATCAGAGCGGTGCTGCCCACGAACAGAACCCCGAAACCACCTCGACCCAGGGTGAGATTGCTGGCGGCGATGAGAGCGACGTCCCGGGTGGCGCCTACAACGTGCCGCCGGGGCTGGCCGAGGAGGTGAGCGACGAAGAGGCACTGCCCGATGGCGAGCAGCCGGAGCGCTGAACGCGCGCGGGGTGATCGACGTCACGCTCGACGCGGTTGCCGGGCGTTGATGCCGCCATCGGCGTAATTCAGGGCGCGATCGGGTCGCCTGCTGGCTGTCCTGAAACGTCGCGCTTCAGTTCGGCGCGAGCAGCTTGATATCCGACGGCCGTCCGAGCGTCAGGGTTTGCAGCGTTTCGCCCAGCAGGCCACTGTCCGGGTCGCGGCGCAGCAGCACCAGGCTGTCGCTCAGCTGATTGGCGATCAGCATGAAACGCCCGTCCGGCGTGATGGCGAATTCCCGTGGTTCGCGACCTTCGCTCGGGCGGCGCTGGATTTCGCGCAGCGTGCCGTCGGCTTCGATGGCGAAGGCGATGATGTGGTTGTAGTCGCCGCGGTCGCTGACATAGAGGAAGCGGCCATCGGCCGATGTGTGGATCGCGCCGGGTGAATGACGTACTTCGCTATCGGCCTCTTTGAGGTCCAGCAGCTGCCGGCGGGTCAGGGTGCCGTCGGTGTAGTCGAAGCCCGCCACCTGGGCGCTCAGCTCCAGGGCGAGATAGGCGTGTTTGCCATTGGGGTGGAACACCAGATGGCGCGGGCCGCTGCCCGCGGGCAGCTCGATGCTGGCGGGCTCGTCCGGCCGCAGCGGGCGTTCGGTATGGCTCGGGTCGTAGCGGTAGACGAACACCCGGTCGGCGCCCAGGTCACTGACCAACAGACGCGTGCCGTCCGGGCTGGGCACCGCCGAATGTACATGGGCCGAGCGCTGGCGTTCGGGATGCACACCGCTGGCCTGGTGCGCGGCGATCTGCGTGACCGGCAAGGGCCGGCCATCCTCGGCCAGCGGCAGGACCGCCAGGCTGCCGCCGGGGTTGGGGCGCGAACCGTAGTTGCTGACGAACAGGTAGCGACCGTCGTGACTGAGGCTGGCATGGGTGGGCTCGTCGCCGAGGGTGATGGTCTGGCCGATGGGATGGTAGTCGCCCTTGGCGTCGCGCTGCCAGGCGCCGACGCGGCCGACCGGGTCGGCATGGGCCGGGCCGTTCTCGTGGGTGGCATAGAGCCGCCCGCGTCGCTCGTCCAGCATCAGCCAGGACGGGTTGTCGCCGGCCAGTGTCTGCAGGGGTTCGGGTTCGAGCCGCCCCTGCGCGGGATCGAAGCGCAGGCGCAGCACGCCGGGGCTGTCGCTGTCGTGCGTGTAGCTGCCGATCAGAATATGCATGTCGTCGTTCCCGGCATGGGCGCCCTGGGTCAGTAGTGCGCCGGCCAGCAGAGCCAGTGCGAGTCGGAGGCGCATGGGCCGTTTGCCTTTTGCCGATGAAGTCATGCGACTATGACCGCCGTCGTGGCGTGATGCTCCCGCCGTGCGGTGGCGCGAACAATACCTGACCGCCAGGGTCTGATATGCACCCGGGTGGATGCCGGCCTTTCCAGAATCCAGGACGTCTCATGGACCATTTGCTCCCCGTTCAGCTAGTCGAATTGCAGAGCATCGCCACCGATCTGGCCGAGAATCGCATCGCCCCGCTGGCGGCCGAGGTCGACGCCGAATGCCGCTGGCCCGCCGACTCCATGCAGGCGCTCGCCGAAGCCGGCCTGCTCGGCCTGCAGGTGCCGGTCGAGCTGGGCGGCCGCGGGCAGGGGCTGCTGGGGCTTTGCGTGCTCACCGAAAGCATCGCGCGGGCCTGCCCATCGTCGGCACTGTGCTACGGCATGCATTGCGTGGCCACTGCAGTGATCGCCGCCAAGGCCACCGAGCATCAGCGCGAGCACTATCTGCGGGAGATCGCCGCGGGGCGGCACATCACCACCCTGGCACTGTCCGAGCAGGGCACCGGCGCGCATTTCTACCTGCCGGAAACCCGCCTGGATGCCGACGGCGACGAGTTCGTCATCGACGGCACCAAGCAGTTCGTCACCAACGGCGGGCATGCCGATTCCTACGTGGTTTCCACCGTGGCGGCGGACGCCGAAGCCGGCGATTTCAGCTGCCTGATCGTCGACAAGGACGGCGCCGGCATGCACTGGCTCGACGCCTGGGACGGCTTCGGCATGCGCGGCAACTCGTCCCGGCCGCTGCGCCTGGAACAGGTGCGGGTGCCGGCGCGCAACCTGCTCGGCGAGCCGGGCGATCAGGTCTGGTACGTGTTCGAAGTGGTGGCGCCGTTCTTCCTCATGGCCATGGCCGGCACCTACCTGGGCATCGCTCAGGCTGCGCTGGACGAGGCGGGCCTGCACCTGCACTCGCGTCGCTACAGCCATTCCGGCGAGTCCCTGCGCGACGTGGAGACGCTGCAGGTGCGCTATGGCGAACTCTGGACCGAGCTGGTGAAAACCCGCGCGCTGGTGCGTGAGGCCGCACGCCGTGGCGATGCCGCGCACCCCGAGGCGCTGCCATACATTCTGGCGTGCAAGACCGAAGCGGCGGAAACCGCCGTGCGCCTGGCGAACGAGGCAATGTCCCTTTGCGGCGGTGCGGCGTATCGAGAAAACAGTCGCGTTGCCCGTCTGCTGCGCGATGCGCGAGCAGGGCATGTCATGACGCCCACTACGGGCCTGCTCAAACTCTGGACTGGCCGCAGCCTGCTGGGGCTGCCACTGCTATGAGCGAGCTGCTGCTCGACCAGGTTGTGCTGCTGGAGGCGGGCGACGCTGCCCTGCGTGAGCAGGTCGGTAGCTGGGCTGTATCACAGGGCCTGCAGCTGCGCTGCTTCGGGTCTGATGCACTGCTGGCCGATGAGAGCCAGCCGGCACTGGTGCTGCTCGGCCCCAATCTGCCGCGTCCAGTGGCATTGGCTCGCCAGCTGCGCAGTCATTGGAAGACGGCCCAGTTGCTGTTTCTATGCAACGAAGGGCAGTCAAGCGCGCTGCACCGCGAGCTGGGCCCTGCGCCCTTGCTTGGCCCCTGTTGGTCCGTCGTTTCCGTTGGCGGCATATCGCTGGAGCAGCAGCTCGATCAGGCGCTGGCTGGCGTACGCCGTCGGGCGCGGTTGCGTACCACCCTGGCACGAGTCAATGCTGCCGTCGAAGGTACCCAGGCGGCCACGCGTCCGTCGGCCACGGCGGACCTTTACCTGCATCACTTCATCGACGCGGCGCGCGACGCCATCGTCGGCCTCGACCGTGCGGGAGCGGTGCTTTACTGGAGTGCCGGTGCCGCCGAGTTGTTTGGCCTGGCCCGTGCCGAGGTATTGAGGCGATCTGCGAGCGCACTGCCGTTCTGGAGTGCTGAACTGGGTCAAGCATTGGCCCGCGTACAGGATTGCGACACCACGCTGACCCTGCAGCAGGACGACACGGCCCGCGGGCGGACGTTGGAAATCGTCGTGGCCGCGGTCTGCTCCGCAGATGGTGCGGTGGTCGGCGCAGCCCTGACCCTGCGCGATGTTTCGGCACTGGTTGCCGAGCGCCGTGCCAGTGAATTGCACGGGCGTCAGCTCAGCGAGGAGCGCGCCCACCTGCAACGGCTGTTCGACCAGGCGCCGGGCTTCATCGCGATCACCGAAGGCCCGATGCACGAGTTGAAGATCGCCAATCGCGCCTTCCATGAGCTGGTCGGCGCCCGTGAGCTGCTCGGCCTGCCTGCCTACAAGGCCTTTCCGCAGCTGGAGAGCCGTGCGCTGTCCGACCTGCTGCAGCAGGTCTATGTCACCGGGCGCCCCTACCTCGGCCGCCACCTCGCAGTGCGCGTGCGTCCGCAGCCCGGCGGCAAGGCTGAGCGACGCTATGTGAATTTCGTCTTTCAGCCAGTTTTCAGCGAGGACGAGCAGGTCAGCGGCATTTTCTGCCAAGGCCATGACGTTACCGCTCAGGTACTGGCACAGCAGGCGCTGCAGCGCTCCAGCGAACGCCTGCAGGAACTGGTCGAGGAGCGCACCCGCGAACTCGAACTCAGCCGCCAGGCGCTGTATCAGTCGCAGAAACTCGAAGCGATCGGCAAGCTCACCGGTGGTGTGGCCCACGACTTCAACAACGTGCTGCAAGTGATTGCCGGCAACCTGCAATTGCTGCAGCCATTGGTAGAAGACAATCGCTCCGCTGCCAAACGGGTCGATGCTGCCGGTTCGGCCGTCGAACGCGGCGCCAAGCTCGCGCGACAACTACTGGCCTTTGCTCGCCGCCAGCCGTTGCGTCCGCAGCCGACCAATCTCGGCAGGCTGCTGCGGGATCTCGACGAGTTGCTGCGTCAGGCGCTGGGCGAGCGCATCGAGATCGAAACCGTGGTAGCGGGTGGGCTGTGGACCACCATGGTCGACCCCAATCAGCTGGAACAGGTCGTGCTCAACCTGGCGATCAACGCCCGCGATGCCATGCCCGAGGGCGGCAAGCTGACCCTGGAGCTGGGTAACGCGATGCTCGACGAGTACTACACCGGCACTCAGATCGACGTTGCGCCCGGCCAGTACGTGCTGCTGGCGGTATCCGACACCGGCGTTGGCATGCCCGCTGAAGTCATCGAGCAGGCCTTCGAACCATTCTTCACCACCAAGCCCGAAGGCCACGGCACCGGGCTGGGGCTGAGCATGGCGTACGGCTTCGCCAAGCAGAGTGGCGGGCATATCCGCCTGTACAGCGAGCCGGGCGCCGGCACGAGCGTAAAGCTCTACCTGCCGCGCACCGAGCAGCCCGAAATGCAGGTCCAGCAGTCCACCGTCGGGCCGGTGGTGGGTGGTAGTGAAACCATTCTGGTGGTCGAAGATGATCTGCCGGTGCAGGCCACGGTGATCGAGCTGCTGACCGGCCTTGGCTACTCGGTGCTGCGCGCCAACGATGCGCAGAGCGCCTTGAGCATCCTGCAGAGCGGCCTTCCCATTGATCTTCTATTCACCGATGTGGTCATGCCCGGGCCGTTGAGCAGCACCGAACTGGCGCGTCAGGCGCGTCTGCTGCTGCCGGAAATCGCCGTGCTGTTCACCTCCGGCTACACGCGCAATGCCATCGTGCATGGTGGGCGCCTTGATCCGGGCGTGGAGTTGCTGAGCAAGCCCTATCGGCAGGAGGACCTGGCGCGCAAGGTGCGCCAGTTGTTGGGTACGCAGCACAGCGACGACAAACCCATCGAGCAGCAGTGGGTAATGGTGGTGGAGGACCAGCCGCAGCTGCTCACGCTGGCCTGCGAAATGGTCGAGGAGCTGGGCTACCGCACTTGCGGCTATCCCAACGCGGAAGCGGCCGCGCAGGGGCTGCACGAGCAGCGTTTCGATTACCTGTTACTGGACGTCAATCTGCCAGGCCGATCCGGCCCCGACTTCGCAGCCGAGGCCCTGAGAACTCAACCATGGCTGCGGCTGGTATTCGTCTCCGGTGAAGGCTGTATCGACAGCAACCTGCCGGCGCGTTCGTTGCCCAAGCCGTTCAGCTTCGATCAGCTCGCCGAGATCCTGCAGCTGTAACAACGCCGTTGCGCTGCGGTGGGCGGGCGCCGCTACGTGACAAGCCCTGCAGGCCGATGGCGACGGGTACCGCCAGAGCCAGCCAGCTCAGCCAGTCGCCCGCGCCTTCGGAGACCAGCCCGGCGATCAGCCCGAGCGTGGACAGCACGCCGATCAGCACCGGCCACAACCAGATGCGCATCATGAGCGCACCTCCGTCGCGCTGCGTTTGAGCCACAGGTACAGGCCGCTGCCGAGCACGACGATGGTGAGGATGTCCAACAGCCCCCAGAGGATTTTCAGCGGCAGGCCGCCGTAATCGCCGAAATGCAGCGGTTCGGACAACTGCAGCGCGGTGACATACCAGGGGCGGGCGCCGGCTTCGAGCACCTCGCCGTCGGCCGGGTCGACCAGCAGCGCCTGGGTCAGGCGCGAGGTCAGCGGCGTGTCGCCGCGCAGGATCACCGCAACGTGGTCCGGCGTGGCGCGCAGCGTGCCGGGGTAAGCGATCATTGCTATCGCCATGTCTGGAGCAGCGGCCAGTACACGGTCGACTGCAGTCTGCAGCGAGCCGTCCGCAGCGGGTGCATCACCGGCATCGGCGGCCAGCAGTACTCGCGTTTTGCCGGCTTGAAGCGCCGCGACCTGCTCAGCCTGCCAGGCCTGGAAGATCAGGTCCGCCCAGGTATTGATCACACCGGTAAAGCCAACCGCCAGCGCCCATACCAGGGTGACGATACCGAGCAGGTTGTGCAGATCCAGCCAGCGGGTGCGGGTGGTACGTTCTTGGCGCACTTCGCCGAAGCGCAGCTTGCGCATGAAGGGCGCGTAGAGCACCACGCCAGAGATGATCGCCACCATCAGCAGCAGGCCCATGAAACCGAGGAACAGCTTGCCCGCCAGCCCCGCGTAGAGGTCGACATGCAGCCGATACATCACGCTCATGAAGCCTTCGTCGAAGTTCGGCGCGCCGAGCACCTCGGCGCTGCGGGCATCGGAGAGGATCAGCGTGGACCCGCTTTCATCAGTGTCGACCCGCGTGTCGAGCTTGACGTACCAGACGTCCGGATCGTCCTCCTCGGCGAAGAAGTACAGCGGCACCAGGCCCGGATAGGCTTTCACCGCTTCGGCCGCAACCCGGTCGACCGAAGCGCGCGGCGTACCATCCGGCATCTCCGGCGCTTCGATTTCGTTGCCGGTGAGGTGATCGATCTCGTGGGAGAAGATCAGCGGCAAGCCGGTCAGGCATAGCATCAGGATGAACAGCGTGCAGACGAGGCTGGACCACTTGTGGACCCAGCCCCACCGCCGCAGGGTGACTGCCTGCATCAGAAGTCGACCGTGGCGCTGACGGAAAGCGTGCGCGGGGCGCCGAGGACCATGTAATTGGCGTTCGGATAGCCACCCACTGAGGCCCAGTAATCACGGCCGGTGGCGTTATCCAGGCGGGCGCGCAGGGTCACGTCACGCTCGTCGATCACCATACGGTAGCGGGCGCCAAGGTCCAGGCGGGTCCAGGAAGGGATTTCGAGGTCATTTGCCGTATCGGCGTACTGGCTGCCGGTGTAGACGAGACGACTGGTCAGGGTCAGACCATTGGTGCCGGGTACGTCCCATTCGCCGCCAATATTTGCCTGGGTGCGTGGCACGCCGATGGCACGGTTGCCCTCGTTGAGACCGTCCTGGGTGCTGGTCAGCTCTGCATCGAGCAATGTCAGGCCGCCCAGCAGGCGCACACCGTAGGTCGGTTCACCGAACACCGACAGCTCGATACCGCGGTTGCGCTGCTCGCCGCCGTCGGTATAGACGCCCCTCGTGACGCCGCCAATGGTTTCGATACCTTCAACGGTGCTGAATGGCCGGTCAGTGGTGAACACGGCCAGGCTGCCGCCGAGGTTACCGCCGTCATACTTGATACCGACTTCGGTCTGCTTCGAAACGTAAGGCTCCAAGGCGTCGCCAGCATTGTTGATCGTGACGCCTCCGCTGGTAGCCGGTGCGATATCGCCTTTGACCAAGCCTTCGATGTAGTTGGCATAGACCGAAACCTCGTCGGTCAGCTGATACACCACGCCGGCGACCGGGCTGTTCTTGTAGCGGTTGTAGGAAGGCAAACGGTCACCGCTGTTGTAGTCGTAGCTCTTGGCTTCGATGCCCTGGCGGCGGGCGCCAAGGGTGACCAGCAGACGGTCATCCATGAAGCCCAGGGTATCGGCGATGGCCAGACTCTGGGTGTGGGTTCGCTCTGTGACGTTGGGGTTGGACATCGAGCCGCCCAGCCAGACAGCATCCGGCATCGCGGCGGCGAATGGCCGATAGATATCTGCTGCATAGTTGCCCGACATGGCGTAGGCGTTGCGGGCTTCCAGATCGAACATGGCTGCCGACATCACCCATTCGTGGGACACGTCGCCAGTTCTGCCGCGGGCGCGCAGGCCCACTTCGCTGGTGAATACCTCCTCCTCACGCACGTTGTCGAAGCGGTAGAAGGTGCCGGCGCCCGAACTGCCTGCGGTCATGCTTGCCAACCGATTCTTTTCCTCGCCCTCACGCACGCCGGCTGCGAGCCAGCCGGTTACGGCATCGGAGAAGTCATATTCGGCGCGGAAGGTGCCGAAAGTTTGCTTTTCCTTCGAATAGGTCCAAGGCTGGGCGAAGTTGTCGTCGGCATCCGGCGCGCTGGGAATACCACCGCTTGGGGTGACGCTCGGCCGCGGGTTGTCGATGAAGTGATACTGGTGACCGATGTCGCCGGAGAGGCGGAAGTTGTCGCCCTGGTAGTCGAGGCCGAGGGCGAACATGTCGAGGGTGCGATCCTCGTCCTCAACCGTGGTTTCGCCAGCGCGCTTGGCTGCGTTCAGGCGCACACCGAAGCGCTCCTCTTCGCCGAAGCGACGGGCGATATCGGCGTGGGTCATGGCTTGGCCACCGTTTTCGGCACCGACGGTCAGTCGCGTCAGCGGCTCGTTCGGCGCGCGCTTGGGCAGAATGTTGATCGCCCCGCCGATGCCGCTGCCGCCTGGCGCCGCGCCGTTGAGGAAGGTGTTGGCACCGCGGAACACTTCCACGCGCTCGATGAACTCGGCGGCCACGTACTGGCGCGGCAGCAGGCCGTAGAGGCCGTTGTAGGAAATATCGTCGGAGTACACCGGGAAGCCGCGTACCACGTACAGCTCCTGGAAGTTGCCGAAGCCGCGGGCGACGCGCACCGAGGGGTCGTTCTGCAGCACGTCGGACACGCTGCGCGCCTGCTGATCCTGGATCAGCTGCGAGGTATAGGACGTCGAGGTGAACGGCGTTTCCATGTAATCGCGGTTGCCGAGAATACCCACGCGCCCACCGCGTGCGACCTGTTCGCCCGCATAAGGCTGGGTCAGGCCGTCTGCAGAGGCGTCGGCGCTGGCCGTGATCTCCACTGATTGCAGCTCGACCGGCTCGGCTGCTGTGCTCTGGGGCTGGTCCTCGAGTCGTTCCTGAGCAATGAGCGGCGAACCAGCGAAGCTGGCGGCGAGGCAGACGGGCAGCAGTGCAGTTTTGCGCGGGAAGCGGAGAGTGGGCATGGGAACCTGACCGGGTGTTGAGCGTGGCTGTGGCGGATAAAGGCACGGTGAGGGCTTTCGAGCGCGTGCCATCTGAGAGCCACTATCATATTTCAACAATAATAATTCGCAACATCATTCCGGCAGTCGGTACGCCTTTGAAAAGTGCCGCCGCCTGACGCGGTGGTCTAGCTCAACAGGTCAGCTGTGCTCCGTGATCTCCGAAAAAAGACTGCGCGCTTGTCGATTCGCCAGTGTGCCGACCGACTAGCTGGTGAACCCCGTTCAAACCGATCAGAGGAGACGGATATGAACAGCCAGAATAGCCAGGACGAGAGCGCCATTCGCCAGCTGCACAGAACGTTTGAACAGGCCACCAAGGCCAAAGATCTCGACCGGATCATGGCGCAGTACGCCGACGACGTAGTCGCCTTCGATGCGGTCGGCGCACTGCAATTCAAGGGCGTTGAGGAATACCGGGCGCACTGGCAGCGCTGCTTCGAGTTCTGTCAGGGCGAAGGTTTCTTCGAGACCCATGAACTGCATGTGGATGTCGGCGGCGAGCTGGCCTGCAGCCGCATGCTTACCCATTGTGGCGGACCCAACGCCGAAGGCGAGCTGCAGACCGCCTGGATGCGCGGCACGCGGGTCTGGGCGCGGCGCGATGGCGAGTGGAAGGTGATCCACGAGCATTTCTCGATGCCCTTCGATATGCAGACCGGCCAGGTGTGCATGGATCAGGCACCGTCGCAGCAACAGACCGGTTGAGGCTGGTCTGCGGTCTTCGTCGCGTGATCGGGCGAGGTCGCTCAATGGCTGCTAGCTTTGCTCCGTTGCCGGCAGACGGAGCCCCGCCATGAACTACCTGTGCCTGATCTATTACGACGAACAGCTTGTGGATGCGATGACCGACGAGCAGTGGCATGCGCTGGTCGCGCGTTGCCTGAGCTGTGCCGAAGAGCTGCGTGCCAGCGGCCACATGCTCGCCGGCGAGCCGCTGCAGTCGGTGCGAACCGCACGCACGGTGCGCGTGCGTGACGGCGTCACCTCGGTTGTCGACGGCCCGTTCGCCGAAACCCGCGAGCAGCTGGCGGGCTTCTACTTGATCGAGGCGGCGGATCAGCAGGAGGCCGAGGCCATCGCGGCGAAGATTCCGCCGGCCAGTCTTGGCTGCGTCGAGGTCCGGCCGTTGCGCCAGCTGCCGCAGCGCTGAGCATGCCGCTGACCGGACATTTCACGGCGGCGCGGGTAGAGGCGGTCTACCGCAGCGAATCGCGGCGCGTGCTGGCCACGCTGATTCGTCTGCTGGGCGACTTCGATCGTGCCGAAGAGGCCTTGCACGATGCGTTCGCCGCGGCCTTGCAGCAGTGGCCGCGCGATGGCGTTCCGGACAATCCGCGCGCCTGGCTGGTTTCCGCCGGCCGCTTCAAGGCCATCGATGCTCTGCGCCGCCGGGCGCGCTTCGATGCCTCGTTGCAGCTGCTGGCCGAACAGCTGGAAGACGCGGCGCAGGCAGTGGAGGTCGATGAGATGGAAGACGACCGTCTGCGGCTGATCTTCACCTGCTGTCATCCGGCTCTGCCGGCCGATGGTCGCGTGGCGCTGACCCTGCGTGAAGTCTGCGACCTGACCACCGAGGAGATCGCCCGAGCCTTTCTGGCTCCGCCGGCCACCATTGCCCAGCGCATCGTGCGCGCCAAGGCGAAGATCCGTGACGCCCAGCTGCCCTATCGGGTGCCCGAGCGCACCGAGCTGCCGGCGCGTCTGGAGAGCGTGCTGCGGGTGGTCTATCTGGTGTTCAACGAGGGTTACTCAGCTTCGGCCGGCGTCGAGCTGACCCGCGCCGACCTTTGTGCCGAGGCAATTCGCCTGGGCCGACTGCTCCTCGAACTGTTGCCCAATGCCGAAGTGATGGGCCTGCTGGCGCTGATGCTCTTGCACGATGCCCGCCGGGCTGCGCGCACCGATGCGGCCGGCGAGCTGGTGCGGCTGGACGAGCAGGATCGCAGCCTGTGGAACCGGCAGCAAATTGCCGAAGGATCGCAGTTGGTGCAGCTGGCGCTGACCGGTCGCGCGTTCGGCGCCTACGCGCTGCAGGCCGCTATCGTCGCCGTGCATGCCGAAGCGCCTAGCGCCGCGCAGACCGATTGGCCGCAGATCGTCCGGCTCTACGACGTGCTGCTGCAGTTGAGCCCGTCGCCGGTGGTGGAGCTGAACCGCGCGGTGGCCGTGGCCATGCGCGATGGGCCTGGAACGGGGCTGAGGTTGGCCGATGAGCTGCTCGATCGTGGCGTGCTGCAGGATTACCACCTGCTGCACTCGGCCCGCGCTGACTTTTGCCGCCGTCTCGGGCGCCTGGATGAAGCGCGCGAAGCCTACCGGCGTGCATTGCAACTGGCGCAACTGGAACCGGAGCGACGCTTTTTGCAGCAGCGGCTGGATGAGCTGGACAGTTGATCCAACGGTTCCACGCTCACGCGGCAGTGCTCCCGCGCGGAGCATGAGCGCTCAGACGTAGGATGGGCTTTAGCCCATCAATTACGCTTCGGCAGCGTGCTCGTTGGCGTTCGTCACGCCACGTCGCCGAGCGCTGGTGGGCTAAAACCCACCCTACAAGGTGGCGCGCCGAACGCTGGTGGGTTGAAAGTAGATGGTTCCCGCGCTTCCGAGTTGCGTACCCCCGTAAGAGCGCTCAGACGTAGGGTGGCGCCGCGTTACGGGGGGCTGGCAGTGAGGCGGTGCGAGCACGCCGTGATCAGGAGTCGCCACTACCGGCCGGCAAATAATCACTGCGGCTCAGCCCATGGCGCTGCATCTTCTCGTTGAGGGTGCGGCGCGGCAGCTGCAGCTGGGTCATGACCTCGGTGATGTTGCCTTTGCACTGCTGCAGGGCGTTGTGCAGGCATTGCGCCTCGAAGGCTTCCATCTGCTCGGCCAACGACTGGCCGCTGCTGCTCGCCGGGGCCGGGGCGCTGAGACCGAGGGCGTGGCGTTCGGCGGCGTTGATCAGTTCGCGCACGTTGCCCGGCCAGTCGTGGGCGAGCAGTTGCGTCAGTTCGCCGGGTGTCACCGGCGGGGCGGCGCGGCCGTGGCGCTGGGCGGCCTGGCTGGCGAAGTGTTCGAACAGCAGCGGAATGTCCTCACGGCGCTCGCGCAGTGGCGGGATATGCAGTTCGGCGACGTTCAGCCGGTACAGCAGATCCTCGCGGAAGCGCCCGCCGCGCACCTCTTCCAGCAGGTCCGGCTTGGCCGCGCTGATCACCCGCAAGTCGACTTCGATACTGCGGTTCGAGCCCAGCCGTTCCAGGGTCTTTTCCTGCAGCACGCGCAGCAGCTTGACCTGCTGGGCCAGCGGCATGCTTTCGATCTCGTCGAGGAACAGCGTGCCACCTGCGGCATGCTCGATGCGGCCGATGCGCTTGCCCTGGGCGCCGGTGAAGGCGCCGCTCTCGTGACCAAACAGCTCGCTTTCGAAGATGGTCTCCGGGATCGCTGCGCAGTTGAGCGCCACGAACGGCCCGCCGGCGCGCGGGCTGAAGTCATGCAGGCAGCGCGCGACCTGTTCCTTGCCGCTGCCGGTCTCGCCGCGGATCAGCACGTTGACGTCGGTCCCGGCCAGCTCCAGCACCTGGCGTCGCAGGTTATCCATGGCGCGGGACACGCCGAGCAGCTGCGATTCGATGCGGCCCTTGCGGGCGAACTGCTCGCGCAGCTGGCGGTTCTCGCAAACCAGCCGGCGCTTGTCCATGGCGCGGCGCACGCTGTCGAGCAGGCGTTCCGGGGTGAAGGGTTTTTCGATGAAGTCGTAGGCGCCCTGGCGCAGCGCCTGCACCGCCATGGGCACGTCGCCGTGGCCGGTGACCATGATCACCGGCAGGTCGGCGTCCAGCGCCACCAGCTGTTCGAGCAGGCCGAGGCCGTCGAGGTCGGGCATGCGCACGTCGCTGATCAGCACCCCTGGAAAGTCCCGATCCAGCGCCGTCAGCGCCTCGCGGGCGCGAGAGAAGGTGCGCACCTGAAAGCCGGACAGCTCCAGCCACTGCTGCACGGCCTGGCGGATCGCCGCCTCGTCGTCGATGAAGATTACCTGCCCGCTCATTGCCTGCTCCTCGCGGTCGCGTCGCGGCAGTTTACTCGGCGGCGTGCGCTTCGGCAGCCGGCAGCGTCAGGGTAAACACCGCGCCGTGCTCGTCATTGCTGACTTCCAGCGTGCCGCCCATGTCACGGACGATGCCGTAGGACACTGCCAGCCCAAGGCCAAGACCCTGGCCGACCGGTTTGGTAGTGAAAAAGGGTTCGAATACCTGATCCAGGTGCTCGCTGGGGATACCGCCGCCGTTGTCGCCCACGCTGAGCTGCCAGCTGTCGCCGGCGAGCTGACAAAGGATGCGCAGGCGTCGCTGCGGACGCCCGCTCATGGCGTCCAGCGCGTTGTGCAGCAGATTGATCAGTACCTGCTCGAGGCGGATCGCATCGCCACTGACCATGGCCTCGGCCGGCACCTGGCGGAACACCTCGACCTGCTCGCTGCGAATGCGCGGCGAGAGCAGCTGCAGGGCCTGCTCCAGCACTTCGGCCAGGCTCAGGCGCTGGCGCAGCCCGGCCGGGCTCTTGCGGGCGAAGGTCTTCAGGTGGCCGGTCAGCGCCGCCATGCGTTCGAGCAGGCCTTCGACATGCCCGAGGCCTTCGCGCACCTCGCCGTCGCGGCCGCTGTCGAGCAGCAGGCGCAGGCTGGCGAGCTGCATGCGCAATGCGGTCAGCGGCTGGTTGATCTCGTGGGCGAGGGCGGCTGACATCTGCCCCAGGGCGGCCATGCGCGCCGCATGCACCAGTTCGTCCTGGGCGGTGTGTAGCTCACGGGTGCGCTCGTGCACCAGGCGCTCCAGCTCGCTGCGGCTGCGCTGTTCGACGCGGCGGGTCTTGCCGCGTTGCGCCAGGTAGAGCAGCAGGAAGGCGAGGGTCATCCACACCCCGGCCGCGGCCAAGCGGTAGCTGCGCACGCTGGCCACCACCATCTGCGGGTCGTGCAGCAGGTGCAGCGTCCAGTCCTCCTCTGGCAGCGCCAAGCGTTGCCAGAGGTATTCGCGGCGCCCATCTGGGCCTTCTACCAGCCGCCGTTCGCTGCCCTCGGCGAGTTGTTGCACACGGCTGCTCGGCAACGGCTGCAGCGTCTGTTCGGCGTATCGTCGGGCATCGACCAGGCGGCTGCGCACCTCGTCGCTCAGCGGGCGCAGGTAGCGGAAGCGCCAGGCCGGGCGGTTGGTGAGAATGACGATATCCAGCGAATCGGCGATCAGCAGGATGCCCGGCTGGCCGACCCAGTCGCGCTGCATGTCTTCCAGTTCCAGCTTGACCACCAGCACGCCGAGCACCTCGCCGGCGGCATTCCTCACCGAGCTGGAGAGGAAGTAGCCGGGAATCCCGGTAGTGACGCCGACAGCGAAATAACGCCCGCTGTCGTTGCTCACCGCATCGCGGAAATACGGGCGGAAGGCGTAGTTGTTGCCGACGAAGCTGCTCCAGTCGCGCCAGTTGCTGGCGGCGATGGTTTCGCCGTTGCGGTCGAGCAGGTACAGCACCGAGGAGCCGGCCGCATGATTCTGCTGTTCCAGGCGCTGGTTCAGTTCGCGGCGCAAGGCACGGTTGCCCGGGTTGGCAAGCAGCCCCTGGATGTCGCTATCCAGCGCCAGCAATGCCGGCACCGAGCGGAAGCGTTCGACCTGGGTATGGATCGCCTGGGCATAGAGTTCAAGTTGCCCCTGGGATTCTTGACTGCGCTCGGCCCAGGCGCGCTGCTCGGCCAGACGCCCGGCCCAATACATGCTCAGCAGCAGGCCGATGAGAATCAGCGCCACGATCAGGGTTACACGCTGGCGGTTGGACAGTGCAGGCATGACGGCGCTCGCGACGGGACGCGCCGATGGTAAGCGATAGTCGGTGCAGATGGCGCATTGCCGAGACGCGACGTAGCACCAAAGTCTTGATCTGGCTCTGTAGAGGCAATATGCCATCATTTGTATACTGTGGGGAGTTACTTCAGCTTCAGCAGGGATCGCTATTACGGAGCGTCCACGCCCGCTCCATCCAGTCGAGGTCCGCCTTGCTTAGAAAAATTCTTGTCAGCCAACTCCGCTTTGGCATGTACGTCCATGCACTGGACGGCAGCTGGTTCGATCACTCCTTTTGGCGCAGCAAGTTTCTGCTGACCGATCCGGCCGACCTGCAGGCGTTGCGCGGCAGCGGAATAAAGGCGGTGTGGATCGACGTGGGCAAGGGCGTCGATATCGAAACGGCAACGCCGCCGGCGGCCGAGACCGTGCAGCCGGTCCCAGAAGCCGTGCCGGTAGTGGCGCGGCCGGCCGCGCCATCGGCCCAGCAATGCAGCGTTCAGGAAGAAATGCAGCGCGCCGCCCAGGTGCTCAAGCGCTCAAAGCAGCAAGTGACCTCGCTGTTCAACGAGGCGCGGCTGGGCAAGGCCATCGACCCGCAGCAGTGCCTGCCACTGGTGGAGCAGATTTCCGCCTCCCTGGCGCGCAATGGCTCGGCATTGCTCAGCTTGGCGCGGCTGAAGACCAAGGACGAGTACACCTACATGCATTCGGTGGCCGTCTGCGCGCTGATGGTTGCGCTGGGCCGGCAGCTGGGCCTGAGCGAACAGGAAGTCCAGGAAGCCGGCTTTGCCGGGTTGTTGCATGACATCGGCAAGATGGCCATGCCGCTGGATGTGCTGAACAAGCCGGGCAAGCTCAGCGATGACGAGTACGCCGTCATGCGCAGCCACCCCGAGCGTGGTCACGCGATCCTGCTCGGTGCGGGAGCGTCCGTGTCCGACGCGGTGCTGGATGTCTGCCTGCATCATCACGAGAAGATGGACGGCACCGGCTATCCGCATCGGCTGGCCGGCGAGCAGATCAGCCGGCTGGCGCGCATGGGCGCGATCTGCGACGTGTATGACGCCATCACCTCGGATCGCCCATACAAAACGGCCTGGGATGCTTCGGGCTCGCTGGCGCGCATGGCGCAGTGGCAGGGCCATTTCGATACCCAGATCCTGCATGCGTTCGTGCGCACGGTGGGCATCTACCCGCTGGGCTCGCTGGTACGGCTGCAGTCGGGGCGGCTTGGTGTGGTCATCGAACACAATGCGCAGCAGCTGACGGCGCCGCGCCTGAAACTGTTCTATTCCACCCGTGCCCGCGCGACGATCGTGCCGGTCGAGCTGGATCTCTCCAGCCCGCAATGCAGCGACCGCATCGTCGGCCGCGAAGACCCCGCCGCCTGGGGCTTCAGCAACCTCGATGGCCTCTGGAGCTAGATTGGCGGTCGTAAAAATGCTGCGTTACGACTAGAATGCCGCCCCCGAATGCGATTCGCCCGGCGAGTCGCCCAGAAAAAGAGCACGTATTACCCATGACCTGGCTGCTTAGTCCGCCATAGCGCTTCGCCCCCTCGCGTCAAATTGCGACGGCCTGTCATGGGGCGGTCGTACGCTGCTGTCCGTGCGTTTCGTCGACTGACAGCCGAATCAATCACCAAAAACTCGCCTTGTATCGCTGCCGGCCGCCCGTGGTCTGCATGGTGGTGCTTTTGCCCTGGATAGTCCGATGCTGCAATCGATCAAACAAAACTGGTTCTCCAACGTCCGTGGCGACGTGCTGTCCGGCCTCGTCGTCGCGCTGGCACTGATTCCCGAAGCCATCGCCTTCTCCATCATCGCTGGGGTCGATCCGCGGGTCGGCCTGTATGCCTCTTTCTGTATCGCCGTGGTGATCGCCTTTGTCGGCGGCCGCCCGGGGATGATTTCTGCTGCCACCGGCGCCATGGCGCTGCTGATGGTGACGCTGGTACGCGAGCACGGCCTGCAGTACCTGCTGGCGGCAACGCTGCTGTGCGGTGTGCTGCAGATCGGCGCCGGCTACCTACGTCTCGGCTCGCTGATGCGCTTCGTCTCGCGCTCGGTGGTCACCGGTTTCGTCAACGCGCTGGCGATTCTGATCTTCATGGCGCAGTTGCCGGAGCTGACGGACGTCACCTGGCACGTCTACGCCATGACCGCCGCGGGCCTGGGCATCATCTACCTGTTCCCTTATGTGCCGAAGGTCGGCAAGGTCATCCCGTCGCCGCTGGTGTGCATACTCTCGATGACGGCGGTGGCCATGTACTTCGGCCTGGACATCCGCACCGTCGCCGACATGGGCGACCTGCCGGACACGCTGCCGGTGTTCCTCTGGCCGGAAGTGCCGCTGACCTTCGAGACGCTGGCAATCATCTTCCCGTACTCCGCCGCGCTGGCCGTGGTGGGCCTGCTGGAGTCGCTGATGACCGCAACCATCGTCGACGACCTCACCGACACCTCCAGTGACAAGAACCGCGAATGCAAAGGGCAGGGTGTTTCCAACATCGTCTCCGGTCTGTTCGGCGGCATGGCCGGCTGCGCGATGATCGGCCAGTCGGTAATCAACGTGAAATCCGGCGGCCGCACCCGTTTGTCCACGCTGATCGCCGGCGTGGTGCTGCTGCTGATGGTGGTGTTCTTGAGCGATTGGGTCGGGCAGATCCCCATGGCCGCGCTGGTGGCGGTGATGATCATGGTGTCGATCGGCACCTTCAGCTGGGATTCGCTGCGCAACCTCAAGCGCTATCCGCTTTCCACCAACATCGTCATGGTCGTCACCGTGGTGGTGGTGGTCTTCACCCACAACCTGGCCTACGGTGTTCTGGCGGGTGTGCTGCTGGCGGCGATGTTCTTTGCCAACAAGGTCGGCCACTACCTGCACATCGGTTCGGAGTTGGATGCCGCCGGCAATCAGCGCACCTACAAGGTGATCGGGCAGGTATTCTTCAGCTCATCGGACAAATTCACCGGTGCGTTCGATTTCAAGGAAGCGCTCGGCAAGGTCACCATCGACCTGTCCCGCGCACATTTCTGGGATATCACCGCTGTGGCGGCGCTGGACAAGGTGGTCATCAAGTTCCGCCGCGAAGGCACCGAGGTGGAAGTGCTGGGCCTGAACGAAGCCAGCGCCACCATCGTCGACCGCTTCGGTGTGCATGACAAACCCGAGGCCATCGACAAGCTCATGAGCCACTGACCAGGAGAACAACAATGACCCACGTAATGGCTTGTATCGACGGATCACCGCAGGCAGCGGCGGTTTGCGACTATTCGGCCTGGGCCAGCAAGCGCCTGGATGCACCCCTGACGCTGCTGCATGTGCTCGATCGCCAGCAGTATCCGGCGTCCGGCGATCTGAGCGGCATCATCGGCCTGGGCAGCCGTGAGTTCCTCCTGCAGGAACTGGCCACACTGGACGAAAAGCGCGCCAAGCTGGCGCTCGAAGAAGGCCGCATGATGCTCGACGCCGCGCGCCAGCGAGCAATAGCCGCCGGCGTTACCCTGCCCGATTGCCGCCAGCGCCACGGTGATCTGGTCGAGTCACTGCGCGACCTGCAGGACGAAACGCGCCTGCTGGTCATTGGTCGTCAGGGCGAGGACAGTGGCGATGCCATCCAGCACATCGGCAGCCAGCTGGAAAACGTCATCCGCACCATGCAGCGGCCGATTTTGGTCGCCCCCGGCGACTTCAGCGAACCGCAAAGCGTGATGCTCGCCTTCGACGGCAGCGCCACCAGCCGCAAGGGTGTTGAAATGCTTGCCGGCAGTCCGCTGTTCAAGGGCATGCCGATCCATCTGGTCATGGTCGCAGCCGACACCGCGGACAACCGTGCCCAGCTGGAAAGCGCCCGTGACGTGCTGACCGCTGCCGGGTTCAGCGTCGAAATCGCCATCCGCGCCGGTGACGTAGAGCCGACCCTGCACGCCTATCAGACCGAGCACGGTATTGACCTGCTGGTAATGGGCGCATACGGCCACTCGCGGATTCGCCAGTTCTTCGTCGGCAGCACCACCACTAGCATGATCCGCACCACCCGCACGCCGCTGCTTTTACTGCGCTGAGCCATGAGCGCCTTGCCGGGCGCTGCGCGTTGCAGGCGTCGGCTGGTGCTCAAGCAAATCGAGGGGGGTGGCTACGGTTTACTGCGCTTCATGTGGCGGAGCGATCACTGCAGGGCGGCTGAACTTCGATCCGGCCAACCCGTAGTACATCGATTGCGCTAACAAGGCATCCGCCTGGCGACGCAGCCGGCTAACTCCGGCCGGCTGCGTATGCTTACTGATACAGATCGGCCCGCGTCCAGGGCAGCTCATGGGAGCCGTCCGGTAGCGGCTTGCTGGCGAGAATCTGATGCAGGTCGATCCAGTCGCGGCGAAAACCGTACGCGCAGCCCGCCAGATACATCCGCCAGATCCGCAGCGCCCGTTCGGGCACCAGCTGTTTCGCCTCCTGCATATGTGCTTCCAGGCGTTCGCTCCACAGCTGCAGCGTGCGCGCGTAATGCAGGCGCAGGCTTTCCACATCGACGATTTCCAGTCCCGTCTCGCTGATGCAGCTGCTGATGTTCACCAGATGCGGCAGCTCGCCGTGGGGGAATACATAGCGGTCGATGAAAGCACCAGCCCCGTGGCTGACCGGCCGTCCATCGAGGTGGCGCGAAGTGATGCCGTGATTGAGCACCAGCCCGCCTGGACGAACCGCACCGTACAGTTGCTGACAGTACAGCGGCAGGTTGGCGTGCCCGACATGCTCGAACATGCCGACGCTCACCACCTTGTCGAAACCGCCATCGGCCGGCAGGTCGCGGTAATCCATCAGCTCAAGCTGCACCTTGCCTTGTAGGTCCTCGGCGGCAATGCGCTCGCGGGCCAGCGCCAGCTGCTCGCGGCTCAGGGTGATGCCGAACACCTGCGCGCCGAATTCCCGCGCCGCGAAACGCGCCAGCCCACCCCAGCCGCAGCCCACATCCAGCAACCGCTCGCCTGGCTTGAGCCGCAGCTTGCGACAGATCAGGCGCAGCTTGGCTTGCTGCGCCTGGTCGATGTCCTCCTCACCGGTTTCGAAATAGGCACAGGAATAGACCATCTCCCGGTCCAACCAGAGCCGATAGAAGTCGTTGGAAAGGTCATAGTGGTAGGCGATCGCCTCGGCATCGGTAGCCTTGTCGTGCGCCTCCCGCGCAGGCGCTGCGAAATGGTCCTTGCCCAACGCCCGGCTAATGACATCGCCGATACGGATAACTTCGCCCACCGGCCCGAGCAGGTCGATCTGCCCCTCGACATAGGCGGCGCCGAGCATATCCAGGCTCGGTTGCGCCAGCCGAGTGACCAGATTGGGGTCCTTGATCACCAACGTGACGCAAGGGGCAGGGCCGATGTCGATCTCGTTGCCATCCCACAACTGCAGCTTTAGCGGCAGGGCGAGTTCTTTAAGGGCCGGTAGCAATGTTGCCAACATGCTCGATCTCCTTTTCAGTGCACGCAGAAAATCCTAGACCATCAATTCGTAAACGGTAGGCTATGGTGATGATAGTTTCGCGCTATGGTTCGAACGCCTGCGAACGTGCGCTTGACGGCTTAACTCGCCGAATGACTTTTCCGATCGAGGATTTATGCAGCAGAACCGTCCACAACGCGTGCTCGTTTTGGTCGCCGGCGGCCCCAGCACCCCGGCACGCTGCGCCGCGCCTTTCCATATCGCCACGCTGCTGGCTTGTATGGATGCCGAGGTAACCCTTTACCTCACCGGCGAGGGCACGCAGCTGGCGCGTCGCGAGGTGGCCGAATCGCTACGCGCGATGGAGGGCGGCGAGCCGCTGCTGCACTTTATCCGCAACGCCAAGCAGGCCGGCGCACGATTGCTGATGTGCCGCCAGCCCGGGGTGCAGCTTGACCCCGCCACGCTGATCGCCGAGCTGGATGAAATTTCCAGCGGCGGCGAACTGGCGCAGATGATCCTCGAATACGAACGGGTGCTGACCCTATGAATGTGCACGGCCTGGAATTTCCCGACCCGCTGCGCTACGCCCCGGAGCACAGCCTGTGGCTGCGCGAGGAGGCCGACGGCAGCCTGACCATCGGCCTGACCGCCTACGGTTGCGCCCTGTACGGCCAGATATTCGCTTTCACGCCCAAGCGCGTCGGCGCACGCATCGAGCGCGAGCGCAGCTTCGGCGTGGTCGAGTTCGCCAAGGCCGCCTCGTCGGCACGCAGCCCGGTCAGTGGAGAATTGCTGGAGGTGAACGAAGCGCTACTCAAGCGCCCGGCGCTGATCAACCAGGATTGCTACGGGGAGGGCTGGATGGTTCGCCTGCAGCCAGCGGACTGGGCCGCCGTGCGCGAAGAGTTCCCGCTGGGTGAGGCCGCAGCGGCGGCCATCGCCGAACGCATGCGGCTCGACAACTTCGACCCCGCCAACGCCCATGTGCAGGCGTTGCAATGGAAATAGGCGCCGGCGCTACGTAGAGTGGGCTTTAGCCCACCAAGCCGACACCAATCGATAAAGCCCTAGCGATTGCACCGCGCCGGGCTCAAGACTTATCGGCGTTGAATCCTCGAGAACCTTGTCGCAACGCCCTGATCGCATGGCCATGCAACGTAGGGTGGGCTTCAGCCCACCGAGCCAACACCAATCGATCACCTGGCGATTGCACCGCACCGCACTCAAGACTTATCCGGCGTCGACCCCTCGAGAACCTTGTCGCAACTCGCCTTGATCGCATGGTCCAGCTGCCGGATACAGATATCGATCGCCATATCGCGCGTACGCTTGTTCTTCCACTCCAGCTCGGCCAGCGTCTCGATCAGATCCTGATGGCCATTCTCGTTGACCAACATCCCGTGCTGCACCGTCAGCGTCCGTCCCTGAAAGCTCAGCCGAACAGGCTCACGTCCCACGAGGGATGCACCTTCAGCTAGCAGACACTCGATGTGGTCACGCAGCGCATGAAACGCCCGACGCTCATCTGGCGGGTTACCCAAGACACCTCTCCTATCCCTGGAAAGAAAAGCCGCGATTGTGACGCGCTTCGCGCTGGAGCGCGATGGCTTTTTGATATTGCGAAGTGAGGCGGGCTGTCGCAGGGTGGTGGCGAGGGGTAGATGGCGGAAGGCAGTGAGAGTCGAACTCACCCGGGAGCGGCTGCCGCCCCCAACCGGGTTTGAAGCCCGGCCGCACCACCGGGTGCGATTGCCTTCCTTATCTGGTCTTGATGTGAGAAAGGAAGCGGCGACCAGCCTACCCCAGGCCTGACTGGATCGCCAACGCGCTGTCTTGGCGGACTTTGCGTTCGTTGCCGAAGCGGCGGGTGAAGCCAATGCGGTCGAAGTGTTCGAGCAGCTGGATGCTGCGTTTGCGGCCGAGCTGGATACGGTCGCGGAAAGCGGCGGCGCGGATCACGCCGCTTTGTGCTTCCAGTTGTAGTACATGCCCCGCGAGTTGGCGAATGGTGAACTCGGGGTAGAACAAATCTTTCACCACCTGTTGCAGCAGGCCGAGGCGGGCGAGCTTGCGTAGCAAGTTGCGCATCTGCGTTTCATCGACGCCGAGGTCGCGGGCCAGGTCGCGGACCCAGGGTGGGTCGAACTGGCCGGCTTCGAGCAGAGGCCACAGGCGTTCCTTCAAACTTTCTTCCGTATCGCTCAGGCGTACCCGATGATCGGGGCGGTGCAGCCAGGGGCCGCTGGTTTCGATGTGGCCGGCGGCCAGTGCCTGTTCCAGCAGGGCGATGAACACCGGCCGTTCCAGTTGCGTCAGGGCATAGCGGCGCAGGCGGTCGCGGTCGGGGCCGAGTTCGTCGGGTTGTTCTTCGTGAAAACGCTGCAGGGCGGCGAGCAGGGTGGCTTCGAGTTCGTTCCAGCGGGCCTGGTCGAACAGCCGTGGCCCCAATCGCGTGCCGACTTCCAGTACGCCTTGCGGCAGCTGCCAGCCTTCGCGCGGGCGGTTGAATTGGCGTTCCAGGCTATGCGGGTCAATGCCGTTGGTGGCGCTGGCGAGCAGCGGCGGCAATGCCTTCTCCAGGCTCGGCTGGTCGAGGGCGCGAAGTTGTTCCAGCCGTGCGGCGCGGCGGCGGTTACGTGGCGGTGCATAGGGGTCGAGCACACGACCACCGCCAAGGGTGCGCTGGGCGGACTGATCGCGAAGGACGATACGGTCGCCGTGCACGGCGTGGCTCGGTGCATTCAGCAGTAGTTGGGCGAAGGCGCGTTCGCCCGGCGCCAGGCTCGTGCCTTCGAGCAGGGCGACGCGGGCGGTGACGTCCTGGGCGCCGAGGTGTACGTGCACCGGCGTCCAGTGCTTGAGCTCGTGGGCTTCGCCGGGCAGCAGTTGGACGTCGATATCGATGCGTTGGGTTGGTGCGTGCAGCAATGGGTGCAGCAGCCAATCGCCGCGATGGATTTGCTCGACGGCCAGCCGCTCGCCGGCAAGATTCAGTGCCACCCGCTGGCCGGCATGGGCTTCGCCCGCTTCACGGTTCTGCGCGTGGAGACCACGGACGCGCACGCGTTTGCCGGTGGGGCCGAGCAGCAGTTCGTCGCCGATCCGCACGCGCCCGGCAAAGGCGGTGCCGGTGACCACCACGCCGGCGCCAGTGACGCTGAAGGCGCGGTCGATGGCCAGGCGGAAGTGGCCGCTGTCGCTGCGGGCTGCGGTGCGTGCGGCTTCTTCGATCAGCGCGGTGCGCAGGGCGTCGATGCCATCGCCGCGGATGCTGGAGACCGGAAAGATCGGCGCGCCGGCCAACGGCCCGGCGGCCAGCAGGGCCTCGATCTGCTGCTCAACTTCGGCGATGCGCGCCGGCCCGACGCGGTCGATCTTGGTCAGCGCTACCAGAGCGCGGCGGATGCCAAGCAGTTCGACGATGGCCAGGTGTTCTCGGGTCTGCGGCATCACGCCGTCATCGGCAGCCACCACCAGCAGTACGCAGTCGATGCCGCTGGCGCCGGCCAGCATGTTGCGCACAAAGCGTTCATGGCCCGGCACGTCGATAAAGCCGGTGAGGCTGCCTTCACCGAGGTCGGCGTAGACGTAGCCGAGGTCGATTGTGATGCCGCGTTCGCGCTCTTCGCGGCGGCGGTCGCCCTGTTGCCCGGTGAGGGCTTGCAGCAGTGCGGTCTTGCCATGGTCGATATGGCCGGCGGTACCGACGATCAACGGGCCAGCTCCTCTTGCAGGTGCGGTAATTGCTGGAGGAATGCCGGTTCGTCGTCGAGCTGGCGCAGGTCGAGCCAGAGGGCGTCGTCATCGATGCGCCCGAGCACCGGAATCGGCAGGCAGCGCAGGGCTTCTTCCAGCTGCCGCAGGCTGCGGCCGCGCAGACGCTTGGGTTGCTGCGGGCGGATGCACAGGGCGGCACTGGGCAGGCGTGCCACCGGCTGCGCGCCGCTGCCGATCATGCCCAGGGCATCGGCTACTGCGACTTGCCAGGTTTCACCGAGCACGGCGGTCAGCGCCGGGGCGATGCGTTCAGCCTGGGTACGAATGTCGGCCTGCGGGCGGCTGAGCAGGCGCAGGCTGGTGAGGCGTTCGGCGAGGCGGTCGGGGTCGCGATAGAGGTTGAGCACCGCTTCCAGCGCGGCAAGGGTCAGCTTGTCGACGCGCAGGGCGCGCTTGAGCGGGTTCTTCTTGATCTTCTGAATCAGCGCCTTGCTGCCGACGATCAGCCCGGCCTGCGGGCCGCCGAGCAGCTTGTCGCCGCTGAAGGTGACGATATCGGCGCCGTCGCGCAGCGCTTCCTGCACCGTCGGCTCCTTGGGCAGGCCCCAGCGCGAGAGGTCGAGCAGGCTGCCGCTGCCGAGATCTTCCAACAACGGCAGATCGTGGGCATGGGCGATGCGCGCCAGTTCGGCGGTAGCGACGCTGGCGGTGAAGCCCTGCACGCTGTAGTTGCTGGTGTGCACGCGCATCAGCAGACCCGAGCGCGGGTTGATCGCCGCTTCGTAGTCCTTGGCGTGGGTGCGGTTGGTGGTGCCGACTTCATGCAGCTTCACGCCGGCGCGGGCCATGATGTCCGGGATGCGGAAGGCGCCGCCGATCTCGATCAGCTCGCCACGGGAAATGATGCCTTCCTTGCGCGCGCCGAGGCTGTTCAAGGCCAGCAGCACGGCGGCGGCGTTGTTGTTGACCACGGTGACCGCCTCGGCGCCGGTCAGCTCGCGGATCAGTCCTTCGATGAGGTCGTCGCGATCGCCGCGTTTGCCGGTGGCGAGATCGAATTCCAGGTTGAGCGGGTAGCGCGCGGCGAGGGTGATTGCCTCTATGGCTTCATCCGGCAACAGGGCGCGCCCGAGGTTGGTGTGCAGCACCGTGCCAGTGAGGTTGAACACTCGGCGCACGCGGCTCTTGTGCTGGCTGGCCAGGCGTTCGCCGGCGCGCCCGGCGAGCACCGCTTCGGACAGTTCCAGCGCGGCCAGCTGGCCGTGGCGGGCCGGTTCGCGCAATTCATCGAGCAGGTCGCGCAGGGTGTTCAGTAATGCCTGGCGGCCGTAGCGCTGCTGCAGCGGTTGGCAGGCTGGGTTACGCAGCAGCCTGTCGACCGAGGGCAGGTGGCTGCTGCTCATGCATCGCCCCCCGGTGCCAGCAGCAGGTTAGGCGCCTGGCGCTGAAAGCCCTGCTCGGCCAGCAGCAGGTCCAGGTCCAGGGTCACGAGGTCGGCGGAGAGGCTTTCGCCATCCGACGCCAGTTCGAGATAGAGCTGCTTGAGGTAGCTGTTGCACTCGGGACACACCTCGGCCTTGACGCCCTGGGGCGAGCCCTCAAAGTGCAGGTAGTCGAGCTTCTTGGTGCTGCGACAGTGGCTGCATTTCAGCCGTACGTAGTGCCATTCGCAGGCGCACAGCGAGCAGACCAGATAGCGCAGGCCGTTGAGCTTGCCAAGATGGCGAATGATGCCGGCCATGGGCGGTGCGCCGCAGCAGGGGCAGTGGGTCTGGTCTTCGCGTTCGCGCAGGGTGGTGAGGTCCAGTTGCAGCAGCCAGTGGCTCCACGCCAGTTGCAGGCCGGCGCCGAGGAAGGGCACCAGCGCTGGCGGCAGGCTGTCGTACTGGCCGCTGAGCAATGAAACGGCCCAGGCCTTGCGCTGGCCACTGTCGGCCTCGCGAAGCTGCCCGATAGCGGCGGCTACGGCGGGGTTGTCCGGCACCACGAAGGCCGTCAGCCAGGCATCCAGCAGCGGCAGCCAGGCACCTTCACGCACCAGGGTGTCGGCGGCGAGCGGAGGCAGGCCATGCTTGAGGCATTCCGCGGTGCGATGGGCGTCCACCGGTAGTTCGGCGGGGTGGTTGTCCAGCACGTGCTGTTGCGCCTGGCAGATGACCGCGAGCAGGCGTAGGTAGTCGGCGAACGGATGGCCTTCTGCGAGCTTTGTCAGGCGCGCGCTGCGCAGGGCGAACAGATCGCGCGGCGGCAGGTTGATGAAGGGTGGTTTGCAGGCAGCAGCTTCGATCTGCCCGGGCTCGAGAATGGTGCCTGCCACGCAGGACTCCTTTTCTTGGGGTTGTGCCGAACAGCATAGTCCGTCATCGGCTACCGCTCGGCTTTCGATGGTGCGTGGGGCTGAAGATTCCCGCGCGGGTGCTCGGGAATCTTCAGTTGAACAGCGGTGCCGCTTATTTGCGCTCGGTGATCTCCCGATACCAGGCGGGGTGGTGCTTGCGTGCCCAGGCGCGGCTGACGGTGCCGTAGAGCATCGCGCCCATGGAACCCTTGAGCCAGATGGCGGCATAGATATGCACGATGATGCTGACGATCAGCACAAAGGCGGCGATGGCATGCAGCAGGCTGGCCCAGCGCAGCGAGACGATGCCGAAGAAGCTGCTGAAGTACTCGCGCCAGATGACGATGCCGCTGAACAGCAGCACCAGCATGCTGAGGATCAGCACCCAGAACAGCACCTTCTGCCCGGCGTTGTAGCGGCCGACTTCCGGCAGCTTGTCCTCACGGTTGTGCACCACGTCGTTGATCTGCCTGAGCCACTGGCGGTCGCGCGCTTCGATGCGGTTGTGCCCGGCAAAGCGGATCGCTAGCCAGAGGAAGAAGACGAACATCGCGACCCCGATGAAGGGGTGCAGGATGCGCGTCCAGGTGCCGCCGCCGAACAGCCCGGAGAGGCCGAACAGCGCCGGATGGAACAGCGCCAGGCCGGACAGCGCGGCAAGGACGAAGAGGATGGCAACGATCCAGTGATTGGTTCGCTGCGAGGGGTTGTAGCGTTCGATGTCGTTGTTATTCATCGTTGGCTCCTTGAGCGATCGACTCCGAGGATGGCCCCGCGAGCGGGGCCGCCGGATTCAGGGTCGCGGCTCCTTGGGGTCGACCACATGCACCGAGGGATCGACCTGGTGCACCACGGGCTCGCTGAGTTCGGCCTTCTCGTCCTCTTCCTCGACGCGAACAGGGCCGACCCGCGTGTAGTGGAAGAAGCCGGCCAGCACCGCCGCTCCCATGCCCAGCAGGGCGAGGGGCTTGGTCACACCTTTCCACAGGCTGACCAACGGGCTGATGGTCGGCTCGTTCGGCAGGTCGCTGTACAGCGAAGGCTGATCGGCATGGTGCAGCACGTACATCACGTGCGTACCGCCGACGCCATCGGGGTCGTACAGCCCGGCTTGGTCGAAACCGCGCTCCTTCAGATCGGCGATGCGCCCGGCCGCGTGCTCCTTCATGTCGTCCTTGCTGCCGAAGACGATGGCCCCAGTGGGGCAGGTCTTTACGCAGGCTGGCTCAAGGCCGACGGAAACGCGGTCGGAACACAGCGTGCACTTGTAGGCCTTCTTGTCCTTCTCGGAAATGCGCGGGATGTCGAACGGGCAGCCGGTGATGCAGTAGCCGCAGCCGATGCAGTGGTCCTGGTTGAAGTCGACGATACCGTTGGCGTACTTAACGATCGCTCCCGGCGCCGGGCAGGCTTTGAGGCAGCCCGGGTCCGCGCAGTGCATGCAGCCGTCCTTGCGGATCAGCCACTCGAGGTCGCCACTGCCGGGGTTCTCGTACTCGGCGAACTTCATCACCGTCCAGGATTCGGCGGTGAGGTCGATCGGGTTGTCGTAGGTCCCGTTGCTGGTGCCGACTTCGTCGCGCAGGTCGTTCCATTCCGAACACGCCACCTGGCAGGCCTTGCAGCCGATGCACTTGGAGGTGTCGATCAGTTTCGCCACTTCGCCGATCTCGCGGATCGACGGCCGCTCGGTGGTCGTGGCGGAGCGGGCAATCACGTCTTGAGTAGCCATCATGCCTTCTCCACGTTGACCAGGAACGACTTGAACTCCGGCGTCTGGGTGTTGGCGTCACCCACGAACGGCGTCAGCGTGTTGGTCAGGTAACCGTTGCGCGCCACTCCGGCGAAGCCCCAGTGCAGCGGGATGCCGATGTGGTGCACGGTCTGGCCGTCCACCGTCAGCGGCTTGATGCGCTTGGTCACCACTGCCACCGCCTTGATGTAGCCGCGGTTGGACGACACCTTGACCCGCTCACCGGCCTTGATGTCCAACTCGTTGGCCAGCACTTCGCCGATCTCGACGAATTGCTCGGGTTGGGTGATCGCGTTGAGCCGGCAATGCTTGGTCCAGAAGTGGAAATGCTCCGTCAGCCGGTAGGTGGTGGCCGCGTAGGGGAAGTCCTCCGCGGTGCCGAACAGCTCCATGTCGTTCTTGAACACCCGCGCGGCCGGGTTGCTGATGGCATTCGGATTGTCCGGGTGCATGGGGTTGCGCCCGATGGGCGTCTCGAACGGCTCGTAATGCTCGGGGAATGGCCCCTCGTTCATCTTGTCCACGGCGAACAGTCGCGCCACCCCTTCGGGGTTCATGATGAACGGGTTCATGCCGTCCTCGGGCCGCGAGTCGACCTTGAAGTCCGGCACGTCGGTACCGCCCCATTTGCCGCCGTCCCACCACACCAGCCGCTTTTTCTGCGGCTCCCACGGGTTGCCTGCGGGGTCGGCAGATGCACGGTTGTAGAGGATGCGGCGGTTGGCCGGCCAGGCCCAGGCCCAGCCCAGCGTCTGGCCCATGCCGTAGGGGTCGGCGTCGTCGCGCCGGGCCATCTGGTTGCCGGCCTGAGTCCAGGAGCCGCACCAGATCCAGCAGCCGCTGGAGGTGGTGCCGTCGGCACGCAGCAGGCCGAAGCCTGGTAGCAGTTCACCGGCCTTGGCCACCTGAGCGCCGGTCTGCAGGTCGAAGACATCGCTCAAGGCTCTGCCGTTGTACTCCTGGGCGATTTCCTCGGCGGTCGGTTCTTCCGGCTGGCGATAGCCCCAGTCGATGTTGAGCAGCGGTTCGGCGTAGGCGCCGCCCTCCTTGCGATACATTTCGCGCAGACGATGGAACAGCCCGCCCATGATCACCACGTCTGTCTGCGCCTGGCCTGGCGGCTCGGCGGCCTTCCAGTGCCACTGCAGCCAGCGGCTGCTGTTGACCAGCGAGCCGTCCTCCTCGGCGAAGCAGGTGGTCGGCAGGCGGAACACCGTGGTCTGGATGCTGGCGGTGTCGACGTCGTTGTATTCGCCGGCATTGCGCCAGAACTCCGACGTCTCGGTGGCCAGCGGGTCCATGATCACCAGGTACTTGAGCTTGGCCAGTGCGGCGCTGACCTTGGCCTTGTTGGGGAACGAGGCGATGGGGTTGAAGCCCTGGCAGAAATAACCGTTCACCTGCCCCTGGTACATCATGTCGAACACCTTGAGCACGTCGTAGCCGGGGATATCCAGCTTCGGCAGCCAGTCGTAACCCCAGTTGTTCTCCGCCGTGGCGTTCTTGCCGTACCAGGCCTTCATCAGGCTGACGTGGAATTTCTCGTAGTGCTGCCAGTAGGACAGCTGCCCCGGCCGTAGCGGCTTGGCAGTGCGCTTGGCGATGTAGGAGGTGTAATCCTGCTCGGCTTCCAGCGGCAGGGTCATGTAGCCCGGCAACAGGTTGGAGAGCAGGCCGAGGTCGGTCAGGCCCTGGATGTTGGAGTGCCCGCGCAGGGCATTCATGCCGCCGCCGGGCATGCCGATGTTGCCGAGCAGCAGCTGCACCATGGCGCCGGTGCGGATCATCTGCGAGCCGGTCGAATGCTGGGTCCAGCCGAGGGCATACATGATGGTCATGACCTTGCCCGGCACCGAAGTCTCGGCGATGGTTTCCCAGACCTTGAGCATGCGGTCTTGCGGCGTGCCGCATATGTTGCTGACCACCTCCGGCGTGTAGCGGCTGTAGTGCTGCTTGAGCAGATTGAACACGCAGCGCGGATGCGTAAGGCTCTTGTCGACGCGGGCAAAACCGTCCTCGTCGAGCTCGTAACTCCAGGCTGATTTGTCCGGGTAGGCGCGGCGGTCGGCGTCGTAGCCGTTGAACAGGCCGTTCTCGAAGCCGAAGCCTTCCTTCACGATGAACGAGACATCTGTGTAGTTGACCACGTACTCGTGCTGGATCTTGTCGTTTTCCAGCAGGTAGTTGATCAACCCGCCAAGGAAGGCGATGTCGGTTCCGGTACGGATCGGCGCGTAGTAATCGGCCACCGAGGCCGAGCGGGTGAAGCGTGGGTCGACCACCACCAGCCGCGCCTTGTTGCGCGCCTTGGCCTCTGTAACCCATTTGAAGCCGCACGGGTGCGCTTCGGCGGCGTTACCGCCCATGATCAGGATCAGGTCAGCGTTCTGGATATCGGACCAGTGATTGGTCATGGCTCCACGGCCAAACGTCGGGGCAAGACTTGCCACCGTCGGGCCATGTCAGACACGTGCCTGGTTGTCGAATCCCAGAATGCCGAGTGAACGAACCACTTTGTGGGTGATGTAGCCAGCCTCGTTGGATGATGCCGAGGCGGCCAGGAAACCGGTAGTCAGCCAGCGATTGACCGTCTGGCCCTTTTCATTGCGCTCGATGAAATTGGCATCGCGGTCGTCCTTCATCAGCCGCGCGATGCGGTCGAGGGCATCGCTCCACTCGATGCGCTTCCACTCGTTGCTGCCGGCTTCACGGACTTCCGGGTGAGTCAGGCGGTTGGGGCTGTGAACGAAGTCCAGCAGGCCCGCGCCCTTCGGGCACAGCGTGCCGCGGTTGACCGGGTGATCGGAGTCGCCTTCGATATGAATGATGTTCTGCGCGACGTTCTTGCCGCCACTGCCATGGCTGTAGAGGATCAGTCCGCAGCCGACCGAGCAGTAAGGGCAGGTGTTGCGGGTTTCGCGCGTGTTGGTCAGTTTGAAATGCCGTATCGACTCGGCATACGCCGACGGCGGTGCCATGCCCAATGCCGCCATGCTCGACGCCCCAAGGCCCACACCGCAGACCTTGAAGAACTGTCGACGGTTCATATCCATCGGTGTTCTCCTTTCTTATCAGGCTGGTACGCCGATGCTTTGCCGGCGTCTGCTAAGCAGCTTAGTCAAGAATGGACAAAGTAAAGGACTAATTCCGAGCTCCGCTGCCTCGCGGCGTACCGATAAACGAGCCTTGGTCGGGGCGGGCATTCAGGCATCGGCAGCCATGGCCAGCTGCTTTTTCCAATCCCTGGGCGATTGCCCGGTGTGCGCCTTGAAAGCCCGGGAGAATGCGGCTTCGCTGCCGTAGCCCACTTCGATCGCGATCACCTTGATCGGCCGCCCGCGGCGCAAGGCTTTCTGTGCCAGGCGGACGCGCCAACCCTGCAGATACTGGCCCGGCGTGGTGCCGACCGTCTCGCGAAAGGCCGTGGCGAACACGCTGCGTGACATTCCGGCGGCCCTGGCCAGCTCCTCGAGCGTCCAGTCTTGCGCCGGCGCTTCGTGCATCGCCACCAGGGCATTGCGCAGGCGCGGGTGCGCCAGCCCGGACAGCAGCCCGCCATTCACCTCGTCGCTTTCCATCAGCTGACGCAGGACCTGGATCATCACCACTTCGAGCAACCGCTCGACCAATGCCACGCGCCCGCAGCGTTGTTCGAAGGCCTCCTCGAACAGCAGCGAGAGAATCGGCTCGGCGCCCCAGACCTGATCCAGCGGCAAGCAGACGACATCGGCCAGCGCAGAGGCAATCGGGTTGCTGGTGCCGCCTTCGAACGACAGGTTCGCGCAGACCATGTCCGCGTTCTGCCCGGGGGCGACGATGAAACGGTGCGTTAGCGGGCGCGGAAACAGCAGCAGGCTCGGTTGCTCGACCATCAGCGACTCCCTGCCATAGCGCGCCTCCAGCGTGCCGCTGCGCACCAGATGCAGCTGTCCGTGCACGCCATCGCTTTGCAGAGTGTTGATGCCGCACAGCGGCCCGGCGTTGAACACCTGTGCGCGCATCGGGAAGTGGGTCATCAGTGCAGCGAGCCGGTCGGCCATCTTCGTACTCCTGATCATGTTTTCAGGATTCTACGTCACCAATAGTTTTCTGTGGTGAGCAGAATAGCGCTCACCGGGCAACAACGCCCTGGCCTACCAACAGAACAGGAACCGTAGCCATGACCATCGAAAAGATTCTCTACACCGCCACTGCAACCGCCACCGGCGGCCGTGAAGGTCGCGCCAGCTCCTCCGACCAGGCGCTCGACGTGCAACTGTCCACGCCGCGTGAACTGGGCGGCGCCGGCGGCCCGGGCACCAACCCCGAGCAGCTGTTCGCTGCCGGCTATTCGGCCTGCTTTCTCGGCGCGCTGAAGTTCGTCGCTGGCAAGCAGAAGGTCGCCCTGCCGGCGGATACCCGCATCACCGGCAAGGTTGGCATCGGCCAGATCCCCACCGGCTTCGGCATCGAGGCCGAGCTGACCATCAGCGCGCCCGGCATTGCCCGCGACGTATTGCAGGAGCTGGTCGACCAGGCCCATGTGGTCTGCCCGTACTCCAATGCCACCCGCGGCAACATCGACGTAACGCTGATCCTCGCCGACTGATCCAGACCACCGTACCTACGAACAGGAGACACACGCCATGAATGCCATCATCCGTACCTTCACCCTCCCGCTGCTGGCGATCGCGATACAGCCGGCCTTCGCCGCGCAGCCGGAGCAGACGACGCAACCGACATCCAGCATCGCCAGCGTCCGCACCGCCAGCACCATCACCACGGCCGACGGCGTGCAGCTCTACTACAAGGACTGGGGCCCGAAGGATGGTCCGGTGGTGACCTTCAGCCACGGCTGGCCGCTCAACTCGGACAGCTGGGAATCGCAGATGCTGTTCCTCGCATCCGAAGGCTATCGCGTGGTCGCTCACGACCGCCGCGGCCATGGCCGCTCCAGTCAGCCGTGGCAAGGCAACGATATGGATCACTACGCAGACGACCTGGCCGCGGTGATCGAGGCGCTGGACCTGAAGGACGTCACGCTGGTGGGCTTCTCCACCGGTGGCGGCGAGGTGGCGCGCTACATCGGTCGCCACGGCACCGAACGGGTTAAAAAAGCCGTGCTGGTCAGCGCCGTGCCGCCGATGATGTTGAAAACTGCGGATAACCCGGGTGGTCTGCCAATGGAAGTCTTCGACGGCATCCGCAAGGCATCGCTGGAAGATCGCGCACAGCTGTACCTCGACCTCGCCTCCGGCCCGTTCTACGGCTTCAATCGTCCGGGTGCGAAGGCCCCCCAGGGGCTGATCGACAACTGGCGTGCTCAGGGTCTGCAGGCCGGGCACAAGAATACCTACGACTCCATTGCCGCCTTCTCGGCAACGGACTTCCGCGGCGACCTGAAGAAGTTCGACGTACCGACGCTGGTGATCCACGGCGACGATGACCAGATCGTACCGCTAGACAGCTCGGGCAAGGCGTCCGCTGCATTGATCAAGGGCGCGAAGCTGATCGTCTATCCCGGTGCGCCGCACGGCCTGACTGACACCCACAAGCAGCGCTTCAACAACGATCTGCTGGGCTTTCTCAAGGAGTGATGGGGGAGCAGCTTCGCCGAGCGGCTCGCAGCACCGCGTCGCTTGCCGCTCAGAAACGACAAACCCCGCCGAGTGGCGGGGTTTGTCTGTGGTCTGCCCTGAGGCAGACCGGTTTTCCGTGTTACGTCGGTCAGGCGTTCTGGCGAATACCAGCGACGACCCATGGCTGGTTCTCGCCCTGGGCACGCTCCATGCGCCAGCTTTCGCTGAACGGCTCGCCCTGGTCGAAGCGCGAAGTCTTCGATACACCGTTGAAGGTCAGGGTGGCGGTGGTCTTCTCGGCATCGTCGTCGACACCGTCGAGTTGGATCTGCAGATCGTCGATGTAGGTCGCTTGGTAGGCATCACCGATCTCGGCGCGTTCCTGCTTGAGGAAGCCCAGCAGTTGCGGGGTGACGAACTCGGCGATCTTGTCCATCTCGTTGGCGTCCCAGTGCTGCTGCAGCGAGAGGAAGTGCTCGCGGGCCGCAGCGACGAAGCTCTGCTCGTTGAACCAGGCCGGGGCGTTGATCACCGGAGCGGCGGCAACCGGGGCGGCGCTGCCACCGAAGATGGAGCTTGCCGGCTGCTGCGGCATTTCACGCTGCATCGGCGCATGGCCAGCCATGGCTGGCTGCTGCTGGCGACGGCGGGCGGCGAGGAAGCGGAACAGCAGGAACGCGATCGCGCCGAAGATCAGGATATCCATGAACTGGATACCCTCGAAGCCGTCGCCCATGAACATGGAAGCGAGCAGGCCACCGGCGGCCAGACCGGCCAGTGGGCCGAGCCAGCGGGAAGCACCGCTCGCGGCGGCGGGCGTCTGACGACCTGCCTGATTCGGCGCGGCCTGGGTCTGCTGGGGCGCCTGGCGAGTTTGGTGGCTCGGCGCCGAGCCGAAGCTCTTGCCGCCGCCGAAGCGCTTGGCGTGGGCGTCGAGCGCGAAGGTCAGGCTGATACACAGCGCCATGAAAATGCTAAGCACACGTTGCATTGAGTGTTCCCGCTGAAAAGAGTGGAGTACGCGCGCCATCCTGCCGAGACGGGCAGGGGTTGGCCAGGGGCAGTATGTTACCGGCTTTTGCTTGCGACCGTTGGTCGCGCCGGGTGAGCGCTGGGCAAGATGCGAAAACGGAGCCTGACGGCTCCGTTCTGTGCTGCAGCGGGTTTAGCGCCAGTTGTACAGTTCCTTCTCGGAGATCTCGTGCATCGGCTTGACCTGCTCCTGGAAGGCCTTCATCGACGCCCAGATGCGACCGTTCAGCTCGCTTTGTGCGGCCAGCTCGCCGAGTACCAGTTCCGATTGTTCCTGCATGGAGTCGAGCACCTCGTCAGGGAAGCGCTTGAGCTCCACGCCCTGCTGCTTGAGCTGCTCCAGCGCCATGGCGTTGTTGTAGACGTAGTCGTCCATCATGTCGCGGCTGGCCGCGCGGGTCGCTTCGGTGAGGATGGCTTGCAGGTCCTCGGGCAGGGTATCCATTGCCTTCTGATTGACCAGCAACTCCAGCACCGCCTGCGGCTCCTGCCAGCCCGGGTAGTAGTAGTACTTGGCCGCCTTGTGCAAACCGAAGGCCAGATCGTTGTACGGGCTGACCCAGTCAGTGGCGTCGATGGCGCCGGTCTGCAACGCGGTGAACACTTCGCCGCCAGGCAGGTTCACGGTGGTCGCGCCGAGGCGCGCCAGCACTTCGCCGCCGAGGCCCGGCATGCGGATCTTCAGGCCGCGCAGATCGCCCAGCGCATTGATTTCCTTGTTGTACCAGCCGCCCATCTGCATGCCGGTGTTTCCGACCACCATCGGCTTCACGCCGAAGGGTGCATAGGCCTCTTCCCAGAACTTCTGGCCGTCGCCTTTGCTGAGCCAGGCGTTCATTTCGATGGCGGACAGCCCGAACGGGACCGAGGTGAAGAACTGCGCGGTCGGGACCTTGCCTTTCCAGTAGTAGGCGGCGCCGTGACCCAGTTCGGCGGTGCCGCGGGAAACGGCATCGAACACTTCCAGCGCCGGAACCAGTTCGCCGGCGGCGTAGACCTTGATGGTCAGGCGGCCGTCGCTCATCACCTTGACGCGGTCGGCCAGGCGCTCGGCGGCGGTGCCCAGGCCCGGGTAGTTCTTCGGCCAGGCGGTGACCATTTTCCAGGTGTAGGTCTTGGCGGGTTCGCTGGCGGCTGGTTGGCCGGCGTTTTCGACTTTCTTGTCGTCATTGCAGCCGGCAAGGCCGAGGATAGCAAGCAAGGCAGCGGCAGCACCGAACAGATGGCGGCGTTTCATGGGTCGGTATCCTTGGAAGATTCTTCTTATAGGGAAGGCTTGTTGGTATGACGGGTTGACGTTAGCGTCAACTCTACAGTGCTTCAAGTTTTGCGTAGCTGAGCATCAGCCATTTGCTGCCTTCGTCTTCGAAATTCACCTGCACCCGGGCCTGGGCGCCGGAGCCTTCGAAGTTGAGGATGGTGCCCTCGCCGAACAGCGAGTGACGCACGCGCTGGCCGAGGCTGAACGGCGTTTCCGGTACGCCGGCGCCGTCGAACAGCGAGGAGCCGCTCATGCTCTTGCCACTGAACGAGCGCGTCACGGTATTGCTCAGGCGCACTTCCTGGATCAGCGCAGGCGGCACTTCGCGGACGAAGCGCGAGATCTTGTTGTAGGTCTCGCTGCCGTACAGCCGGCGGGTTTCGGCGTAGGTGATCACCAGCTGCTGCATGGCGCGGGTGATGCCGACGTAGGCCAGGCGGCGTTCCTCTTCCAGACGGCCGGATTCCTCCAGGCTCATCTTGTGCGGGAACAGCCCTTCTTCCATGCCGACCAGGAACACCAGCGGGAACTCCAGGCCCTTGGCGCTGTGCAGGGTCATCAGCTGCACGCTGTCCTCGTGGTCGCCGGCCTGCTGTTCGCCGGCCTCCAGCGAGGCGTGGTCGAGGAATGCGGCAAGCGGCGATTGGACGTCGTCGTCCTCTTCGCTGTAACTGTCGAAGGCGCGCGCGGCAGAAACCAGTTCCTCGAGGTTCTCTACCCGCGCCTGGGCTTTCTCGCCTTTCTCATCGCGGTGATAGGCCAGCAGGCCGGACTGTTCGATGACCAGCTGCGCCATGTTGTGCAGCTGCATGCCCTCGACTTTCAACGCCAGGGTATCGACCAGCTCGACGAAGCCGTTCAGCGCGCTGGCAGCGCGGCCGGAAACCGCCTTGGTACCGACCGCCTGATGCAGCGCCGCCCACATCGACAGGCCCTGCTCACGCGCCAGCTGGCGCAGTGCTTCGACGGTCTTCTCACCGATGCCACGGGCCGGCACGTTGATCACCCGCTCCAGCGCCGCGTCATTGTCGCGGGTCTGGATCAGGCGCAGGTAGGCCATGGCGTTCTTGATCTCGGCGCGTTCGAAGAAGCGCTGGCCGCCATAGATACGGTAAGGAATCTTCTCGCGCAGCAGCGCTTCTTCCAGCACCCGCGACTGGGCGTTGGATCGATAGAGAATGGCGATCTCGCTGCGGCTCATGCCGTCGCGGATGGCCTTCTCGATGCTCTCGACCACATAGCGCGCTTCGTCGTGCTCGTTGAAGGCGGCGTACAGGCTGATCGGCTCGCCCTCGCAACCGGAAGTCCAGAGCTCCTTGCCGAGACGACCCTGATTGTTGGCGATCAGCGCGTTGGCGGCCTTGAGAATGCAGGCGGTGGAGCGGTAGTTCTGCTCCAGGCGGATGGTTTCGGCGTCAGGGAAATCGGCGCTGAACTGGTGCAGGTTCTCGATCCGCGCGCCGCGCCAGCCGTAGATCGACTGGTCGTCGTCGCCGACCACCATCAGGCTTTCGCCGCCCTTGGCCAGCAGTCGCAGCCAGGCGTACTGCACGGCGTTGGTGTCCTGGAACTCGTCGACCAATACGTGGCGGAAGCGCCGCTGATAGTGCTCGAGCAAACCCGGATGATCACGCCACAGGTCCAGGGCGCGCAGCAGCAGTTCGGAAAAGTCGATGACGCCGGCGCGGGCGCAGGCCTCTTCGTAGGCTTCGTAGATCTTCAGCTGGGTAGCGAGGAACAGATCGCCGCCAGCCTGGATGTTACGCGGGCGCAGGCCTTCGTCTTTCTGACCATTTATCCACCACTGGGCCTGGCGTGCCGGCCAGCGCTGCTCATCAAGGCCGAGTTCGCGGATCACCCGCTTGACCAGACGCTGCTGGTCGTCGGAGTCGAGTATCTGGAAATTCTGCGCCAGCTTGGCTTCCTGCCAGTGCGCCCGCAGCAGGCGGTGGGCCAGGCCGTGGAAGGTGCCGACCCACATGCCCTGCGGGTTGACGTGCAGCAGCTGCTCGATACGCTGACGCATCTCTGCAGCAGCCTTGTTGGTAAAGGTCACCGAAAGAATCGAGTGCAATGATGCGCGCTCGACCTGGTGCAACCAGGCGATGCGGTGCACCAGTACCCGGGTCTTGCCCGAGCCAGCGCCAGCCAATACCAGTTGACGGCCCAGCGGCGCGGCCACGGCCTGGCGCTGAGCATCGTTGAGGGAATTCAGGAGGAGAGAGAGATCGTCATGCATCGCGGCATTCTATTGGAAATGCCTGCGCTTCGCTCGCCCTGTGGTCCGTTCCGGCGTGCCGCTCGCGGCAAACGAAGGTTACCGTTGGCGAATCGGATTGGTGTAGCGGCTCATCCATTGGTCGATAAGGGTGACCATAGGGGTATTTCCGACGCACCGTGGTATGACGAGGGGCTAGCAACATGCCATTATCAAACGTGTTTTGGTTCCCAGAGAGCCTAATTCGGGTGCAGCTATTACTAGAACAACATCCATGACCGAGTCTATCCGAGCCGCCAACCTGGCATCAGCGCAGCAAGTCCCCAGCGGGGCATCGGCAGCCGATCACCCCGCCGAGCGCACACGACTGTTGTACCGGGGTTCGCGTATTCCGGCTGTGCTGCTGTTGATCACCACGCTGATCTGTGTGGTTGTGCTCTGGGGTGAGCGGGGCGGCATCGAGCTTGGCGTCTGGGCAGGCTGGATGGCATTTCTGGGGCTGTTGCGGCTGCAGCAGGTCATGACTTTCAATCGAACCAGCTCCGAGCAGCAGGCAGAGCCGTATTGGCGCTGGCGCTTCTTGCTGGGCAGTGCTGCCTCTGCGCTGAGTCTGTGCTACGCCATGGTGGTTCTGGTGCCGCCTGACGTGTTCGTCACCCAGGCGCTGCTCTACGGTCTGATCGGCTCGGTGGTGGTGGCAGCCAGTGTCGCCTACGGGGTCAGTCTGCCGGCGTTCTTCAGTTTTGCCGTGCCCAGCCTGCTGCCGACGGGCTTGCTCCTAATGACCAGTGAGCACCCGCTGCAGCAGGGGTGGGGCTTGTTGGCGATGATCGTGCTTGCGACCCTGAGCCTGATCGCTTGGCAGATCAACCGACTGGTCAGCGACGGCCTGCAACAGCGGTTGCACAAGCAGCGCCTGATCGAGCGGCTGGAAAAGGCCGGGCGCGAGGCGGATGTGCTCAACCGTCGCCTGGCATCGGAAGTCGAGCAGCGCCGCCATGCCGAGCAGCAATTGCGTGACGCTTATGACGACCTCGAGCAGCGGGTGGTCAAGCGCACCGCCGAGCTGGCCCGGGTTGCCGAGGAGCTGGGCGAAAGCGAGGCGCGACTGAATCTGGCCCTCGATGCCAGCGGTCTCGGGCTTTGGGACTGGGACCTGCAACACAACCGCATTCACCACTCTCGACTCGAGGTGGTCTTTGGCATCGGGCTACAAAGGCGCCATGACGAAGACGGCTCCCCGCTGCCGGACATCCATCCGGATGATCTGGCGGGTGTCCGCGCCACCCTGATTTCGCACCTGAAGGGCGAAACCGAGTTTTTTGCCGTCGAGTATCGTGCGTTGCGAGCCGATGGCACTGAGATCTGCATGGAGGACCGCGGGCGGGTGATCCAGCGTGATGCTTCCGGGCGAGCGCTGCGCATGATCGGTACCCGTCGCGACATCAGTGATCTGCGCCGCCAGGCCGAGCAGCAGCGACTGGCTGCGACGGTGTTCGAAGCGGCCAGCGAAGGCATGGTGATCATGAACGCCAAGTACCGCGTGCTGGCGATCAATGACGCCTGTTGTGCGTTGTCCGGTTATAGCCGTGAGGAATTGCTCGGTCGTAGCGTGGCGCGCATTGCCGGCTCACCGGAAAGCCAGCGCCAGTACGCGGCGATGCGCGAAGCACTGGAGCGTCATGGCTACTGGCAGGGCGAGCTGATCGAGACGCGCAAGAGCGGCGAGGTCTACCCGCAGTGGGTGCAGTTGCGTGAAGTGCGTGATGCCAACAACAGTGTCTCTCACGTGGTCGCCTTCATTTCCGATCTCAGCGTACGGCGCAAGATCGAGGAACGCCTGCGTTATCTGAGTCAGCATGACGATCTCACCGGGCTCGCCAATCGCGGCCTGCTCAAGGAGCGGCTGCATGAGGCCTGCCAGCGTGGGCATCGCAACGGACGCAACATGGCGGTGCTCTACATCGACCTGGATCGCTTCAAACTGCTCAACGAAAGCCTCGGTCATGAAGCGGCCGATGAGCTGTTGCGCGAGGTATCGCGCCGGTTGAAGCAGACCCTGGCCGATGCGGACACCATCGCTCGCTTGTCTGGCGACGAATTCGTCGTGCTTCTCGATGGCTATGGCAGCCTCAGCGGTCTCGCTCATCTGGGTAGCCGGCTGCTGCAGCGGATCCGCAAGCCGATAGTCGTCGGTGATCAGGAGTTGGTGATCGGGGCTTCCATCGGCGTCAGCCTGCTGCCGGACAACAGCCGCGACGCCGAGGTACTGCTGCGCCAGGCCAGCACCGCCATGCAGCACGCCAAGCATCTGGGCGGCAATACACTGCAGTTCTTTACCGACCGGCCGCAGGCCTCGAGCATGCAGTACCTGCAGCTGGAGAATCAGCTGCGCAAGGCGCTCGAAGTCGGCCAGCTGGAGGTTTTCTATCAGCCACGCCTGAGTCTCGCCGACGACAGCCTGGATGCCGCCGAGGCGCTGGTGCGCTGGCGGCATCCGCAGCGCGGCCTGATTGCCCCCGCGCACTTCATACCGCTGGCCGAGGAAACCGGCTTGATCATCCCGCTGGGTGAGTTCGTCCTGCGTGAAGCCTGTCGCCAGGCGCGTCAGTGGCAGCAGGACGGGCTGGCGGAGATTCGTGTGTCGGTGAACCTCTCGGTCAAGCAGCTGCGTCAGGGCAACTTCGTCAGTCTGGTGCGCCAGGTGCTCGAAGAGACCGGCCTGCCAGCGACGATGCTGGAGCTGGAGCTGACCGAAAGTCAGTTGCTGGACGACATCGACAATGCCATCAGCATCAGCGAACAGCTGCGCGCGCTGGGTGTGAAGTTGGCCATCGACGATTTCGGCACCGGTTTCTCGTCATTGAGCTATCTCAAGCGCTTCCCGGTGGACTACGTGAAGATCGATCGTTCGTTCATCAGTGAGCTGGAGCATTCCAGCCAGGATGCGGCGATTACCCGCGCGATCATCGCCATGGTTCATAGCCTGGAACGCAAGGTGGTGGCCGAAGGAGTGGAAACCCAGGCGCAGATGGATTTCCTCAAGGCCAACCAGTGCGACGAGATTCAGGGCTACCTGCTCAGCCCGCCGGTGCCGGCTGAGCAGTTCGCCGAATTGCTGCGCTAGCGGCGACGCGGTAACGCGCCGCCCGTAGCGGCGTCAGCCGCGAGTAGTCGTGCCTTCCAGTTCGCGCATCAGTAGGGCGTAGCTCAGGTCCACGTCTTCCGGTACGGGTAGATAGACGGTGTGGCCATCGCCTGGTGCTACCTCGATGGATTCGCCGCGCTTGTTCTCCAGCTGCTCAAGGCGCAGGTTGAGATTGCCCTGAGGCGTCATCAGCTCCAGCTTGTCGCCGACAGCGAAACGGTTCTTCACCTTCACTTCAGCCAATCCGTTGCGACGCTCGCCGGTCAGCTCCCCGACGAACTGCTGGCGATCGGAGACCGAGAAGCCGCGCTCGTAGTTCTGGTACTCGTCATGCACATGGCGGCGCAGGAAACCCTCGGTGTAGCCGCGGTGGGCTAGCGATTCGAGGGTGTCCATCAGCGACTTGTCGAACGGCCGACCGGCGAGGGCGTCGTCGATGGCCTTGCGGTAGACCTGCGCGGTGCGTGCCACGTAGTAGTGGCTCTTGGTGCGGCCTTCGATCTTCAGCGAGTGCACACCCATCTGCACCAGGCGCTCGACATGCTGCACGGCACGGAGGTCCTTGGAGTTCATGATGTAGGTGCCGTGCTCGTCCTCAAAGGCGGACATGAATTCGCCCGGACGGCTGCTATCTTCGAGCAGGAACACTTCATCGGTTGGCGCGCCGACGCCTAGGGTCGGTTCAGGGCTGCTCGGCTCGGCCTGTCGCACGGCGATCGGCTCGTATTTGTGCACGATGTCGCCTATCTCGTTTTCCTTCGCCTCATGGGTCTTGTACTCCCAGCGGCAGGCGTTGGTGCAACTGCCCTGGTTGGGATCGCGCTTGTTGATGTAGCCCGACAGCAGGCAGCGGCCGGAGTACGCCATGCACAGTGCACCGTGGACGAACACTTCGAGTTCCATGTCCGGCACCTGCTCGCGGATCTCGGCGATCTCCTCCAGCGACAGCTCGCGGGACAGGATCACGCGGCTGACGCCCTGGCTTTCCCAGAACTTAACCGTGGCCCAGTTCACCGCGTTGGCCTGTACCGACAGGTGAATGGTTTGCGCGGGGAAATGCTGACGAACCAGCATGATCAGGCCGGGATCGGACATGATCAGCGCATCCGGGCCCATCGCTACCACCGGCTCCAGGTCCTTGATGAAGGTCTTCAGCTTGGCGTTGTGCGGGGCGATGTTGACCACCACATAGAACTGCTTGCCCAGCGCATGCGCTTCGTCGATGCCGAGCTTGAGGTTAGCGTGGTCGAACTCGTTGTTGCGCACGCGCAGGCTGTACCGCGGCTGCCCGGCGTATACCGCATCGGCACCGTAGGCAAAGGCGTAACGCATGGATTTCAGCGTGCCGGCAGGGGACAGCAGCTCGGTGCGGTAAGGGGTGCTCATGGCGCGGGACTCGCAGGAGGGCATCGAAGAAGCGCGGCATTTTACTGTGCTTGCCGGCCGATTGCGCGTCGTCTGCGATATTCGGGGTGAGGCGCAATGGCGCCCCGCCTGAGCGGGGCGCCGGGGCTCAGGCGGCGGATGCGTCCTTGAGCATCTCGTAGAGCCGATCCTTGAGATGCAGCTTCTCCTTCTTCAGGGTTTCCACCTCGCTGTCGGTGCCTGGCACGATGTGGGCTTCGATGTTCTTGACCCGTTGATCCAGCTCGTTGTGCTCATCGAACAGGCGGGCAAAGGTCTTGTTTTCTGCCTTCAGGCGGGTGATCAGGTCGCGGTACTCGGGAAACATGGCAACTCCTGCATGGTGGATAAGCCGGCGAGCAGGTCAGGCCCCAGCGGGTAAAGCGTGACGTGCTTCTTGTCTCCATAGTCATCCTGCGCGTTGCCGGCAGTATTGATCGGCGTCAGCGTCCAGACAGCAAAACGCCGGGACGAGCCCGGCGTTTTCCAATGAAGCGTCGATCAGGCCGCTGCGATCACATCGCCGTGATTTTCCGGCTCGATCAGTGCGCGGTGCAGCGCAGCGATGGCGGCGTCGTAGTCCTCTTCGTTGACTACACACTGCATCTCCACCTGGCGGATAGACTGGTGGATCGCCTGGATGCTGATGCCCGCCTCGGCCAGAGCGGCCACGGTCTTGGCGAGGATACCCTTGACCTTGAGGTCGGAGCCGATCGCCGAAACGATGGCCAGGTTGTGCACCGTGACCTCGGCGGCCGGGTAGTGCTCCTCGATCAGCCGCGCGGCGCGGTTGATCAGTTTGCGCGAACCGGAGGCGTAGTAAGTGATGCTGTTGGCGTCGGAATCCTTGTTCACCACATAGAGCTTGAGCTGTTTGAGCAGCTTGCTGATCTCCATGTCGTGGCTGATGTCGCCGAGCATGTCCTGGTCGAACACCTCGATGCCGAAGACGTCCTTGCGCCCGGCGATGATCTCGACGCAGGGCTTCTCGGACTTGTAGTCCTGGCTGATCAGCGTGCCGCCATGCTCGGGCTCGAAGGCATTCTTGATGCGCAGCTCGACACCGGCACGGCGCAGGGTCTTGGCCGCACGCGGGTGGATCGCCTCCATGCCGAGGTTCGAGAGCTGGTCGGCGACGTCATAGTTGGTGCGGCCGATGGTGACCACCTTGTCGGCACCCACCAGATTTGGGTCGGCCGAGGAGAGGTGGAATTCCTTGTGGATGATCGCCTCATGCGCGCCGGTGGCGGCGGCGATCTGGGCAAAGGTGATCTCGCTGTAGCCGCGGTCGTAGGTGTTCATGAGGCCTTCGGCGCAATGCGTGTAGCCGGTGGCGACCACCAGTTCGCGGGCGAAGTCGAAGCTGGCGAAGTGGCTGGCGATCATCTCCTCGAACGGCAGCGGCGACTCCTGCTGCCAGCCGGTGAGATCAGCCAGGCGGGCGTTGACGCCGCGCTGCTTGAGGGCCAGCACCGAGTTGAATGCGCTGTGCGCCTCACCGAGGGAGGCAAGCATTTCGCGCACCTTCATCAGGTGCTCGGAGAGCTGGAAGTGGCCGTAGGCGCAGAGCTTCTGCAGGCTGTGCATGCACTCGCTGGCATCGTCGATGCGCGAGTTGATGAACTGGTTGGCGGCGTGCAGTTCGTACTCGGAGCTGAACAGCTCGGCATTTTTTTCCAGCATGCGCTGGCGCACCTGTTCCAGTGCCTCACGCCAGGCGCCTTCGTTCTGCGCATCGGCGAAACGCTGATAGACACCGGGCTCGCCGGTCTTCTTGTGTTCCAGCAGCAGGTTGGTCATGCCGCTGTAGGCCGAGACGACGAAGATGCGCTGGTACAGCGCTGCGCCTTCACGGTGGCCGATGAAGATGTTGTCGAGGACTTCCTCGAAGCGGCTCATCGACGTGCCGCCGATCTTTTCTACGGTATGCATATTTTTATTGCGTCCGAATCTGGCAGGCCGTTGACGGGCCCGGCGCGGCTGGCGCACCTGTCGATCAACGAGCTGAAAGTGAATTCATCCCTGGGCCGTAAGTGATCGGCCAAGCCGGGGGATCGGGCCCGTCATCAGACGCGCCCAATCGCCTCAGAGATACTGTTGCGGCTGAATGTCCAGCGGCTTGAACGTCTCGCGCTCGGCGACGAATGCCGGGCGGGGTTTCTGCTCGCAGAACGGCGGCTGCACGGCATTATCCACGTGGTTGTAGACGTAGAACAGATTGCTTCGCGCGCTGGGTGTGATGTTGCCGTTGGAGCCGTGCATGGTGTTGCAGTCGAAGAACACCACGCTGCCCGCGGGGCCGGTGGCGCAGTCGATGCCGAAGCGGCCGGCCAGCTCGCTAAGGCTGTTCTGGTCAGGCACACCGAACTCCTGCTTGCGCAGGGATTTCTCGTAGTGGTTCTCCGGCGTGGCGCCGACGCAGCGCACGTAGTGCTTGTGCGAGCCAGGCATCAGCATCAGCGGGCCGTTGTGCGGCTCGTTGTCGGTCAACAGGATCGAGCAGGACAGGCAGCGCATGCGCGGCATGCCGTCCTCGACGTGCCAGGTCTCGAAGTCCGAGTGCCAGTAGAACTCCTTGCCGGTGAAGCCGGGCTTGAAGTTCATCCGCGACTGATGCACGTACAGATCACCACCGAGAATGAAGCGGGCGATGCCGGCGGTGCGCTCGTCGGCAGCCACGCGGGCGAACAGATCGTTGTCGCTATGAATGTCGAACACCGAGCGGATTGCGCCGCTATCGGGTTCCTTGATGGTCTTGCCGGAACCGGCGACGGCGGGGTCCTTGCGCATGCGCTCGAGTTCGGCACGGAACACCGCCACTTCGTCGGCGCTGAACAGATTGGGAATGACCAGGTAGCCGTCGCGCTCGAAACGCTCGATCAGCTCCGCCGCTATCGGCGCATTTTCCAGGTCGCTGCGGTAGACGACCGGATCCAGGCGTTCCTGCCAGCTGGGCTGGTCTTCCTGGCGCGAGGGATACAGGTCGGCTTGCATAGGGTTCACGCTTACCTCCTTTTCTTGTGATGGGGGGCGGCTCGGCGGCCGCCCCGGTAAACCGGTATCAGACGGTTTCGGCCTCCAGCGGATAGACGCCGCTCTCGTCATGCACTTCCTTGCCGTTGAGCGGCGGGTTGAAGACGCAGGCCATCTTCATGTCCTCGCTACCGCCACGCAGCAGGTGCTCGTCGTGCTTGTCGAGGATGTACAGCGTGCCGGGTTCGATCTTGTAGATCTTGCCGTCGGCGATGGTCTCGATCTCGCCGTTGCCGCTCATGCAGTACACCGACTCCAGATGGTTCTGGTAGTGGATGTGCGTCTCGCTGCCGGCGTAGATGGTGGTGATGTGGAATGAGAAGCCCATGTTGTCGTCTTTGAGCAACAGGCGGGTGCTGTCCCAGGTGCCGGTCTTGCTGTGGACCTTGCGGTCGGTCTGCTCGCACTCGGCGAGGGTTCTGACGATCATTGCAAATACCTCAGGAAGCTTGGTTTTCGGTCTGCTCGCTCATCACGGCGGCGAAGGCCTTGTCGAGGATGGCGAGTGCGCGGTCGATCTGCTCTTCGCTGATGATCAGCGGGCAGAGACACTTGACCACTTCGCTGTGGGCGCCGCTGGTTTCGATCACCAGGCCGTTCTCGAAGGCGTGACGGCAGACGGCGGAGGCGATATCACCATCCGGGCAGCTGATGCCGATCATCATTCCGCGGCCCTTGAGGAACAGCGAATCCGGGCCGTGGCGGCGGACGATGCGCTGCATGCCGTCGGCGATGCGCTTGCCCTTGGCCTTCACGCTGTTGGCGAACTCGTCGTTCTGCCAGAAATGCTCGACGGCTGCGGCAGCGGTGACGAACGCATGGTTGTTACCGCGGAAGGTGCCGTTGTGCTCGCCTGGCTTCCACTGGTCCAGCTCTGGGCGCAGCAGCACCATGGCGAATGGCAGGCCATAGCCGGAGAGCGACTTGGACAGGGTCACGATGTCCGGATGGATGCCCATCTCCTCGAAGCTGAAGAAGGTCCCGGTGCGGCCGCACCCGGCCTGGATGTCGTCGACGATCAGCAGCATCTCGTGCTTGCGGCAGAGCTTCTCGAGCTTGCGCATCCACTCGGTCGACGCGGTGTTGAGACCGCCTTCGCCCTGCACCACCTCGACGATCACCGCGGCCGGCTTGTCGATGCCGCTGGAGGGGTCGGAGAGCAGCTTGTCCATCATGCCGATGGTGTTGGTCTTGTCGCCGAAGTAGTTGGCGTACGGCATGCGGCTGACATCGGTGAGGCTGATGCCGGAGCCGCCGCGGTGATGCTGGTTGCCGGTCGCGGCCAGCGCGCCGATGCTGCAGCCGTGGAAGCCGTTGGTGAAGCTGATGATGTTGTTGCGCCCGGTGACCTTGCGCGCCAGCTTCATTGCCGCTTCGACCGCGTTGGTGCCGGTCGGGCCGGTGAACTGCATGCGGTAGTCGCCCATGCCGCGCGGTTCGAGGATCAGGCGGTTGAAGGTTTCGAGGAAACGCTCCTTGGCCGCGGTGTACATGTCCAGGCCATGGGTGATGCCGTCGTTTTGGATGTACTCGAGCAGCGCCTGCTTGAGTACCGGGTGGTTGTGCCCGTAGTTGAGCGTGCCGGCACCGGCGAGGAAGTCGATGTAGCGCTTGCCGTCCTGGGTGACCAGTTCGGCGCCCTGGGCCTGGTTGAAGACCACGGGGAAGAAACGGCAGTAGCTGCGAACCCTGGATTCGTTCAGTTCAAAAGTTTTCATGCGTGCTCCTTGAGCTCTTCTTCTAGATGGGAAACGGTGAACGGGCCGGCGCGGTAGAGCACCTCGTCCTCGTGCTGACCGCCAAAATGCGCGGCGCGGGAAAACAGCGTGCGCGTGGTGCAGTCGGCACCCAGCCGATCGAAGGCCCGCTTGAACAGTGCCTGCGACGCCGCGTTGTCCGGGGAAATGGTGGTTTCCATGAAGCGCACGTCGTGCTCACGAGCCACACGGGCCGTCAGTGCCAGCAGCATGCGCAGGGCCAGGCCCTGACCGCGCATCGAACTGTCGACGGCGACCTGCCAGACGAACAGGGTGTCCGGGCGGGCAGGGGGGCGATAACCCGAGATGAAACCAACCAGCTCGCCTTGGGCGTTCTCTGCGGCGATGGCGGTGTCGGCGAAATCGGAGCACTGCAGCAGGTTGCAGTAGACCGAATTGGTATCGAGGGGCTGGCAGCGCGCCACCAGCTGATGCAGGTTGTAACCGTCGCCGTCGGTTGGGCGACGGAGCACTACGGTGGGGAAACTCAAAACAATGCCTTTGGGGTTGTTGATTGAATTCCTTATTAGGGTAGGCATATCTGGAGAAGTTTCTCAACCCGAACTTCCGAATATGCGAAGTGCTGGGGCTCGCATATATCGCTCAATCCCGCGCTATTACAGCGATTGCGCCATTGATGTATCAGTCTGTTTCATTCCGACTGGCGAGTAATGATCGCTGATAGTTATGAGTGAGTTCAGGGAGTGACACGGGAAGTTCGAGCGTCGTGGCGCGAAGAAGTTCTCAAAGCGTTGCGTGATCTGGGCTGCAGGTGCCGTGAGTGCTGGGTTTCGATCTGTTTCCTGGCGCGCTGCTCAATCGCTGTATTGGTGCGAGTGCTCATGCCATTTTGCGGTGAAGTATGCCTGGAAGAATAGTACGCAATGCGAGCAGGGAAATAGCAGTGATATGCGAGCCGAACTATCCATAATAATTGGCTGATATGACGCCTGTATGTTGGCGTGATACGGCCGAGGCTGAGCTAGTTGATCTCACTAGTTGCCAGGGCCGTACCGGGTGGTTACGAAAAGTCTACCGATCCGCTCTATCTCGCGTTATACGCGGGCTGCAGCGAAGTTGTGAGAAGTTGCTCTGGGTAATTTCATTGCCACCAGTGGCGGCCCTGGCGTTCGATGAATTGGTGTGCCTGATCCGGCCCATCTTCTCCGGCCGGGTACGGCCGCGGTTTGCGGTAGTGGCCATGCCAGCCGCGAAGGATCGGGTCGACCCAGTTCCAGGCCGCTTCCACCTCGTCGCGGCGCATGAATAGCGTCGAATCACCCTCGATCACATCCAGCAGCAGACGCTCGTAGGCCTCCCAGCGGCGTGTGCTGCTGAAGGCGTGAGCGAGGTTCAGATCGAGCTCCACTGGCTCCAGCTGCATGCCTTTGCCGGGTGCCTTGGCCATCAGCTGCAGGCTGATGCTCTCCTCCGGCTGCAGGCTGATCACCAGGCGGTTCACTTCGCCTTTGGTGAACAGCATGTGTGGCACCTGTTTGAAGGTGATGATGATCTCCGAGCGCTTTCTTGCCATGCGCTTGCCGGTCCGCAAATAGAAGGGCACGCCGGCCCAGCGCCAGTTGTCGATCTCGGCCTGTACGGCGACGAAGGTTTCGGTGTCACTGTCGTTGTCGATGCTGGGCTCGAAGTAGTAGGCCTGCACATCCTGGCCGCCGATCTGGCCTGCGCCGTATTGGCCGCGCACGGTCTTGTCCAGTACATCGTTGCCGGTGATGGGCTTGAGCGCCTCGAGCACCTTCACCTTTTCGCCGCGGATATGCTTGGCGTCGAAACGCACCGGCGCTTCCATCGCCACCAGGCAGAGCAGCTGCAACAGGTGGTTCTGCAGCATGTCGCGCATGGCGCCAGCGTTGTCGTAATAGCCGCCGCGGTTCTCCACGCCGAGGGTCTCGGCGACAGTGATTTGCACGTGATCGATATGTCCGGCGCGCCAAATCGGTTCGAACAACGCGTTGGCGAAGCGCAGGGCCATGAGGTTCTGCACCGTCTCCTTGCCCAGGTAATGGTCGATCCGGTAGATGCGTGACTCGGGGAATACCGCGCCGATCGCTTCGTTGATCTCCAGCGCCGAATCGAGCGAGTGACCGATGGGCTTTTCCAGCACGATGCGTGCGTCGTCCCCAGCCAGGCCTGCACTTTCGAGGTTGGCGGCGATAGGTTCGAACAGATCAGGAGCAGTCGCCAGGTAATGCACCCGCACACGCCCTTCGGCCTTACCGAGATGATGGGCAAGTCGGACGAATTCACCGCGCTGGGTGGCGTCCATGGCGAAGTAATCCAGGCGTTGGGCGAAGGCTTGCCAGGTGTCGGCACTGAAGTCGTTACGCGCAACCTGGGCACGGCAATGCCGCTCCGCCAGAGCCACGTAGCCATCGCGGTCGAGCTTCTTGCGTGCCAGGGCGAGGATCCGCACGTCGGCGTGCAGGCGACCGTCGCGGTGCAGGTGGTAGAGCGCCGGAAGCAGTTTGTGCAGCGTCAGGTCACCGGTTCCACCGAACACGAGCATGTCACAGGAAATCGACATCGGGTCACTCCTAGAGGCCAAAAAATGGGCGGCATGCCGAGGCTTGTAGTATAACTACCGCCCCACTACAACCCGCTGATGGCCGAGCGGCGCCTGTTGCGCCTGAATGAGGCCGTCATACGTGATCATAGCGAGTCCGGAACGTGAATCTGCTGCAGCACATCGCCCAGTCTAGAAGCCTGCTACGGAAGTCGGAGCTTAAGGTGGCCGATCATGTGTTGCTCGATCCGGCCGCGGTGATGCACAGCTCCATGGCAGACCTCGCGCATGCCGTGGGTGTCAGCGAGCCGACCATCGTGCGCTTCTGTCGCGCTATCGGCTGCCTCGGCTTCCAGGATCTCAAGCTGAAGCTGGCGCAGAGTCTGGCGGCCGGTGCCAGCTTCGGTCAGTTCGCGATCAGCGAGAACGACTCGGTAACCGATTTCGCGCTGAAGATCTTCGACACCACCCTGCACACGCTGATGGAGGTGCGCGAGAAGCTCGACTCCGACGCGCTGGAACGCGCCGTCGCCGCCATGGCCAAGGCCGAGCGCGTGGAGTTCTATGGTTTTGGCGCCTCCGGCGCGGTGGCTACCGACGCACAGCACAAGTTCTTCCGTCTGTTGCTGTCAGCCGCGGCTTATTCCGATCCGCATATGCAGGCGATGTCGGCGGTGACCCTCAAGCCCAGCGATGTGGCCATCTGCATTTCCCAATCGGGGCGCTCCAAGGACCTGCTGATCACCGCCAACGTGGTGCGGGAGTCTGGCGCTACGCTGATCACCCTGTGCCCGAGCCAGACGCCGCTGGCCGAGCTGGCCACCATCAACCTGGCCATCGACGTGCAGGAAGACACTGAGATCTACACCCCGCTGACCTCGCGCATTGCCCATCTGGTGGTAATCGACGTGCTGGCCATGGGGGTCGCGATGGCGCGCGGACCGAGCCTGGTCAATCACCTCAAGAGCGTGAAACGCAGCCTGCGCAGCCTTCGCCTGTCGCCACAGAAGGTCAAGTCGCACGAAGACTGAGCGGCTGTTCTGCAGGTTGCTCCGTTTTCATCGGCGCGTAATGGCGCTGACTTCATGCTGTCATCCATAGCGTCGATGCTGGTTTTCCCTTACCTGTTCTGGGAGACCGCCCATGCTCCGGCACACCGACGACAGCCAGCTCGACAGTAAGTCCCGTCGCAAACAGCAGGATGAGCGCCGCATGCGTTTTCGCCGCGCTATAGAAAGCTACACCGAGCAACGCCAGCTGCATGCCGAACTCAATGACTACGCCGACGCGCTGGTGATCAGCTCGCTGCGGGACTCGTCGGCGAGCCGGCGAAGCGCTCCGCCAGCGCACTGATCTGCGCGCGCTCTTCACGGAGGAAGGCGAAGAACGCCTGGGCCACCGGGCTCAGGCGCTTGCCGCGCGGATGCACCACGCACCAGCTGCGGTACAACGGCAGTTCCACCACCGGCAGCTCGCATAGCCGCCCGCTGGCGAGCTCCAGGTGCACCGCGTGGCGTGGCAGCAGGGCCAGACCGAGCCCGGCCACCACGCACTCGCGTAGCGCGTCCAGCGAGGCAACCTGGATAGTCTGAGCGAAATGCGCGCGCTTCTGGCGTAAGTAGTCATCGCCGGCGCGGCGCGTACCGGAGCCTGGCTCGCGTACCAGCAGTGGATAGCCTGTGAGGTCCTGCAGCGATAGCGTTGCCGCCCTACATAGCGGGTGCTCGGGCGGCGCCACTGCGATGATCGGGTTGTTCAGAAAGGGCATGAACTCCAAGTCCATGTCGGTAGGCACCTGAGACATGATCAGCAGATCGTCACGGCTCACTGACAGGCGCTTGACCGCCTGGGCGTGGTTGACCACCACCAGCTGCAGGCTGACCTCTGGATGCAGGCGCTTGAAGGCGGCGAACAGGTGTGGGGTGACGTACTTGGCGCTGGACTCTACGGCCAGGTTGAGTTGCCCCTGCAGCGAGCCCTGCAAGTCGGACAGCTGCATGTCGAGGCTGTCCAAACGACCGAAAATGTCTGTGCTGGCCCGTTGCAGTGCTTCAGCAGCGTCGGTGAGATAGAGCTTCTTGCCGACATACTCGAACAACGGCTGTCCGACCAATTCTTCCAGCTGGCGAATCTGCAGGCTGACAGCAGGCTGGGTCAGCGACATTTCTTCTGCTGCGCGACTGTAAGAGAGCGTTTCGCAAACCGCACGAAATACCTGTAGCTGGCGCAATGTCATGCGCATCAGCGATTTTCGCATCACGTTTACCGCATTTTAGGGTGATTGGTTCGCTGGAGTGGAGCCCGGCGATGTGCTGACCGATTGGCCAGCTTAATGCGCTGTTGCCTACATCTATAAGTAATTACTTATCATCAAGCAAACAATTATTCATTTTCGATAATCCCCCGTGCGGGCGTAGGGTGAAAAGGCTCGTTGTGAATGCGAGTGATCATGACCCGCATACGGGTCACCTGCTCATCGACCGAGGGACTGACAGCGTGATCAAGAAGCTGCTGATCGCCAACCGCGGTGAAATTGCCGTCCGCATCGTGCGGGCCTGCGCCGAAATGGGCGTGCGCTCGGTGGCGGTTTTCGCCGAGCCCGACCGCCACGCATTGCACGTCAAGCGCGCCGACGAGGCGCACTTTATTGGCGACGACCCGTTGGCCGGCTATCTGAACCCGCGAAAGCTGGTCAATTTAGCTGTGGAAACCGGCTGCGACGCCCTGCATCCGGGCTACGGCTTCCTCTCTGAAAACGCCGAGCTGGCGGAAATCTGCGCCGAGCGTGGCATCCGCTTCGTCGGCCCGAGCGCCGAAGTGATTCGCCGCATGGGCGACAAGACCGAGGCACGGCGCAGCATGATCAAGGCTGGCGTGCCGGTCACACCAGGCACCGAAGGCAACGTGGCGAATGTTGAGGAAGCGCTGGCCGCGGCTGACGGCATTGGCTATCCGGTGATGCTCAAGGCGACGTCTGGCGGCGGCGGTCGTGGTATCCGTCGCTGCAACTCGCGCGAAGAATTGGCCCAGGCCTATCCGCGGGTCATATCCGAGGCCACCAAGGCCTTCGGTTCGGCCGACGTGTTCCTGGAGAAATGCATCGTCGAGCCCAAGCACATCGAGGCGCAGATCCTTGCCGATTCCTTCGGCAACACCGTGCATCTGTTCGAGCGCGATTGCTCGATCCAGCGGCGTAACCAGAAGCTCATCGAGATCGCCCCGAGCCCGCAACTCACGCCTGAGCAACGGGCCTATATCGGCGACCTGGCGGTACGTGCTGCCAAGGCGGTGGGTTACGAGAACGCCGGCACCGTGGAGTTCCTGCTCGCTGAAGGCGAGGTGTACTTCATGGAGATGAACACCCGGGTACAGGTGGAGCACACCATCACCGAGGAAATCACCGGTATCGACATCGTCCGCGAGCAGATCCGTATCGCTTCGGGCCTGCCGCTCTCGGTCAAGCAGGAAGACATCCAGTATCGCGGCTTCGCCCTGCAGTTCCGCATCAACGCCGAGGAGCCTCGCAACAACTTCCTGCCATGCTTCGGCAAGATCACCCGTTACTACGCCCCCGGCGGCCCCGGTGTGCGTACCGATACGGCGATCTACACCGGCTACACCATCCCGCCGTACTACGACTCCATGTGCCTGAAGCTGATCGTATGGGCGCTGACCTGGGAGGAGGCGCTCGCCCGCGGTTCGCGCGCACTGGACGACATGCGCGTGCAGGGCGTGAAGACCACCGCCACCTACTATCAGCAGATTCTCGCCAACCCGGATTTCCGCAGCGGGCAGTTCAACACCAGCTTCGTCGACAACCATCCGGAATTGCTGAACTACTCGATCAAACGCAAGCCGGGCGAGCTGGCCCTGGCCATCGCTGCCGCCATCGCCGCCCACGCAGGACTGTGAGGAACGAACCATGACTGCTCAGAAGAAAATCACCGTTACCGACACCATCCTGCGTGATGCTCACCAGTCGCTGCTGGCCACCCGCATGCGCACCGAAGACATGCTGCCCATCTGCGACAAGCTCGACCGCGTCGGGTACTGGTCACTGGAAGTCTGGGGCGGTGCGACATTCGACGCCTGCGTGCGCTTCTTGAAAGAGGATCCCTGGGAGCGTCTGCGCCAGCTCAAGGCGGCGCTGCCCAATACCCGCTTGCAGATGCTATTGCGCGGGCAGAACCTGCTGGGCTATCGGCACTACGCCGATGACGTGGTCGAAGCCTTCTGCGCCAAGGCGGCGGAAAACGGTATCGACGTGTTCCGCATCTTCGATGCGATGAACGATGTGCGGAACCTGGAAACCGCCATACGTGCGGTGAAAAAGACCGGCAAGCACGCGCAGGGCACCATCGCCTACACCACCAGTCCGGTGCACACCGTCGGGTTGTTCGTCGAGCAGGGCCGGGCGATGCGTGACATGGGCGTCGACTCCATCGCGATCAAGGACATGGCCGGGTTGCTGACGCCGTTTGCCACCGGTGATCTGGTCCGTGCGCTGAAGGCCGAGATCGATCTGCCGGTGTTCATCCATTCCCACGACACGGCGGGCGTGGCCAGCATGTGTCAGCTCAAAGCCATCGAGAATGGCGCCGACCACATCGACACCGCGATCTCGTCCATGGCCTGGGGCACCAGCCACCCCGGCACCGAGTCCATGGTCGCCGCGCTGCGCGGCACGCCCTACGACACCGGCCTCGATCTGGAACTGATCCAGGAGATCGGGCTGTACTTCTATGCGGTGCGCAAGAAGTACCACCAGTTCGAGAGCGACTTCACCGGCGTCGATACCCGCGTGCAGGTCAATCAGGTGCCGGGCGGGATGATTTCCAACCTCGCCAACCAGCTCAAGGAGCAGGGCGCGCTAAACCGCATGGACGAAGTGCTGGCCGAGATCCCGCGCGTGCGCAAGGACCTGGGCTACCCGCCGCTGGTCACGCCCACCTCGCAGATCGTTGGCACCCAGGCGTTCTTCAACGTGCTGGCCGGCGAGCGTTACAAGACCATCACCAACGAGGTGAAGCTCTACCTGCAGGGCGGCTATGGCAAGGCACCGGGCACCATCGACGCCAAGCTACAGCGCCAGGCGATCGGCGGGGAAGAGCTCATCGAGGTGCGCCCGGCGGACCTGATCAAGCCCGAGTTGGATAAGTTGCGGCGCGAAATCGGCGCGCTGGCCACGTCCGAAGAAGACGTGCTGACTTATGCCATGTTCCCCGACATCGGCCGCAAATTCCTCGAGGAGCGCGAGGCCGGCACGCTGGTGCCCGAGACCTTGCTGCCGATTCCTGACGGCAGCACGGCGACCGCCGCGGGCGGGCAGGGCGTGCCGACCGAATTCGTCATCGATGTGCACGGTGAGACCTACCGCGTCGACATCACCGGCGTGGGCGTCAAGGGCGAAGGCAAGCGGCACTTCTTCCTCTCTATCGATGGCATGCCGGAAGAAGTGGTATTCGAGCCGCTGAACAATTTCGTCGGCGGCAGTAGCGGCAGCCAACGCAAGCAGGCCAGCGGACCGGGCGATGTGAGTACCAGCATGCCGGGCAACGTGGTCGATGTGCTGGTCAAGGAGGGCGATGTGGTCAAAGCCGGCCAGGCCGTGCTAATCAGCGAAGCGATGAAGATGGAAACCGAGATCCAGGCGCCCATGGGCGGAACCGTAAAAGCGGTTCATGTCGCCAAAGGTGACCGGGTGAACCCGGGCGATGTCTTGATCGAGATCGAGGGCTGAATATGGGCGGCGTGACGTGGTATCACGTCACGCCGGTTCGGGTTACGCGCAGGGCGGGCTATGCTGCAAAAACAGTGCGGGCGGGCTCAATGGCTATCGCGTGCTGGGCAAAGTGTCCCCTTTGGAGCCCAAGCGGCTCCTTTTTTTCAGGTCCATGTCTGCCAGGGAGTGGTACACCTTCCATGCTGTGGAGAATGTAGATGGGTATCGACCCAGTAGTGCTGTTCTTCGTCTTCGGCCTGTTCGCCGGGCTGGTGAAAAGTGAGCTGAAGCTGCCACCGGCACTGTATGAAACGCTTTCCATCGTGTTGTTGTTGGCAATCGGTCTGCATGGCGGCGTAGAGCTGGCCGAGCAGGCCAGTGCGGCGTTGCTGGGTCAGTCGCTGCTGGTGCTGGCGCTGGGCGTGTTGCTGCCGATCCTGGCCTTCGTCCTGTTGCGCGGCCTGCGCTTCGACCGCGTGAATGCGGCTGCGGTGGCGGCGCACTACGGTTCGGTGAGCGCGGGTACGTTCGCCGTAGTGGTGGCTTATCTTGCCGCGCGGGAAATCTTCTTCGAGAGCTATATGCCGCTATTCGTGGCGATTCTCGAAATCCCGGCGATCCTGGTCGGCATCCTGCTGGCCAAGGGTGTGTCGCGTGATACCGATTGGAAGGAGCTCGGCCGCGAGATCTTCCTCGGCAAGAGCATCATGCTGCTGCTCGGTGGCCTGCTGATTGGCGCGATCGCCGGCAAGGAGGCGATCAAGCCGCTCGAGCCGCTCTACACCAGCATGTTCAAACCGGTACTGGCGTTCTTCCTGCTGGAGATGGGCCTGATTGCCTCCGGTCAGCTGGGTTCGCTCAAGCGCTACGGGATCAAGCTCGCCGCGTTCGCCCTGATCATGCCGCTGATCGGCGCGTTGATTGGCGCCATGCTGGCGCGCTTCATGGGCCTGTCGCTGGGCGGCACGGCGATGCTCGCGACCCTGGCGGCAAGTGCGTCCTACATCGCGGTGCCCGCGGCGATGCGTCTGGCGGTGCCGGAGGCCAATCCGTCGCTGTCCCTCACCGCATCGCTGGGCATCACCTTTCCGTTCAATATTCTGATCGGCATACCGCTCTACCTGGCCTTCGCCGAGCGGCTGATCGCCTGGGGGTTCTGAGATGAACGCGCATAACCGTACGCTGCTGACCGTGATCTGCGAGGCAGCACTGGAACACAAGCTGGTCGGCGACCTGAAAACCCTCGGCGCGCCAGGCTGGACGCTGTCGGACGCGCGCGGCAGCGGTAGCCGCGGCGTGCGCAGTGCCGGCTGGGACACTGACGGCAATATCCGCGTGGAGGTGATCTGTAGCCGCGAGATCGCCGAGCGTATCGCTGAGCATCTGCAGGCACGCTATTACGAGCACTTCGCCATGGTCTGCTACCTGTCCGAGGTCGAAGTACTGCGGCCGGAGAAGTTCTAAGTCGACCGGATGGGCGTGCCCGGAGCGGTCCGGGCCGCTATTCACCGGGCATTCGCCGTCCCGGTCATGCCGAACAATGGCGGTCGAGAAAACGCTCCCAGGTGTTGGTGGTGATTTCCGTCGGCAGCTCACTTTCATAGAAGCGTAGATAGGCCTGCCAGAGTGCTAGCCATGCAGTGTGGTCGGCGGTGGTGACCGAGCGAATTTCGAGGCTGGGCATTAGGCGACTCCTTCGTCTGAGTTGCTGTCAGCGCGCGTTGTTCATCAGCTGCGCGACTTGGTTGGCACTCGTCAGTGGGCTAGCTGCCAGCGCATCGCGGACCCCTGTGCGGTTATCCGAGGGTTGATTCTGGCTGAGCTTCCATTTGCCTTCGATGCGTTCGATGGGTAGGGAAAACCCGACGATGGCGTGCAGCATGGCGTCCAGGTAGTCGGCGGGCGCGTCATCCAGCGACCAGGGGTGCGGCTGGTCTCTCTCGTGATGGTCGCTTAGCTTGGCGACCAGTTCGCGAAGGCGCGACGGTTCGTCGAACATCTCGGCCGTGCCCCAGGCATGCACGGCGACGTAGTTCCAAGTCGGCACCGCCTTGTGATCGCGGGCCTTGCTCGGGTAATACCCGGGGCTGACATAAGCCGAGGCGCCGTTGAACACTGCCAATACCTCCGCGCCCTGCGCGAGATCACGCCACTGCGGGTTGGCGCGAGCGAAGTGCCCATGCAGCGTGCCCCGATTTTCCGCGTGGCGTTCCAGTAGCACGGGCAGGTGACTGGCGAGCAGTCCCTGTTCGCCGGCGGTAACCAGTGTCGCCAGCGGTGATTGGTCGATGAGATCGTGCAGCTGAGCGAGGTCAACGACGCGAAAGGAGGTGGGCGAATACATGGCTTGGTCTCTGAGGTAATAAGGTGATGCTAAGTGCGGTATTGGTCCTTTGTAAGAGCCATTTATGGCCTTTTACATAGAGCCAATTTAGGCTGGTGCTTTGCCCAACCAGGCCGTCGCCGTGACCAGTAAGCCGCCTTTACCCCTCGACCCTGCCGGTTTCCACCTCGATCCGCGCAAAGGCCTGGCTCGCCAGCTGTACCAAGCGTTGCGCGAGCGCATTCTCGACGGCCGCATGGCCAGCCGCATGCGCTTGCCTGCCAGTCGCGAACTGGCTGAGACGCTCGGCGTGTCGCGCAATACCGTGGTGCGCGCCTATGACCAGCTATATGCCGAAGGCTATGTGGAAGGGCGTATTGGTGACGGCACCTACGTCGCTGAGCTGGGCAGTGGCATGCCTGCCTCCACGCCGCCGGTGTTGCAGGCGCGTGCCCCCGAATGGTTACAGGCGCGCTTGCAGGCGCACGGTCCTGGCGCACCGCCATCGGGCCCACCCCGGGCATTCCGCCTTGGTTTGCCAGCGCTTGATTTGTTCCCATTCGACATCTGGTCGCGCCTGCAGGCGCAGTTCTGGCGGGCGTCCTCACTCGATCAGTTGGGCTACGGTGACCCGGCCGGCGATCCGCGCCTGCGCGAGATGGTCGCGGCCTACCTGCGTAACGGGCGTGGCCTGCGCTGTTCGCCCGAACAAGTGGTGATCACCAGCGGTGCGCAGCAGGCCATCAGCCTCTGCACCCAGCTGCTGTTGCAAGCCGGCGATAGCGTGGCAGTGGAAAACCCCTGCTACCGCGCTGCCGCGCAGACCTTCGCCGTTGCCGGTGCGTGCCTGCGTGGGGTGGCGGTGGATGAGGACGGGCTTGATACCCGCCAGCTGGCAGCGCTGCACGATTGCCGGCTGGTCTATGTGACGCCGTCGCACCAATACCCCAGTGGTGTAACCCTGTCGCTGGCACGCCGTCTGGAGCTGCTCGACTGGGCCGAACGTGAAGACGCCTGGATCATCGAGGACGACTACGACGGCGAGTACCGCTATAGCGGCGCCCCGCTTGCGCCGCTGGCGTCGCTGGACCGGCAGGGCCGGGTGCTTTACGTCGGTACCTTTTCCAAGGTGCTGTTTCCAGCATTACGACTGGGCTATCTCGTTGTGCCGCCGGCATTGGTCGAGCCGCTGGCGCAGTTACGTACCCTTGCCATGCGCCATTCGGAAGTTGGCACTCAAGCGGTGCTCGCCGAGTTCATCGCGCGCGGCCACTTCCAGCGGCATATCCGGCGCATGCGCCAGGCCGCGCGCTCGCGTCGCGATGCTTTGCTGCGGAACTGGCCCGCCAAGGAAGCCGGAGTGATGCTGCCGCCGATTCATGCCGGATTGCATGTTTGCGTGCCGTTGCCGAGTTTGGCCCGTGAACGCGAGCTGCTGGATAAGGCGGCCGCGATTGGCATCGAACTGAGTGCCTTGAGCGACTATTGCCTGCCTCCCGGGCCTGTTCGCGCCGGTCTGGTGTTGGGCTTTGCCGGCATCGACGAGCTGCAGATCGGCCACGCTCTGGAAAATCTGCGCCGGGCCTGGCGTTGACTGTGATGGACGCGCTCTGACCGGCGTCTAGTAGCCTACGGCGCAGCGCCCGACTTACTCTTCCATGGGACTTGCATGCAAAACCTGTTGAGCGAAATCCTCGATGAGGTCCGACCGTTACTCGGTCGGGGCAAGGTGGCGGATTACATCCCCGCGCTGGCGGACGTTCCGGCCGATCAGCTGGGCATCGCGGTCTGCAGTGCTGATGGCGAGCTTTACCAGGCCGGCGATGCCACGACACCGTTCTCGATCCAGAGCATTTCCAAGGTGTTCAGCCTGGTGCAGGCAATTCAGCATGGTGGCGAGACCCTCTGGGAGCGGTTGGGGCATGAGCCTTCCGGGCAGCCGTTCAACTCGCTGGTGCAGCTGGAATTCGAGCGTGGCCGACCGCGCAATCCGTTCATCAACGCCGGTGCGTTGGTGATCTGCGATATCAATCAGTCGCGCTTCGCGGTGCCTGCGCTGTCGATGCGTGATTTGGTTCGGCATCTGTCGGGCAATCCGCTGATCGTCTCCGACAGTCGGGTTGCGGAATCGGAGTACCAGCACAGGGCACGCAATGCGGCGATGGCGTATCTGATGCAGTCCTTCGGCAACTTCCACAACGATGTCGAAGCGGTTTTGCGCAGTTATTTTCACCACTGTGCGCTACGCATGAACTGCGTCGACCTTGCCCGCGCGTTTGCCTTTCTCGCTCGTGATGGCGTCTGCCCGCAGAGCGACGAGGTGGTGCTTTCTCCGCGTCAGAGCAAGCAGGTCAACGCCATCATGGCCACCAGCGGCCTGTACGACGAGGCCGGCAACTTCGCTTATCGGGTCGGGCTGCCCGGCAAGAGCGGGGTTGGCGGAGGTATCGTTGCGGTTGTGCCAGGGCGTTTCACCGTCTGCGTCTGGTCACCGGAGCTCAATGCCGCAGGCAACTCGTTGATTGGCATGGCTGCCCTTGAGGCATTGTCGCAGCGTATCGGCTGGTCCATTTTCTGAAGCGTCGCTGCGGCGGCGCCTACCCTTCAAATTCCTCTGGAGAGAACTGAGCATGAATGACGACAAGACGAGCGAAACCGCCCAAGAGGCCCTCGAGCACATCGTCTCAGGCGTCAAACGCTTCCGCGAAGAGGTCTATCCCCAGCAGCGCGAACTGTTCGAAAAACTGGCCTACGAACAGACGCCGCGGGCCATGTTCATTACCTGTGCCGACTCACGGATCATCCCGGAGTTGATCACCCAGAGCTCGCCCGGCGACCTGTTCGTTACCCGTAACGTCGGCAACGTGGTGCCGCCCTACGGACAGATGAACGGCGGCGTGTCGACCGCCATCGAGTTCGCCGTGATGGCACTTGGCGTGCAGCACATCATTGTCTGTGGCCACTCCGATTGTGGCGCGATGAAGGCGGTGCTCAACCCGGCTCAGCTGGAGCGCATGCCGACGGTCAAGGGCTGGCTGCGCCACGCCGAGGTGGCGAAGATCGTCGTCGAGCAGAACTGCGGCTGCGCCGACCACAATACCCTTGGCATCCTTACCGAGGAAAACGTCGTGGCTCAGCTCGATCATCTGCGCACCCATCCCTCGGTGGCCGCGCGGCTGGCCAGTGGTCAGCTGTTCATCCACGGCTGGGTATACAACATCGGTACCAGCGAAATCCGCGCTTACGATGCCGAGAAGGGTGAGTTCCGCCTGATCGGTGACGGCCCGCTGCCGATGGCCACGCCGCGGGCGCGCTATCAGGTAGGTTGAAGTCCGCCCGGTGACGCATGCCGGTGCCCTTGGCATGGCTAAGGACGCGATGGCTCAGCGGTTGCCGGCCAGTGTCTTGCCGCGCTCCTGGATCAGGTAACACAGGTCCGGGGTCTTGCTGCAGCCGGCGTAGCCTTCGGCAATCACTTCGTCGAGAGCCTTCTGCAGACGCTTTACGACCTCGTCTGGAGTATCAGGGCTCAGCGCCAGATACAGCGGCTCGCTGCGATAGCTCAGCGCTATGCGCAGCTGGCTTTCGTCGACGCCCTGCTGCCGTACGTAATGGCGCCAAACCGGATCGGCCACCGCCCACAGGTCGATGCGCCCGGTCAGCAGTTTGCGCAGATTCTCCGCGTCGTTGAGGCTGTTGCTGGGGGTGATGCCCTGGCTTTCCAGATACAGGCTGACGCTGCCATTGGCATGACTGCCGATCTGGTAGTCCTTGGCCTGTGCCAGGCTGTCGAGCTTCAGGCCACTGGCAGCCGGCGCCAGCAGCACGCTGGCGTGATGGGCCAACGGCCCGACCCACTTGAACTGTGCGGCGTTCTGCAGCGTGCGCGCCACTGAGAACAAGCCGTGGGCGGATTGCTGCTGGGTCTGCTCGTAGAGCCGGTTCCAGGGGCCTCGAAGGGTCAGGTTGTAGGCAATACCGGCGCGGTGAAAGATGTCACGCACGGTGTCGGCATCAATACCTTGGACATCGTCGCCGCGGGCGAAGCCCTTGCCGTTGGGGCCCATGTTGAACGGCGGGAAGCTGTCGGTTTGCAGGGTGATCTGGTAGTTGGCGGGCAGTTCGGCATGGGCGGTGCATGCAGCGCTGATGAGCAGGGCGAACAGCGCCCCGGCAGTTGGGAATCTGGCCATGGCATCGGCTCCTTGACGCTTTTTTTGTTGTTGGCGTGAGCAAGGGTAGCGGTGCTGCAGGCACATCGCCAGCCGGCGACGCTGCCCTGCGGGGCAGCGCGCATTTATGCCGGTGTCGTTTTCAGTCGGCCATTTCTCCGCACAGATCACGGCAGAACCAATGCTCCACCTCGGCGTGGTCGAGGCCGGCGGCGAGCAGGGCAAACAGCTTGCCCAGCGCTGCCTCGCGGGTCATGCCGCCGCCGGAGACGAGGCCGGCATCACGCAAGCCGCTGCCGGTGGCATAGACGTCGAAGTCGATATGGCCGCCCGGGCACTGGCTGATCGCTGCCAGCACCACGCCCTGTCGGTGTGCCGTGCGCAGCGCCTGGATGAAGTCGACGTCGTTCACCGGGCCGGTGCCGCTGCCATAGCATTCGAGCAGCAGCGCCTGAGCGCCACTGGCCACCAGTGCCTGGACTTGCGCGGCACCGACGCCGGGGTACAGCGGCAATATCGCGACCTCGGCCGGGCGCTGCGGCAGCAGTGCCGGTGGGCGATCTTTGCTTGCTTCGGCCTGGCGTTTGCGAGGCGCCTCGGCAAAGGCGTCGAAGGCATCGCTGCGCAGCTTGCTGACCCGCGCGCCGTGCAGCAGCACGCCGTTGAAGAACAGTTGCACGCCTTGCACCTGACCGGCCTGCAGCGCGCGCATGGCACCGAACAGGTTGGGCCAGGCATCGCTGCCCTCGCTTCCCGCGGGCAGCATGGCGCCGGTGAGCAGCACCGGTATCTCAAGATCGAGCAGCAGGAATGACAGCGCCGCCGCGCTGTAGGCCAGGGTATCGGTGCCATGTAGCAGCAGCACCGCATCGCAATCCCCCTGCGCCACGGCCTCGCGGATGGCCGTCGCCATCTGCAGCCAATGGGCCGGCTGCATGTTGGCGCTGTCCAGCAGCGGTTGCAGTTCGCAGAAGGTCCAGGCAGGTAGCGGCGTTAGCTCCGATGCCTGCTGCGCTTGCAGCCGGGCTTCGAAACCGGACGCCGGCATCAGCCCGGCGGCGCTCTGTTGCATGCCGATGGTGCCGCCGGTGTAGAGCACCAGCAGACGTTCGATTGATTCGTTCACGCGCACACCTCGCTCAGTCGGCGCAGGCCATCAGAAAAATGGGGCGGATGGTGCCAGCCCCTCAGCACAGGGGCTGGCCGGTCGCGTCGCGAGCGTTTAGCGGCGCTCGGTGGTCTCTGGCGTGGCAGGCATGTTTGCCTTCCAGACGGCGGGATCGAGATCCAGATCGGCGAAGTCTTTCGGGTCGAGCACGGGCTGCTCGATGCCGGCGCGGATCTGGCGATCGTAGTCGCGCATCAGGCGCAGGCCGACCTTGAACAGCAGGGCCACGGCGATCAGGTTGGCGATGGCCAGCAGACCCATGGTCACGTCGGCGAAGGCGAATACGGTGCCCAGATCCTGCACCGAGCCCCAGAGTACGAGGATGATTACCAGAATGCGGTAGATCACCACCGGCATGCGCTTCTCGGTGAAGAAGCCCAGCGCGTTCTCGCCCAGGTAGTAGTTGTAGATCAGCGTGGTGAAGACGAACAGCAAGAGCGCGATGCTGATGAACACACGGCCCCACTCACCGACTACGGCGGCAACGGCAGTCTGGGTAAGCACTACGCCGGCCTGGTCCATGCCCGGCTCGTAAACCCCCGAGAGCAGGATGATCAGCGCGGTGCAGCTGCACAGGATGATGGTGTCGATGAACACCGAGAGCGACTGCACGATGCCCTGGGCCACCGGGTGCTTGACCTCGGCGACGGCTGCGACGTTGGGCGCACTGCCCAGGCCCGCTTCGTTGGAGAACAGCCCGCGCTTGACGCCCATCAGGATCGCCGCGCCGATGCCGCCAGCGAATGCCTGCTCCAGGCCAAAGGCGCTACGGAAGATCAGGCCGAAGGTTTCCGGAATCGCGCTGAAATTACTGCCGATGACGAACAGCGCCATGGCCAGATAGGAGAACGCCATGACCGGCACCAGCACGTCGGCCCACTTGGCGATACGGCGGATGCCGCCGAAGATGATGCCGCCGATGACCAGGGTCAGCGCGATGCCGCTGGCTACGGTCGGTACGCCGAAGGTGTCGTGCAGGGAACTGGCGACGGTGAACGACTGTACGGCATTGAAGCCGAAGCCGAAGGTCATCAGCAGCAGGATCGATACCACGATGCCCAGCCAGCGCTGGCCGAGGCCGTGCTGGATGTAGAAGGCCGGGCCGCCGCGGTAGGTGCCGTCTGGTTCGCGACGCTTGTACAGCTGTGCCAGCGAGCACTCGAAGTAGCTGGTCGCCATGCCCACCAGCGCCACCACCCACATCCAGAAGATCGCGCCCGGGCCACCGAGCATGATCGCTACCGAGACGCCGGCGATGTTGCCCGCGCCGACGCGGCCGGCAACCGAGAGCATCAGGGCCTGGAAGGAAGAAAGCTGTCCCGGTTGACGCTCGAAAGCATGGCCGAAGATCGTGAACATGTTGCCGAAATAGCGGAACTGGACAAAGCCGGAGCGGATGGTAAAGAGCAGACCGAGGCCGATCAGCATGACGATCAGCAGCTTGCTCCAAATGAGGTCGTTTAGAAGGTCGAGCATGGCAATGTTCACCTTGTTGTCGTTGTTTGAGTGCCGGCGCACGCCGCTGCGCCGTGCAAGCGGGGGATGTTTCAACAGTGTGGCGTGTAGGGCAATTTCGCGGTTGGCCGCGATGTGACGCAACCTGATGCTAGAATGGCTGCACTCGCGCCAATCTCCAGGGGCAGCCGTGACCTCCCATCTCGCCGAAAATCTCAAGTTGCTCTGCAGTCATTACCGTTCGATTGCCGAGGTGTGCCGCAAGCTGGCCATCAATCGAGCGCAGTTCAACAAGTACCTGGGTGGGCAAAGCCGGCCGACGCCGTTCAATCTCAAGCGCATCGGCGACTTCTTCGGAGTCGAGGGCTACGAGCTGGAAATGCCGCCGGAACAGTTCGCCCGGCTGGTCGGCGCGCGCCATCCAGAGGCGCAGGCGGTGCCGCGTACCGATCCACTGCTGGCGTTGCTGCAGCCGCTTCGCGAGCACGCCACCAGCTTGGCGCGCTATTGCGGCTACTACTTCGAATACGCCAACTGCATGTCGGTACCGGGCAGCATCCTCATCTCGCTGGTGCACCTGCGTGAAGAAAACGGCCTGTACCTGTTCGAGCGTCAGGAGCGCCAGGAGCGCCAGGAGCGTGCCAACCCCACCCTTGGCCAGGCCGAGGACTGGGTGCGTTGTCGCTACCTCGGCGCCGCGTTCGGCCTGCAGGACCGGCTGTTTCTGATCGACTACGAGTCGCTGACGCTCAACGAGATGAGCCAGACCATCCTCATTCCCAGCTTCAAGAGCCGCATCACCCGCCTCAACGGCCTTAAGACCGGCGTTTCCTCGGGCGACCGGCGCACGCCGGCGTGCACCTCGGTGGTGTGGGAATACCTGGGCCGCGAGATCAACCGGGTCAGTGCCTATCGCCAGGTGATGCTCTACAGCCCGGACGACCCGCGCATTGACCCGGAAATCCGTGAGCGGCTGGCGACGCCGCATCTGGAGAACGGCCTGTTCGGCATCGAGTGACACGCGCCTTCACTCCTTGTTGCTGCTGTCGTAGATCGCGCGGTCGAGTTCCTGTTCGCTGCGACCGACCAGCGTGGTGGTCATCAGGTCGCCGGCGACGTTCACCGTGGTGCGGGCCATGTCGAGGATGCGGTCGATGCCGGCGATCAGCGCCACGCCTTCGAGCGGCAGGCCGGCGGCGGTGAGCACCAGCCCGAGCATGATCAGCCCGGCGCCGGGAATGCCGGCGGTACCGATGGAGGCCAGCGTCGCGGTGAGGATGATCATCGCGTACTGCCCGGCACTGAGGTCGATGCCAAAGGCCTGGGCGATGAACAGTGCGAGCACGCCCTGATAGATCGCCGTGCCGTCCATGTTGATGGTCGCGCCCACCGGCAACACGAAGCCCGCTACACCCTCGGATACACCGAGATTCTTGCGCGCACATTCGATGGACACCGGCAGCGTGCCGGAGCTGCTTGAGGTACTGAAGGCCACCGCCAGCGCCGGGGCGATGCCCTGGAAGAAGCGCAGCGGGTTGAGCCGCGCCAGCAGGCCGAGCAGGCCGCCGTAGACCAGCAGTACATGGGTGATGCTGGCCAGGTAGATCACGCCGATCACGCCCGCCAGCGGCAGCAGTACTTCAGCACCATGGCTGCCGACCACGCCGGCGGTCAGGGCGAAGACGCCAATCGGCGCGACGCGCATCACCAGATCGGTGAGCTTGTAGAAACTCTCGGCCAGCGCATCGAACAGGCGCACCGCCGGCGCGCCGCGCTCGCCGATCAGGTTGATGCTGACGCCCAGGGCGATGGCGAAGACGATGATCTGCAGGATGTTGCCCTCGGCGAAGGCGGTGACCGGGTTGGCCGGCACCAGGCCGACCAGAATCGACACCAGCGAGGGCGCCTGCTTGGCCTGTTCGTTGCCACTGGCGACCATGTTCATCCCTTCGCCGGGGCTGAACAGCGCGCCGAACAGCAGGCCGATGCTGACCGCGAAGGCAGTGGTCACCAGATAGATGACGATGGTCTTCAGACTGATGCGGCCGAGCTTGGCGCTGTCCTGCATCGAGGTTATGCCGGCCACCAGCGAAACGAACACCAGCGGCACGATGAGCATCTTGATCGCATTGAGAAACAGCGTGCCGATCGGTGCCAGCAGCTGCGCGTCTGCGCCAAAGGCCATTCCGGCGGCGACGCCGAGGGCCAGGCCGATGAGGATCTGCTGCCAGAGCGGCAGGCGGACGAGCAGGCGCAGGGGAGCGGAGAGGGTCGTACTCTGAGTCATGGGTTTTCCTGTTGTTTTTATTGTGCGAACGAGCCGGGCTGGTGGCTCGTAAAGCGAACGCCCGGCATGGGTGCCGGGCGCTTGGGACGGTCACACCACCAGCGGTGCTAGGCGTGGCGCGATCATGTTTTCCGGGCGCAGGATCTCGGCGAGCATGGCGTCGTCGAGCAAGCGCTCCTCGCGCACCAGCTCCAGCACACTGCGGCCGCCGAGCAGCGCCTCACGAGCCAGGCGGGTGCTGTTGTCGTAGCCGATGTAGGGATTCAGCGCGGTGATCAGGCCGATGGAGCTTTCCATCAGCTCGCGGCAACGCGCTTCGTTGGCGGTGATGCCTTCGATGCAATGCTCGCGCAGCATGTCCATGGCGCGCTGCAGCAGGCGGATCGAATCGAACAACTTGTAGGCGATCAGCGGCTCCATGACGTTGAGCTGCAGCTGTCCGCCTTCAGCGGCCATGGTCAGCGCCAGGTCGTTGCCGATCACTTCGAAAGCGACCTGGTTGACCGCCTCGGGGATCACCGGATTGACCTTGCCCGGCATGATCGAGCTGCCCGGCTGGCGCGGCGGCAGATTGATTTCGTTGAAGCCGGTGCGCGGGCCGCTGGAGAGCAGGCGCAGGTCGTTGCAGATCTTCGACAGTTTCACCGCCAGGCGCTTGAGCATGCCAGAGAACAGCACGAACGAGCCCATGTCCGAGGTGGCTTCGATCAGGTCGGCGGCCTGGCGCAGCGGCTGGCCGCTGATCTGGGCCAGACGCTGCACGGCGATCGACTGGTAGCGCGGGTCGGCATTGATGCCCGTACCGATCGCGGTGCCGCCGAGGTTGACCTCAAGCAGCAGCTCCGGGGCGAAGCCGCGCAAGTGATGCAGATCCTCGCCGAGGGTGGTGGCGAAGGCGTGGAATTCTTGGCCCAGGGTCATGGGCACGGCGTCCTGCAGCTGGGTGCGGCCCATCTTCAGCACGTGGGCGAAGGCATGGCCCTTGCCGGTCAGCGACTGGCAGAGGCTCTCCAGGCTAGCGAGCAGGGTGTCGTGGCCGAGCAAGAGGCCCAGGCGAATCGCCGTTGGATAGGCGTCGTTGGTGGACTGCGCCATGTTCACGTCGTTGTTCGGGTGCAGGTACTGATACTCGCCCTTGGCGTGGCCCATCGCTTCCAGGCCAAGGTTGGCGATCACCTCGTTGGCATTCATGTTGGTCGAAGTGCCGGCGCCGCCCTGGATCATGTCCACCACGAACTGCTCGTGGTACTCACCGCGAATCAACCGGGCGCAGCCCTGACTGATCGCCACGTGCTTGGTCTCGGGCAGGTAGCCCAGCTCACGGTTGGCATCTGCCGCTGCCTGCTTGACCATCGCCAGGGCGACGATCAGTTTCGGGTAATGCGCCAACGGCACGCCGGAGAGGCGGAAGTTGTGCAATGCGCGCAGGGTCTGGATGCCGTAGTAGGCGTCGGAAGGAACGGGAAGGGTGCCAAGCAGGTCTTTTTCGACTCGCGATGATGCAACTTCGGACATGATGGTAATGTGGCTTCGGTAGGCGCAGGCAGTGCTGCAGTGCGCCTAAAATAAGGCTTTCAGGTATTTGGCGGCCAATGCCGTTGCCGGCTGGGCTATGCCGGAACGGCATAATGTTGGTGTGACTTCTCGCCCGCCGCCATCGTATCGAGGGGATCTTTAGATGAATCTGGAAACCAAGTGGCTGGAGGATTTCATCGCTCTGGCAGCGACCCGCAGCTTTTCCCAGGCGGCACAACGCCGTTTCGTCACGCAGCCGGCCTTCAGTCGTCGGATACGCTCTTTGGAAGAGGCGCTCGGCCTGCAGCTGATCAACCGTTCGCGCACGCCGATCGAGCTGACCGAAGCCGGCCAGCTGTTCCTCGTAAGTGCGCGCAACATGGTCGAGCAGCTCGGCGAAGTGGTGCGCCATCTGCATCACGTCGAAGGCCAGCAGGGCGAGGTGCTGCAGATTTCTGCGGCGCACTCGCTGGCGCTGGGCTTCTTCCCGGCGTGGATCGCCGGCCTGCGCCACGACGGGTTGAACATCGCCACCCGACTGATCGCCACCAACGTCGGCGAAGCCGTGCATGTGCTGCGCGAGGGCGGTTGCGACCTGATCCTCGCCTACTACGACCCGGATGCCGCGCTGCAGCTCGACCCGGAGCTGTTCCCCTCGCTGCACCTGGGGCGCACCGAAATGCTCCCGGTCTGCGCGGCGGGCGTTGACGGCGTGCCGCTGTACGACGTCGATAGCGGCCAGACCGTGCCGCTGCTGGCCTACAGCGCCGGTGCTTTCCTCGGCCGCTCGGTGAACCTGCTGCTGCGCCAGCGCGCGCTGCGCTCGACCACCGTCTACGAGACGGCCATGGCCGACAGCCTTAAGAGCATGGCCCTGCAGGGGCTCGGCATCGCCTGGGTGCCGCGGTTGAGCGTCGAGCCGGAGCTGCAGCGCGGGGAGTTGGCCATCTGCGGCAGCGAGCAATGGAGAGTGCCGCTGGAAATCCGCCTGTATCGCTGTTCGCTGATGCGCAAGGGGGCGGTGCGCCTGCTCTGGCGGCGGCTGGAGAGCCGCATGACCGATGGGTAACGACAGAAGGGTGAGGCGGTGATCTAAAGCGCCTGAGCATCCAATTGAGCGCATCAAGCGGCTATCTGCACACATTTTGTTGCGTCGCTCCGGGCAACTTTTAGCGGCGGCACTGTCTTAGCTGAGCAATCCGTGCCATGGCCAGGCCGGACTTTAGCCAAGGACAGACAGCCGTGACCCAAGACTCCGACTCCGCCGTGCCCCCTGTGGGCTCGGCCTTTGCTGTGCCCGACTCGGCGACCATCAGCATCGAGCCCATCACTCTGTATGCCACGCTGACGCGCATTGCACGTGGCGCGCCCGCTCAACCGGCGGTGCTTTCGACTCGCTTCGCGCCGCTGGACTATCGCGGCCTGCAGCAGATGATCGAACAGACCCGTCGCCAGTTGCGTCAGGCCGGCTTTGGCCGTGATGCGCGGATCGGCGTATTGCTGCCTGAAGCCCCGCAGGCTGCAGTGGCGATCATCGCCATCGCTTGTTCCGCAGTTGCCGTGCCGCTCGATCCACGTCTTGGCCCGGCTGAGCTTGATCAGTTTCTTCAGCAGCTGCCGCTCGACGCCCTCCTGATCGGCAGCGATGTCGATCAGCATGGCCGGGCGGCCGCCGAGCGCCATGGACTGACTCTAATCAGCGCCGAAGCGGCCGAAGATGGCACGCCGGCGCTGTTGCTCGACATGCCAGTCGCCGCGCAACCGGCCGCCGACGAGCTGCCGCTGCCTGACGCTCCGGCATTCATTCTGCGCAGCTCCGGCACCACCGCACTGCCCAAGCTGATTCCCTTCACTCATCGCAACATGCTGACCGCTGCGCGCAAATGGCAGCGCTGGTTCGGCCTGGATGCCGGCGACCGCTGCCTGTGCGTGTCGGCGCCTTATTACTCCCACGGGCTGAAGGTCACCATCCTCACGCCGCTGCTCACCGGCGGCATCGTCGCTTTTCCGCTCAGTCCGGCGGTGGTGGACCTGCACGAGTGGTTCGAAGCCCTGCGCCCGACCTGGTATTCGGCCGGCCCGGCGCTGCACCGCGCGATTCTCGAGGCCGCCACCACCCATCCCGAAGGTCTCGGTGCGCACCGACCGCGCTTTGCCTCTTCTGGCGGCGCGCCGTTGGGGCAGGACATCATCGATGCCTTCGAGCAGACCATGGGCTTCCCGCTGCTGGAGCATTACGGTTCCAGCGAAGCAGCGCAGATCGCCGTCAATACCCCTGCTGAGCGCAAGAGCGGCAGCGTAGGCCGGCCGTGGCCGGAAACGCTGAGCATCGTCGATGAGGAAGGCCTGCCGGTGCCGACCGGCCAGCGTGGCGAAATCCGTGTGCGCGGCGCAACGGTCATGCCCGGTTATCTCGGCGATCCCGCGCTGAATGATGTGCTGCGTGACGGCTGGTTCCACACCGGCGACATCGGCAGTCTTGACGAGGGCGGCTTTCTCTACCTGCACGGACGCCTGCGCGAAGTCATCAACCGCGGTGGCGAAAAGGTCAGCCTGCCGGAAGTCGACGCCGCTTTGCTGCGCCATCCGGCGGTGGCGGACGCCGCCGCATTCGCCGTGCCGCATCCGCGCCTCGGGCAGGACGTAGCCGCGGCGGTTGTGCTGCATCCGCAGATGAGCGTCTCGCCCAACGAACTGCAGAACTTCTTGCGCGGTGAGCTGGTGTATTTCAAGGTGCCGCGCCGCGTACAGGTCATCGACGCCTTGCCGCGCGGGCTGACGGGCAAGGTGCTGCGGCATCACCTGGCGGATGCGTATGTCGAGCAGCGCAGCGAGCGAGCCCGGCAGGCTGGCGCCAGTGAGGCTGCCTCGCCGCTTGAGCAGGAAGTACTTGCACTCTGGCGCCGCCTGCTGAAAACCGAAGCGGTAGGCCCGCAGGACAACTTTCTCGATTGCGGCGGCGATTCGCTGCTGGCCACCGAGATGCTGACCGAACTAGAGCAGATGCTCGGCCGGGTGATTCCCGAGTCGGTACTGGTGGAGGCCGAGACCGCACGTGAGCTGGCCGAACGCCTGGAAAATCTCGCCAACCACGTCATACCGGTCATCGATTTCAACGCGCAGCCAGGGCGTACGGCGCTGTTCTGGTTCCACGGCGATTTCGCTCATGGCGGTTACTACATCCGCCGCCTGGCCAGGCTGCTCGGCCCACAACAGCCGCTGACCGCCATCGCACCGCACGGCATGGGCGACGAGGCGATTCCTGCATCGGTGCAGCAGATGGCCCGCGAGCGCCTGCCGTTGATTCTCGAGCGTCAGCCCAAAGGGCCATATCGCATTGGCGGCTACTGCAACGGCGCGCTGGTCGCCTTCGAAGCGGCTCGCCTGCTCATCGAATCCGGGCACAGCGTGGAAATTGTCGCGCTGATCGATCCGCCCACCGCCAATGTTCGGCCCTGGTCGCGGGCCATTCTGCGCACCCTCGACTGCGTGTTGCCGGATAGCTACCTCGCCCGTGCTTACGAAGCGCTGAGTCGCTTCGGTGAAACCAGCAAATGGCCCTATCCCAAGCGCCTCGCCAACCTGGCGTGGAAACTCACTCATCGCAGTGCGCGCATGGTTCAGCAGCGATTGGCCAGCGACGTGCCGCCGCCGCCCACGGCGCGTGATCGCGAGGTGCGTGTGCGCTTCCTGCAGTACTCGCTGGTGATGGCTCGCTACCTGCCGCAGCGTATCGATGCGCCGGTGGTGTACTTCTCCGCTGATTACACCAGCCGGGCCTGGCGGAACATGGGCGCGAGCTTCGAAAGCTACGACGTGCTCGGCGGCCATCACCGTTGCGTCAAGGACTACACCGCCTCCATCGCTACGCCGCTGCGCGCGCTGCTGGAGGATTCGGCTGCGGCAATGCCTGGTCAGAGCGGCTTGATGTTGCCGCTGACCGAGCCGGGCGAGCGCGATGGCCTGGTGCCCTGATCATGCCCGCGTCGATCCCCGTGCTGCCGCGCAGCATCCCGAGTCACCCGGTAACAGGAGTAACCGCATGAAACGTTCGATCGCCACCGTGTCGCTGAGCGGCACCCTGCCGGAGAAGCTGGAGGCCGCCGCGGCGGCTGGATTCGATGGCGTCGAGCTGTTCGAGAACGACCTGCTCTATCACTCCGGCAGCCCGCAGGACATCCGCCGCCTGTGCGAGGACCTGGGCATTGCCGTCACGCTGTTCCAGCCGTTCCGCGATTTCGAGGGCTGCCCGCGTGCGCGGGTGCAGCGCAATCTCGATCGCGCCGAGCGCAAGTTCGACCTGATGCACGAGCTGGGTGTCGACCTGATGCTGCTCTGCAGCAACGTCCAGGCCGATGCGCTGGGCGACAACGAGACGCTGGTGGGTGACCTCGGCCAGATCGCCGAGCGCGCCGGCGCACGCGGGCTGCGCGTGGGTTACGAGGCGCTGGCCTGGGGCCGCCACGTGAAGACTTGGCGGCAGGTCTGGTCCTTGGTGCAGCAGGTCGATCATCCCGCGCTCGGGGTGATTCTCGACAGTTTTCATACGCTGGCGCTGGGCGACGACCCGAGCGGCATCATCGATATCCCGGGCGAGCGGATCTTCTTCGTGCAGCTTGCCGACGCGCCGTTGCTGGCCATGGACGTGCTGGAATGGAGCCGGCATTTCCGCTGCTTCCCTGGTCAGGGCGGATTCGACCTGGCGAGTTTTCTCGCACCGGTGCTGCAGGCCGGCTACAGCGGCCCGCTGTCGCTGGAAGTGTTCAATGATGGCTTCCGTGCTGCGCCGCCGCGCGGGATCGCCGCAGATGGTTTGCGTGCGCTTAGGCATCTGGAAGAAAAGACCGGGCAACGTCTGAGTGCCTCGGTCAAATCTCCGCTGGTGCAGACGCTGTTCTCACCACCTCCGGCACCACGCTACCAAGGCATTGATTTCCTCGAGTTCGCGGTGGACGAGCCGCATGCCGTGCGTCTGGGTAGCTGGCTGCAGCGTCTTGGCTTTGCTCATGTCGGGCAGCATCGGTCGAAGGATGTGCAGCTGTTTCGCCAGGGTGAGATCAATATCGTGCTCAACGCCGAGCCCTATTCGTTTGCCCATAACTATTTCGAGGCGCATGGACCGTCGGTGTGCGCCATGGCACTGAAGATCGACGAAGAGAGCCCTGCGCTGGCTCGTGCCTGTGCCTTTGGCGGGCAGCCCTATCGCGGCCTGATCGGGCCGAACGAGCGGCAGATTCCGGCCGTGCGCGCGCCGGACGGCAGCCTGATCTATCTGCTCGAGTCCGGCGCGCCAGGGCAGAGCAACTACGACATCGACTTTCGCCTGCATGCGGTCGGCCCGAAAGATGCGGGCTTGCAGCGTATCGATCACATGGCTACCGCGCTGCCGGCCGAAAGCCTGGCCAGCTGGGTGCTGTTCTATCGCAGCCTGTTCGATTTCGAGGCCGACAACGAGCTGCTGCTGCCCGATCCCTATGGGCTGATGAAGTGCCGCGCCATGCGTAGCCCCTGCGGTCGTGTCCGGCTGCCGCTGAACACCTCGCAGGATCGCGACACCGTGATCGCCCAGGCGCTGTCCAGTTATCGTGGCGCCGGGGTGCACCACGTGGCGTTCGCCTGCGACGACATCTTCGCCGAGGTCGCCCGGGCGCAGGCGGCCGGGGTGCCGTTGCTGGAAATCCCGCGCAACTACTACGACGATCTGGCGGCGCGGTTCGATTTCGACGACGCGCTGCTCGCTGAGCTGGCGCGCTACAACGTGCTCTACGACCGCGATGCCGAGGGTGGCGAGCTGTTCCACGTCTACACCGAACCGTTCGAAGGTCGCTTCTTCTTCGAGATCCTGCAGCGCTGCAATGGCTACACCGGCTACGGCACCGCCAATGTCGCGGTGCGCCTGGCGGCGATGGCCAAGCAATGCCGCCGCTCGGCTCCCAGCGCCACCAGCGTCGCCAGCGCCTGCTGAAACGACGGCGAACTCGACCGCCAGGCTCCAGTGGCCTGTTTGGTAAGTTCAGTTGGTCAATTTCGGTGCCCATGGCCCCCGATACTGCATTGCTGCTCCTTGCCATAGCCCAGCTATGACTCGTCGCAGCGCCTTGTCTCGGACCCATGTTCATCCGAACTTGCCTCAACCAACTCACCGCGCAGGCCACTAGCTCGACGCCGCGAGCGCGATGGTATGATCACGGCCTCGCCGCGCCTACTGCTGATTATTCGCCTTGCGCGGCCGCTGGAGCCCATCGTGCCCACCTCAAAGCCAATCGGCCTGCGTCAATGGATCTGGCGGGCCTTCGTGCGCAGCGCGCTCATCCCACTGGTGCTGGTGGAGACTGCGCTGATCGCGATCTATCTGCTGACCAACAACGCCATTCGCGACGCTCAGGTCGAGCATCTGCGCGAAACCGCGCTCAACGACCTGCAGGCGGCGGTAAGTCTCGAGTCGCGTCTGATCAGCGAGCAGCTCAGCCAGGTCAGCTCCCTGACCCAGTTGTATCGCAATCTCACCGCGCAGGCGCTGCAGAGCGAAGCGCCGCAGCAGACGCCCAATCTGGCCCTGAGCGACGACGGGGTGCGCTACAGCCCAAGCGACGACGGCGGCGCCGCCGTGTTCTATTCCAACGCCACTGCCCCCGAGCGGCATGATCTGCAGAAGATCGCCAGGCTGCGGCAGCTGGAGCCGCTGATGAAGGAGATCGAGGCGCGCAACCCGCTGGTCGCCAGCCTCTATTTCAACAGCTGGGATAGCTTCAACCATATCTATCCGTGGTTCTTCACGCTCGATCAGTACCCGGCGGACATGGATATCCCCAAGTACAACTTCTATTACCTGGCAGACGCAAAGCACAACCCGTCGCGCGGCGTAGTGTGGACCGATGTCTACCTCGACCCGGCCGGGCACGGCTGGATGATGTCGGCGACCGCGCCGGTGTACCGCGGCGATTTTCTAGAAGGCGTGGTCGGCATCGACATCACCGTCAGCGGCATCCTCGAGCAGATCGGCCAGGTGCAGGTGCCCTGGGGTGGCTACGCCATGCTGGTCAGCGATGATCTGTCGATCATGGCGCTGCCCGAACCTGGCGAAGCGGATTTCGGCCTGGCCGAGCTGACCGAGCATTCCTATCTTGATGCCATCCGCCGCGAGGTGTTCAAGCCGGAGGATTTCCAGCTCGATCGCCGCCCGGAAACCGCTGAGCTCGCCGCGGCGATCTCCGGGGCCAGCAGCGGCGTACAGCAGGTGATGCTTGGCGGCCGGCCGCAGCTGGTGGCCTGGACCACTGTGGCGCAGACCGGCTGGCACCTGCTGGCGGTGGTCGATGAGGCCGCGATATTTCGCCAAACCAATGCCCTGGCGAGCCGTTATCAGCAGATCGGCTATCTGCTGATCGCCGGGTTGGTGCTGTTCTATATCGGTTTCTTCGCCCTCATGTGGCTGCGCGCACGCCAGCTCAGCGGCGCGCTGCTGACGCCCATCGCCGGCATCTCGCGGATGCTCGGCGAGATTGGCGTCGGCCGCTGGCAGCCGCAGCCGGCCGAGTCGCAGATCCGCGAGCTGGACGAAATGTGCCGTCACACCCAGGACATCGGTAGCCGCCTGGCCTATAGCGAGTCCGAGCGCTGGGAGGCGCAACGACGACTGGAACTGGTGCTGGAAAGCGCAACCGAGAGCCTCTGGGAATATGACATGCCCAACCACCGGCTGCGTATACGCGGCGGTATGGGGACGCGCTTCGGCCTGCCGTCGGGGCAGCTCAGCGATAGCGAGTTCCGTCGCCGTATCCACCCCGACGACTTGCCGCAGGCGCTGGCGCAGATCGAACGCGTCAGCCGCGGGCTGCAGCAGCGCTACGAGGCCGAATACCGCTTCGCCGATACCCAGGGCCACTACCACTGGCTGCTCAGCCGCGGGCGTGTGCTTGAACATGATCCGGATACTGGCGTGGCGAAGATACTCGCCGGTACTCATGTGGATATCGACGCGCTGAAGCGGGTCGAGGAAGAACTACGCGCGGCGACCCTGCAGGCCCAGGCTGCCAGCGAAGCGAAGGGTCGGCTGCTCTCGGGTATCAGCCATGAACTGCGCACGCCGCTCAATGCGATTCTCGGTTTCGCCCAGCTGATGCGCATGGACTGCGACGACGAGAGCCAATCCGAGGCGGCGGAATACCTCGACGAGATCCTGCTTGCCAGTCGCCATCTCAACCAGCTGCTGGGCGAGATTCTCGAGTGGTCCAGCCTGCAGAACGAACCGGCGCAGCTCGAACTGCAGGCGGTGGACGTCTGCAAACTGATGCGCGAGTGCGCCGAACTGGTCTCGCTCGAGGTTCAGCAACGCGGCCTGCATCTGCAATTGCAGTTGCCGGATGAGCCACTGCAGGTGCTTGCCGAGCCGCGTCGGTTGCGCCAGGTGCTGCTCAACCTGCTGTCCAACGCGATGAAGTACAACGTTCCCGATGGCCACATCAGCTTACGTACCGAAACCAGCCCGGGGCATGTGCGGCTGTTGGTCGAGGATACGGGATTGGGCATCGAGCCCGCGCAGCAGGCGCAGGTGTTCGAACCCTTCCAGCGGCTCGGGCGCGAGAACAGCATGATCCAGGGCACCGGCATAGGGCTGTCGCTGTGCCTGGAGTTCGCCCGCCTGATGAACGGCCAGCTGGGACTGCACAGCGAACCTGGCGTCGGCAGCCGTTTCTGGATCGAGTTGCCCCGCCTGGCGCCTGCTGCGCTGCAGTAGCGCTGGTCGTGCGGGGTACTGGCTGGTCACGCCTTGCGCTATACTGCGCGGCTTTCGCGCGGGCGGCCAAGGTCGGTCCGCGAATGTCCAGGCCACGCTCTTTTGCGTGGTTTGTTGTTCTTGACGCGCCCGCGGGCGCCCAATGAGAGGCACGACGATGAGCGCACTGGTAGGCGTGATCATGGGCTCCAAGTCCGACTGGTCCACCCTGAGCCACACCGCCGACATGCTGGAAAAGCTGGGCATCCCCCATGAAGTGACGGTGGTGTCCGCCCATCGCACCCCGGACCTGCTCTTCCAGTACGCCGAACAGGCCGAAGCCCGCGGGTTGCGCGTGATCATCGCCGGCGCTGGCGGTGCCGCCCATCTGCCGGGCATGTGCGCCGCCAAGACGCACCTGCCGGTGCTCGGCGTGCCGGTGCAATCCTCGATGCTCTCCGGCGTCGATTCGCTGCTGTCCATCGTGCAGATGCCGGCGGGCGTGCCGGTCGCCACCCTGGCCATCGGCAAGGCCGGCGCGATCAACGCCGCGCTGCTGTCGGCGAGCATCCTCGGTCACGAGTTTCCCGAGTATCACCAGGCACTGAAGAAATTCCGCGACGAGCAGACCCAGACCGTTCTGGACAGCCCGGACCCACGCGTCTGAGCCGAGCCTGCCGGCGCGGCGACGCCCGCTGGCCGGTATAAACTTGCTTTCCTGCGCCGCGCGACGCGCGCGCTCGATCTGCCGCCTACTGAAGGGCCGTTGATATGAAAATTGGTGTGATCGGTGGCGGCCAGCTGGGCCGCATGCTGGCCCTGGCGGGCACTCCGCTGGGCATGAGCTTCGCCTTCCTCGACCCGGCGCCGGACGCCTGCGCCCAGGCCCTCGGCGAGCACATCCGCGCCGACTACGACGACAAGGACCACCTGCGCCGGCTGGCCGACGAGGTGGATCTGGTGACCTTCGAGTTCGAGAGCGTGCCGGCCGAGACGGTGGCCTTCCTCTCGCAGTTCGTGCCGGTCTACCCGAGTGCCGAATCGCTGCGCATCGCCCGAGATCGCTGGTTCGAAAAATCCATGTTCAAGGACCTCGGCATTCCCACCCCGGACTTCGCCGACATCCAGTCCCAGGCCGATCTCGACGCCGCGGTGGCCAGCATCGGCCTGCCGGCGGTACTCAAGACCCGCACCCTGGGTTACGACGGCAAAGGTCAGAAGCTGTTGCGCAAGCCGGCGGATGTGAGCAATGCCTTCGCCGAGCTGGGCAGCGTGCCGTGCATCCTCGAGGGCTTCGTGCCGTTCACCGGCGAAGTCTCGCTGATCGCCGTGCGCGGGCGTGATGGCGAGACCTGTTTCTATCCGCTGGTACACAACAGCCACGAGAGCGGCATCCTGCGGCTGTCGGTGGCCAGCAGCAACCATCCGCTGCAGGCGCTGGCCGAGGACTACGTCGGTCGCGTGCTCAAGCAGCTCGACTATGTCGGCGTGCTGGCCTTCGAGTTCTTTGAGGTCGATGGCGGCCTGAAGGCCAACGAGATCGCCCCGCGCGTGCACAACTCCGGGCACTGGACCATCGAAGGCGCCGAGTGCAGCCAGTTCGAGAACCACCTGCGTGCCGTCGCCGGTCTGCCGCTGGGCTCGACCGCCAAGCTGGGCGAGAGCGCCATGCTCAACTTCATTGGTGAAGTGCCACCGGTGGAAAAGGTCATCGCCATCGAGGATTGCCATCTGCATCACTACGGCAAGGCCTTCAAGGTCGGACGCAAGGTTGGCCACGCCACCCTGCGCTGCCCCGATCGCGCCACCCTCGACCGGCAGATCACCGCCGTAGAGACGCTGATCCCGCATTCCTGACGCCCGGCCGTCAGGCTTCGGCGAACGGTGACAGAGCCCTCGGGTCCGATTGGTTACCCACCTTTCGGACCTCAGGAGCTTATCCATGGGCATCATCGGCACCATCATCATCGGCCTCATCGTTGGCCTCATCGCGCGTTTCCTCAAGCCCGGCGACGACAGCATGGGCTGGATCATGACCATCCTGCTCGGTATCGGCGGCTCGCTGCTGGCGACCTATGGCGGCCAGGCGCTCGGCCTGTACCAGGCGGGCGAAGGTGCGGGCTTTATCGGCGCGGTGGTCGGTGCGATCATCCTGCTGGTCATCTATGGCATGGTCACCAGCCGCAAACATTGATCCACCGGGGGCCGCGCCCAGTGGCCCCGTTCTCTCTCATGTAGTTGCCTTATGCGCACATTCGTCCTCTCGCTGCTCTGCTTTCTCGCACTTGTTTCCCACGCCCAGGCCACGCCGCCCGAACTCGACTGGCTCGAGCTGATGCCGCCCGAGGACCGCCAGGCGCTGGAGGAAATGCCCGAAATCGACCACTCGACGCCGGAAGATGCCGGCTTCAGCGATCAGGGCGGTCTGAAGCAGGACGCCGGGCTGCCGGCGGTGATGTACTCGGCCAAGACCGTCGCCGAACTGAATGGCCGCGAGATCCGTCTGGGCGGCTATCCGGTGCCGCTGGAGAGCGACGCGCGCGGGCGCAGCACCGAATTCTTCCTGGTGCCCTATCCGGGCGCCTGCATCCACGTACCGCCGCCGCCGCCGAACCAGATCGTGCTGGTGCGCTACCCCAAGGGCATCGCCCTTGAGGACATCTACGCCCCGCTGTGGGTCGACGGTCGCCTGCAGATCGAGCCGGTCAGCAACGAGCTGGCCGATGCCGCCTATGCACTGGAAGCGGCGGCAGTCGAACTGGTCGACGAAAGCGACCTCTGAGGCATCGGTCATGGCGCTGCCCACTGAACTCCGCCAGGCGCTACGGGACCTCGCCGCGCACACCGATGGCATCGATCTGCCGGTCTACCAGGCATTCGAACGTGATCCACAGGAGCCGATCATCGGGCTTGGCGAAGCCGATGCGGCTATCTGCTTCTTCGGACGCGACCCGGGCCGCGAAGAGATACGCCATGGCGAGCCCTTCATCGGCTCCGGCGGGCAGATCGTCCGCCGCGTGCTCTATCGCCATCTGCACGCAGCGGAGATGCCGGACTTCGATGCGGGGCGGGCGCTCGGGCCGCATTACTTCTGGATCAACACCGTGCCGTACAAGCCCATCGGCAACAAGGCCTGGTCCATGGCGGTGAAGCGCCGCTTCCAGCCGCTGATGCGCCAGTTGCTGATCGACAGCTGGCATGGCCGGCATATCGTCACTCTCGGTCGCGAGGCCTTTCTCTGGTTCGCCATCGACCAGCCGCGCGAGGCGCGCCAGCGCCTGGAGGCGTTCTGGCAGCGTGAGGATCGCTTTACGGCCAGCCTCGATATCGACCTGCAGGACGCGCAAGGCCACGCACGAACCTTCACCCTGCACCCGCTGCCGCACCCCTCACCGCTGAACCAGACCTGGTTCAAACGCTTCCCCGCGTTGCTGGAAGCGCGCCTGCGCCAGCTCGACGCTAGTCGCTGACCTGATTGGCGAGCTGTCCGGCCTGCCAGGCAGCGACGTTGCCCAGGGTGGTGCCGGCGATGGCTGCCAGCGCCTCCTCGGTGAGGAAGGCCTGGTGGGCGGTGACGATCACGTTGGGGAACGACAGCAGCCGCGCCAGCACATCGTCCTGCAGCGGCAGGCCGGAGTGATCCTCGAAGAACAGCCCGGCTTCTTCCTCGTAGACATCCAACCCCAGATAGCCGAGCTGGCCGCTCTTCAGCGCGCCGATCAGCGCCGGCGTGTCGATCAGCGCGCCGCGGCCGGTGTTGATCAGCATGGCGTGCGGTTTCATGGTTGCCAGGCTCTGCTGGTTGATCAGGTGACGGGTCTCTTCGGTGAGCGGGCAGTGCAGGCTGACGATATCGCTGCCGGCCAGTAGCTCGTCGATCGCCACGTAACGCATGCCGAGGCGCTCCAGCTCCGGGTTGGGGTAGGGGTCATAGAGCTGCACCTCGCAACCAAAACCGAGCATGATCCGTGCGAACACTGCGCCGATCTGCCCGCTGCCGACTACGCCGACGCGCTTGCCCACCAGATCAAAGCCGGTCAGTCCCTGTAGCGAGAAATTGCCTTCGCGGGTGCGGTTGAAGGCGCGCGGCAGTCGGCGATTGAGCGCCAGGATCAGCGCCACGGTGTGCTCGGCCACCGCGTGTGGCGAATAGGCCGGCACCCGTACCACCGGCAGGCCGAGGCGCTTCGCGCACGCCAGATCGACATGGTTGTAGCCGGCCGAACGCAAGGCGATCAGCTGCGTGCCGCCTGCGGCGAGCTTCTCCAGCACCGGCGCCGATAGCACATCATTGACGAACGGACAGACCACCTCGGCCCCGGCAGCCAGCGCGGCGGTGTCCGGGTCGAGGCGGGCTTCGAGAAAGTGCAGCTCGAAGCCATGGGCCTGATTGGCGGTCTCGAAACTGTCGCGGTCGTAGGGCTTGCTGCTGAACAGGGTGATGCGCATCAGGATGCCTCGCTGAAAAAGGGCGACTGCGCACAGGGTGCGGCAGTTACCTGCCCAGGCCAAGTCGCTTTCGTCGCCCGATGTGTTTCAGCAATTTAGCCTGGGTGCAGCTCCTGCAACGGTTTGATCGATTGGCCCTTGGGTTGGAAATACAGCGTCGCGCCGCGTTGCACACCTATGAGACTGGCGTGGTCGTTGCCGACCTCGGCCTCGATCGGCTCGGCCTGTCCGGCAACCTTGAGCGTGACCCGGGTCAGCGCACCAAGCGGGCGGATGTCGCGCACCTCGCCGGCCATGTGCTCGGCGGCGGCTTCACGACTCAGGGAAACCTCATGCGGGCGGAACAGCACACTACGTTCATCGTCCAGCTGCAGCCGATTGGCGTCGCCGAGAAAGTGGTAGACGAACTCGCTGGCGGGGTTGGCGTACACCTCCGCCGGCGTGCCGATCTGCTCGATCACCCCCTTGTTCATCACCACGATGCGGTCGGCGACTTCCATCGCTTCTTCCTGGTCATGGGTGACGAACACACTGGTCAGATGCACGTCCTCGTGCAGGCGGGCCAGCCAGCGGCGCAGTTCCTTGCGCACCTTGGCATCCAGCGCGCCGAACGGCTCATCGAGCAGCAACACCTTGGGCTCCACTGCCAGCGCGCGGGCCAGGGCAATGCGCTGGCGCTGGCCACCGGAGAGCTGTTCCGGGTAGCGGTCGGCCAGCCAGTCGAGCTGCACGAGGCCGAGCAGTTCGCGGACTTTTTCGGCGATGACCGCTTCGCTCGGGCGTTGCTTCTTGGGCTTCATGCGCAGGCCGAAGGCCACGTTGTCAAACACGGTCATATGGCGGAACAGGGCGTAATGCTGGAAGACGAAACCGACGTTGCGGTCGCGCACATCGCGGCTGGAAACGTCCTCGCCATGGAATACGATGTTGCCGCTGTCCGGCGTTTCCAGCCCGGCGATGATGCGCAGCAGGCTGGTCTTCCCGCAGCCGGACGGGCCGAGCAGGGCGACCAATTCGCCGCTCTGAATGTGCAGGTTGATTGCCTTCAACGCCTGGAACTGGCCGAAGCGCTTGTTGATGTTGCTGATTTCGATCGACATGGTCATTCCTCGGCGTTGGCGTGCAGGCGGGCGATACGCGATTCGCTCCACTGCTTGAGCAGCAGGATCACCACCGCCAGGCCCAGCAGCAGGCTGGCCACGCTGAACGCGGCGACGTGGTTGTATTCGTTGTAGAGAATCTCGACGTGCAGCGGCAGGGTGTTGGTCAGCCCGCGGATATGCCCGGAGACCACCGACACCGCGCCGAACTCACCCATCGCCCGCGCGGTGCAGAGCACCACGCCGTAGATCAGGCCCCATTTGATGTTCGGCAGGGTGATGTGCCAGAACATCTGCCAGCCGCTGGCGCCGAGCAGCCGCGCGGCTTCCTCTTCGGTGCTGCCCTGTTCCTGCATCAGCGGGATCAGCTCGCGGGCGACAAAGGGCACAGTGACGAACAGCGTCGCCAGGACGATGCCCGGCACGGCGAAGACGATCTGGATATCACGATCACTCAGCCACTCGCCGAGATAGCCCTGGGCACCGAACAAGAGCACGTAGATCAGGCCGGCAATCACCGGCGATACCGAAAATGGCAGGTCGATCAGGGTCACCAGCAGGCTCTTGCCGCGGAACTCGTACTTGCTCACGCACCAGGCGGCGGCGACGCCGAACACCATATTGAGCGGCACCGAGATGCCCACGGCAAGCAGGGTGAGCTTGAGCGCCGCCAGGGCGTCGGGCTCGAAGATGGCGGTGAAAAATGTGCCGAAGCCCTGCTTCAGTGCTTCGCTGACGACGATCAGCAGGGGCAGCAACAGAAACAGCGCGAAGACAAGCCAGGCGGCGACGATCAGCAGCCGGCGGCCGAGGGCGTTGCCGCGGCGCGTGGCATTGGCGGTGGCGTTTGCGGTCACCGATAGGGAGGCGGAAGTCATGTCGGTGGCCTCTTCAGGAATGCGCGATGCGGCGCTGCAGCAGGTTGATGAACAGCAGCAGAACAAACGACACCACCAGCATCAGCACGCCGATGGCCGTGGCGCCGGCGTAGTCGTACTGATCCAGCTTGACCATGATCAGCAGCGGCAGGATCTCGGTCTTCATCGGCATGTTGCCGGCAATGAAGATCACCGAGCCGTACTCGCCGACGCCGCGGGCAAAGGCCAGGGCGAAGCCGGTCAGCCAGGCGGGCAGCAGCGCTGGCAGGAGCACATGGCGAACAACCTGCAGTGGACGCGCGCCAAGGCAGGCCGCGGCTTCTTCGACTTCCCGAGGGATATCGGCGAGCACCGGCTGGAGGGTGCGCACCACGAAGGGCAGGGTCACGAAGGTCAGTGCCAGGGTGATGCCCAGCGGGCTGTAGGCGATCTTGAAGCCCATCTGCGTGGCGAACTGGCCGATCGGTCCGTTCGGCGCGTACAGCGCAGTGAGGGCAATGCCTGCCACCGCGGTCGGAAGGGCGAAAGGCAGGTCGATCATCGCCTCGATGATCTTGCGGCCGGGGAAGCGATAGCGCACCAGCACCCAGGCCAGCAGCGTGCCGATCACGCCATTGAGCACGGCGGCAGCGAAGGCGGTGCCAAAGCTCAGCTTCAGCGCCGCCAGCACGCGCGGCGCGCTGACGATGGCGATGAACTGCGCCCAGGAGAGTTCGGTGGTCTTGAGAAACAGCGCACCCAGGGGAATCAGCACCAACAGGCTGAGGTACACCAGGGTGTAGCCCAGCGTCAGCCCGAAGCCGGGTATGACGGGGGAGGTTCGGCGGGACATGACTATTCCTTCGACAGGGCGGACAAGAATCCGCCGTGGTCATCGCGATCCGATTGAGGAGGTTTCGGCTGAAGCGTCACGAGCGCAGCTCAGACAAGGCGAAGGCCGGCGAGGGCCGCGGAGTTTACGGGCTGTAAATGAGCAGGCCCGAGCCGGTCTTCAACGAAGTATGAGCAAGCGCAGTAGCTTCATTCGGTCAGATAGATCTGGTCGAAGAGGCCGCCATCATTGAAGAACTTCGGCTGCGCGGTCTTCCAGCCGCCGAAATCCCCGTCGATGATGACCAGCTTCAGCGCCGGGAACTGGTCCTTGAACTCGGCGGCCACGGCCTCGTTGCGCGGCCGGTAGAAGTTCTTCGCCGCAATGCGCTGGCCTTCCTCGCTGTACAGGTAGTTCAGGTAGGCCTCGGCTACCGCCCGCGTGCCCTTGCGCTCGACGTTCTTGTCCACCACGGCCACCGGCGGCTCGGCGAGGATCGACAGCGACGGCGCGATGATCTCGAAGTTTTCGCCGCCCTGTTCCTTCAGGGCCAGGAAGGCTTCGTTCTCCCAGGCCAGCAGCACGTCACCGATGCCGTTGTTGACGAAGGTGACGGTAGAGCCGCGGGCGCCGGTGTCCAGTACGGGCACGTTCTTGTACAGCGTCCCGACGAATTCCTGTGCTTGTTCCTCAGTGCCGAACTTCTGCTGCGCGTAGGCCCAGGCGGCAAGGAAGTTCCAGCGTGCGCCGCCGGAGGTTTTCGGGTTTGGCGTAATCACCTCGACGCCCGGCTTGACCAGGTCGTCCCAGTCCTTGATGCCTTTCGGGTTGCCCTTGCGCACCAGGAACACGATGGTCGAGGTGTAGGGGGTGCTGGCTTCCGGCAGGCGGGTCTGCCAATCCTCGGGGATCAGCTTGCCGAGGCGATGCAACTCATCGATATCGCCCGCCAGTGCCAGGGTCACCACATCGGCGCGCAGACCATCGATGACGGCACGGGCCTGCTTACCGGAGCCGCCATGGGACTGCTGGACCTTGATCGGCTCATGGCCCTGGGCCTGCCAGTGCTTGTTGAAGGCGTTGTTGAATTCCACATAGAGCTCGCGCGTCGGATCGTAGGACACGTTGAGCAGGGTATCGGCGGCCAGTGCGGGGCCGGCGAACAGCGCGCTCGCCAGGGCGGCGAGGGCGAAGCGACGAATGGACATGGTGCAGCTCCTGAAAAAACTAATTTGTATGTGTTGGCGCATCAGGGGCGGTCGCTGAAATCACGCTGGAAGACAGGCAGGGCGAGGCAGAAGCAGCCTGGCGGGTTGCACCTGGTCTAGCTGTGTCAGGCGGTCTTCAGTGACTCGATTAGCTCCGCATTCGCGGACGACAGCTGCAGTACCGGTGCGTGTTCATGGTCTCGGCTCGTTTCATGGTCACGCCCTCCGGTGGTCCAGTCGGGCTGATGGATGGGGTAGTCGGGAGATCAGGCGTTCTTGCCGGTCGGCTGCAGGCGGAACTTCTCCTTGCGCTCGATCTGCACGACCTGGCCGTTGTGCACGGTGATTTCAACCGAGCCGAACTTGAGGCCGCTCAGGGCACTGTTGATCTCGCGCAGGATGCTGGCTTCGTCCTGCCCCTCGAGGTTGCGAATGGTCGCGGTCATTGCTGTTCTCCGTGAAAGCCTTTCGTGACGACCGGAACGGCCGTAGCCAGCAAGGCGTGGAGCGGATCATAGGTGCGGGCGAAATATTCTTAAAAATATTGTTTAAGAACATTTATAGATCTTTATGGAATAACAAAAAGATTCTTTATCAGTCGGCCTCATATTCTTAAAAAGAATAAATAAAGAATTCTTTATTCTTTTTAAGCGAATCGATCTGCTGTCTAGACTGGCCGCCATGAATCACAGGAGGCGCCGATATGCGCAGCATCCGTTATCTGATCGTGCCGGGCTGGCACGGCTCGCCCGATGAGCATTGGCAGAGCCATTGGCAACGCACCCTGCCGGGCAGCGCCCGAGTGGAGCAGCAGGACTGGCTCCTTCCGCGTCGCGAAGACTGGGTCGCCGAGCTGCAGCGCAGCATTGCCGCTCATGACGAACCGATCATTCTGGTGGCGCACAGCCTGGGCTGCATCACGGTTGCGCACTGGGCGGCGCAGGCGCCTGCGCCGCTGCTGCAACGGGTGCGCGGCGCCCTGCTGGTGGCACCCGCGGATGTCGAACGCAGCGGCTGCCCGCAACCCTTGCGCAACTTCGCCCCGATCCCCCGCCAGCCTTTGCCATTCGCCAGCCTGCTGATCGGCTCGGACAACGACACTGCCGCCAGTGCCGCGCGTGCCGTCGAGATGGGCCACGCCTGGGGCAGCGAGACCACGATCCTGGCCGGCGCCGGGCATATCAACGTGGCCTCCGGGCATCGGCGCTGGGAGCAGGGCTTCGCCAGCCTGTACCGCTTGCAGAGCCGGATCGAGCGACAGGCGCAACGGCGCGCCTGAATCGCTATCAACTAACGCAGCAACCCACGCAAGATAGGAGAACGAAGATGAGCATCCGCCTCGGCGACATCGCCCCCGATTTCGAACAGGATTCCAGCGAAGGCCGCATCCGCTTCCACGAGTGGCTGGGTAACAGCTGGGGTGTGCTGTTCTCGCACCCGGCCGACTTCACCCCGGTGTGCACCACCGAACTGGGCTTCACCGCCAAGCTGAAGGACGAGTTCGCCAAGCGCAACGTCAAGGCAATCGCCCTGTCCGTGGACCCGGTGGATTCGCACATCAAGTGGATCGACGATATCAACGAGACGCAGAACACCCGCGTCAACTTCCCGATCCTGGCTGATGCCGACCGCAAGGTCTCCGAGCTGTACGACCTGATTCATCCCAATGCCAACGACACCCTGACGGTGCGCTCATTGTTCGTTATCGATCCGAACAAGAAGGTGCGTCTGACCATCACCTACCCGGCGAGCACCGGGCGCAACTTCCACGAGATACTGCGGGTGATCGATTCGTTGCAGCTCACTGACAACCACAAGGTCGCCACCCCGGCCAACTGGCAGGACGGCGACGAGGTGGTGATCGTGCCCTCGCTCAAAGACGAAGAGGAGATCAAGCAGCGCTTTCCCAAGGGCTATCGCGCGGTCAAGCCGTACCTGCGCCTGACGCCGCAACCTAACCGCTGAGCGAGGACGATCACCGATGATGGTCGTTTCCCTGGCCGGCAGCCCCAGCCAGCGCTCGCGCTCCGGCGTGCTGCTGGATGCGGCGGGTGACTGGCTGCAGCGCCACGGCGTGGAGGTGGTGCGCTACGCCGTACGCGATTTCGAGCCGGCCGACCTGATCCACGCCCGCTTCGACAGCCCGGTGGTGCAGCGTTTCGCCGAGCACGTCGAGCAGGCCGATGGTCTGCTGGTGGCTACGCCGGTGTACAAGGCGTCGTTCGCCGGTGCGCTCAAGACGCTGCTGGACCTGCTGCCAGAGCGGGCGCTGGCGAACAAGGCGGTGCTGCCGCTGGCCAGCGGTGGCAGCGCAGCGCACATGCTGGCGCTGGACTACGCGCTCAAGCCCGTGCTGGCGGCGCTCAAGGCGCAGGAGATCCTGCAGGGCGTGTATGCCGTGGACCGGCAGATCGCCTATGCCGAGGGCAACCAGCCGGCGCGACTGGATGACGAGCTGCGTGAGCGCCTCGAAGCCGCCGCGTCGCAGCTGCTCGTGGCGCTGGCGCGATGTCCGCGGCCACTCGATCCGCACCTGTTGAACGACCGGCTGGCCAACGCCCGCTGGAGTATCTGAAAACCCGGGCTCCGGCCCCCTGACGCTACACCTCGCCTTACTCCCCCGCCAACGGGTGAGCAGGTTGCTTCCCAATCCGATCGCAGAGGAGCGTGCCCATGAGCACTCGCAACCTGCGTCGAGGACTGGTCGCCCTGCTTGCCGCGACCCTGTTCATCGGCGCTTTCCATGCCCAGGCCGAAACCCTACGGATCGGCTACCAGAAATACGGCACGCTGGTGCTGCTCAAGGCCCGTGGCACGCTGGAACAGCGGCTCGCCGGGCAGGGCTTCGACGTTCAGTGGACGGAGTTCCCTGGTGGCCCGCAGCTGCTGGAAGGGCTCAACGTAGGCTCCATCGACTTCGGCGTGACCGGTGAAACCCCTCCGGTGTTCGCCCAGGCCGCCGGTGCTGATCTGCTCTACGTCGCCCATGAGCCGCCAGCGCCCAGTGGCGAGGCGATCCTGGTGCCGAAGGACTCGCCGATCCGCTCGGTGGCCGAGCTCAAGGGCAAGAAGATCGCGCTGAACAAGGGCTCCAATGTGCACTACCTGCTGGTCCGCGCGCTGGAATCGGCGGGGCTGCAGTACCGCGACATCCAGCCGGTGTACCTGCCGCCAGCCGATGCCCGCGCCGCCTTCGAGCGCGGCAGCGTCGATGCCTGGGTGATCTGGGATCCGTTCCAGGCCGCCGCCGAGGCGCAGCTGCAGGCGCGCACCCTGCGCGACGGCCAGGGGCTGGTCAGCAACCATCAGTTCTACCTCGCGGCGCGCCCGTTCGCCGAGCGCAATCCCGCGGTCATCAGCACCCTGATCGGCGAAATCCGCGATATCGGCCGCTGGGTCGAGGCCAATCCGGACCAGGCCACCGAGCAGGTGGCGCCGCTGCTCGGCCTGTCCCGCGAAATCACCCGCAAGGCGGTGATCCGCCAGGGGTACGGCGCCCGGCTGATCACGCCAGAGGTGGTCCGTGCCCAGCAGCGCATCGCCGACACCTTCGCCGAACTCAAGCTGATCCCCCGAAAGCTGGTCATTCAGGACGCGGTCTGGGCGGCGCCGAAGAGCATCGCCCAGTACCCGGAATAACCCTCATTGCCCACGGTACGCCCGACGAACAAAACGGAGTTCTACCCATGAGTCTCAACATCTTCTGGTTCCTGCCCACCCATGGCGACGGCAAGTACCTCGGTACCAGCGAAGGCGCCCGCGCCGTCGACCACGGCTACCTCGGCCAGATCGCCCAGGCCGCCGACCGCCTCGGTTTTGGTGGCGTGCTGATTCCCACCGGCCGCTCCTGCGAGGATTCCTGGCTGGTGGCTGCCTCGCTGATCCCGCTCACCCAGCGCCTGAAATTCCTCGTCGCACTGCGCCCGGGGATCATTTCGCCCACCGTGGCGGCGCGCCAGGCGGCAACGCTGGATCGGCTCTCGGGCGGTCGCGCGCTGTTCAACCTGGTTACCGGCGGTGACCCGGATGAGCTGGCCGGTGACGGCCTGCACCTGAGCCATGCCGAGCGCTACGAGGCTTCGGTGGAATTCACCCGCATCTGGCGGCGTGTGCTGGAGGGCGACACCGTCGACTATGACGGCAAGCACCTGCAGGTCAAGGGCGCCAAGCTGCTCTACCCGCCGATCCAGCAGCCACGCCCGCCGTTGTATTTCGGCGGTTCATCCGACGCCGCGCACGAGCTGGCCGGGGAGCAGGTGGACCTGTACCTGACCTGGGGCGAGCCGCTGGAAGCCGTGGCCGAGAAGATCGCCCAGGTCCGCGAGAAGGCGGCCCGGCATGGTCGCACGGTGCGCTTCGGCATCCGCCTGCATGTGATCGTGCGGGAAACGGATGCAGAAGCCTGGGCCGCCGCCGACCGGCTGATCAGCCACCTGGACGACGACACCATCGCCCGCGCCCAGGCCTCCCTGGCGCGCTTCGATTCGGTCGGCCAGCAGCGCATGGCCGCGCTGCATGGCGGGCGGCGCGACCGCCTGGTGGTGGCGCCGAACCTCTGGGCCGGTGTCGGCCTGGTCCGCGGCGGCGCCGGCACCGCGCTGGTGGGCGACGGCCCGACCGTGGCGGCACGGGTCAGGGAGTACGCCGATCTCGGCATCGACACCTTCATCTTTTCCGGCTACCCGCATCTGGAAGAGAGCTATCGGGTCGCCGAACTGCTGTTCCCGCACCTGGACATCGCCCAGCCCGAGCGCCCGGCGAGTCGTGGCTATGTCAGCCCGTTCGGCGAAATGATCTCCAGCGACATCCTGCCGAAGGCGGCAGCAGCGAGTTGAGTGGGCGGGGTGGGCTGAACCCCGTCCTACGGGGTAAGTCCCCGCCCCTGCGGTCGGCCTGTGCACATTGAGCCGTTGGTGAAAGCGACCGACCGCAAACCATACGTCAGCGAAATCGAACATACGGAGCAAAACCATGACCTTCAATTCTCTTGGTCAGCGTCTGGCGCCGTGGGCCTTGCCGGTCGCGCTGCTGGCGGCCTGGCAGGGCGCGGTGGTCCTCGGGCTGCTGTCCACCCGTATCCTGCCGGCGCCCAGCGCCGTGCTTGCGGCCGGCTGGGACCTGCTCGGCAGTGGCGAGCTCTGGACCCATCTGGCCATCAGCGGCTGGCGCGCCGGCGTCGGCTTCGCCATCGGCGGCGGCATTGGCCTGCTGCTCGGTTTTATCACCGGGTTGTCGACCTGGGGCGAGCGTCTGCTCGACAGCTCGGTGCAGATGATCCGCAACGTGCCGCACCTGGCGCTGATCCCGCTGGTGATCCTCTGGTTCGGCATCGACGAGAGCGCAAAGGTCTTTCTCGTTGCGCTCGGCACCCTGTTCCCCATCTATCTGAACACCTACCACGGCATCCGCAACGTCGACCCGGCGCTGGTGGAAATGGCGCGCAGCTATGGAGTCTCCGGATTTGCCCTGTTCCGCCAGGTGATCCTGCCTGGCGCGCTGCCGTCGATTTTGGTTGGTGTGCGCTTCGCCCTGGGTTTCATGTGGCTGACCCTGATCGTCGCCGAGACGATCTCGGCCAGTGCCGGCATCGGCTATCTGGCGATGAACGCCCGCGAGTTTCTGCAGACCGATGTGGTGGTACTGGCGATCCTGCTCTACGCGCTGCTCGGCAAGCTGGCCGACCTCGCAGCCCGCGGCCTCGAGCGCGTCTGGCTGCGCTGGCATCCGGCCTATCAGGCCAAGGCGGGTGCGCAATGACCGCGCTGCACAACATCCGTCAGGGCATCCCTCCGGGCGGCGTTCCGCTGGCAATCGAGAGGCTCGAGAGATCCTTCGGCGAGCGTCAGGTACTCAAGGGCATCGATCTGCATATCCCGGCCGGCCAGTTCGTCGCCGTGGTCGGCCGCAGCGGCTGCGGCAAGAGCACGCTGCTGCGTCTGCTGGCTGGCCTCGATCAGCCGAGTCGCGGCCGCTTGAATGCCGGCCACGGGCCACTGGAGGCCGTGCGTGACGACATCCGCCTGATGTTCCAGGACGCCCGCCTGCTGCCCTGGAAGCGCGTGATCGACAACGTCGGCCTGGGCCTGTCCGGCAACTGGCGCCAACAGGCCGAGGAAGCGCTTGCCGCGGTGGGCCTGGGCGAGCGGGCCCATGACTGGCCGGCGGCGCTGTCCGGCGGGCAGAAGCAGCGCGTCGCGCTGGCCCGGGCGCTGATCCATCGTCCACACCTGCTGTTGCTCGACGAGCCACTCGGTGCGCTGGATGCGCTGACCCGCATCGAGATGCAGCAGCTGATCGAACGGTTGTGGCAGCGGCATGGCTTCACCGTGCTGCTGGTCACTCACGATGTCAGCGAAGCGGTGGCGGTGGCCGACCGGGTGATCCTGATCGAAGACGGCCGCATCGGCCTGGACCTGCCCATCGACCTGCCACGCCCGCGTCACCGCGGCGATGCGCATCTGGCGGCGCTGGAGGCGCAGGTGCTCGACCGTGTCCTGGCCTTACCGGCGTCGCCGCCCCAGGCACAGGCGCTATCCCCCCTGCCTACCCAGCTGCGCTGGGCGCTATGACCGAATCACAATCTCATACAGACGGAGCAACGACATGACCATCAAAGCCATCAACGTGCGCAACCAGTTCAAGGGCACCATCAAGGAGATCGTCCAGGGCGATGTGCTCTCGGAAATCGACGTGCAGACCGCCGCCGGCATCGTCACCTCGGTGATCACCACCCGCTCGGTCCGCGAGCTTGAGCTGCAAGTCGGCAGCGAGGTGATCGCCTTCGTCAAATCCACCGAAGTGTCGATCACCAAGCTGTAGCAGGCCGGAGGCCGCTCGGCAGCCAGTTATTTTTTGGCGTGCACACGATGAAGGTTTCGTCGTGAGGTGCTGCATCAGCATATTCCAGAGGGCGGTCGCAACACCAACGGCGCCGCCCGACTGCCAACCTCCGCGTTAAACGCCTGATGATACGTTGAGGCCCAATTACACAACGCCATCAGCCCTTAGCATCGAGCGAATTCCGCGCAGCGCCTGGCGGATGCGGCTCTGGTTTTCGATCAGCGCGAAGCGGACGTGATCATCGCCATACTCGCCAAAACCGATCCCGGGAGAAACCGCGACTTTGGCTTCTGTCATCAATTTCTTGGCGAACTCCAGCGAGCCCAGATGCTGGTATTGCTCGGGAATTTTTGCCCAGACGTACATGGTTGCCTTGGGTTGCTCGACCATCCAGCCGATGGCTCGCAATCCTGAAACCAGTACATCTCGGCGGACTTGGTAGGTTTCAGCGATCTCTTTCACGCAGCCCTGGTCACCCTCCAGTGCGGCTATTGCGGCAACCTGAAGCGGGGTGAACATGCCGTAGTCGTGGTAGCTCTTGATTCGCGCAAGCGCGTTGACGAGTTCGGCATTGCCCACCATGAAACCAACGCGCCATCCGGCCATGTTGTAGCTTTTCGACAGCGTGAAGAATTCGACCGCAACATCCTTGGCGCCAGGCACCTGCATGATCGAAGGGGCTTTCCAGCCATCGAACACGATGTCTGCGTAAGCAAGATCATGCACGACCAATATGCCGTATTGCTTGGCGAGCGCGATCACCCGTTCGAAGAAATCGAGCTCGACGCACTGCGCGGTTGGGTTCGATGGAAAGCCAAAGATCATCATCTTGGGTGTCGGAATGGACTCACGAATGGCCCGTTCCAGCTCGATGAAAAAATCCACCCCTGACACCAGTGGGACAGAGCGAACTTGAGCGCCCGCAATCACCGCGCCGTAGATATGAATGGGATAGCTCGGGTTGGGCACGAGCACCGTGTCCCCGGCATCCAGCGTTGCGAGCATCAAGTGCGCCAGCCCTTCCTTCGAGCCAATCGTCACGATCGCCTCGGTTTCCGGGTCGATCTCGACGTCATACCTGCTCTGGTACCACTGGGTGATCGTTCGGCGCAGCCGGGGAATGCCTTTGGAGCTTGAATACCCGTGGGTGTCGTCCCGCTGTGCGACCTCGCAGAGCTTTGCCACGATATGTGGCGGCGTCGCGCCGTCTGGATTGCCCATGCTGAGATCGACGATGTCCTCCCCTCTGCGCCTCGCTTCGAGCTTCAGCTCTGCGGTTACGTTGAAAACATATGCAGGTAGACGATCAATTCGGCTGAACGCCATTTTGGATGGTGGGGTGGCGGACTGGTTGTTATTGGACATTTGGATCTCGAGAAAAACGAATATCTGAGCGGGAACTCGTGTTGCCAAATCGATGGCTAGCGGCTACTAAACGCTAGCCCCGAAATAGATCATCAGAGCGAAATTGAAACGGCTTTGCCTTGAGGAAAAGAACAGCATGCCAACGCATAACCGGCCAACCGCTCGGTTGCTCTTAACGCAAAGTCTGCGCTGCGATGTATGTCGCCACTGGTGACACGAATCTTGCAGCTACCACAGACTCCAGTTCGGCATTGGCTCTTTATCGGAATGGCGTGCGCTTCGAGCCCATCGAGCAATGACTGGCCCGAATTCATAACGAACTCCTGGTCGATCCCCTCGATATGTAGCGTGATAGGGTCGGGACTAGCCTTCGTGAGTCCGTTCGTTTCTGGAGCAGAGAACGACTCAATGAGATAACGCGCGCGCTGGTAGATTTGGTTGCACTGCTCTTGAAGCGACAGCGCGAAACTGTGGCTCCCACAAATGACCACCATATCCGGTTGCCCATACTCTGCGAGCAATGAGGCCTGTATACGGCCACTTTGGAATTGAACCGTGCTGTGCCGGAGCGGGTTGCGAGTAATGAAGAAGCGAACGCTGAACCAATCGGTGCTCATGTCCAGCCTGAGCAGTTCGCTCAGAAAGGGGATATCAGTTACGTCTGGCGCGCTTAGAAAGAGAGTGGTCTTGGGCACAGGAAGCCCCACTTCGTGAAGCGCCGAGAGAGCTTGGATAAGCCCGTAAGGAAGCGTGATTCCGATGCCGCCGGCCAGCAATACCAGCTCACGAACACCGATCAAGGCTTCAGGTGTGATTTCACCCGCGGCTCCCGTCGAGCCAACCAAAGCGCCTTCTGTTAGGTCGGCGTGGAGCCTGTCCGAAACCCCATCGCGCCCCGTTCGTTGAACGGCAATGACTATCAAATTAGCTTCGGGCTTTTCGGTAATTGTGTAGTTGCGTCGCTGTTGTACGCCGTTGCCGTCGGGGAACACGATTGTTATGTACTGTCCTGCCTTGAAGCTGGCGCTATGATCGATATTTAGAATACGTAGCTTAAATGTCTTCACGTTCCTTGCTACTTCGCAAGCCTGTTCGCATCGAAGAAAGATGAGATCTTCCATGGGGGCCTCTATTGGCTGTTAATTCTGCATTATTTTTATGTGTCTATAGCGCCTGATGAAGCGACAGGTCTAAAGGCCTATGCGTTCAATAAGATTTTCCACGGAATCGGTGTAGACGTTTATCTCGCCGAGCTCCGAGCTATCATGAATAATTTCTTTGTAATGGGGGAGGCCAGCAAGTACGAAAGCATGCTCCCATGCGTTCAGTTCGTTGTTGGCGAACATGGATACGGTTTTTCGGATGATGTTCTGCAGGTGATTTTTCTCCGACAGGCTCAGACCATTTACAATATCGGCTGCCACGAAGCTGAACACGCTAGAGTGGCTCCACTCGTCCATTGCGTGTGTCTTTGTTACCTGATGGCAAATTTTCTGGATCGAATCATCTTCGGCCATTGTCTTGAGATAATCCGTAATCAGTGTTTCGCTGGCACATGCAATGCCGAATCGGGTAAGGCGTCGCTCCCATTCTGCGGTGCAATCCCCAATTACCTCGTTGCGCCATTTGATCAAGTTGAAATCGGTGAAGCTGAAATATTCTAGATTTCGGCGATCGTAAATGTAGTTGCAGGCGCCTAAGGACATTTTCGTGTGCAGTGCTTCATCGAGAAGCGCCTCTGCCATGACGTTTTGCAGAACTGCGCGGTTGTTTGTGTTGCTAGGTGGCGTCTTGATTATGTCCTCGCATGCTGGAGTGACAATGTCGCATTCGATATAGATCGTTATTAAGTTGTAGATGATCCATGCGTACGACAAGCATCGTGACTTGATTTCCTCTGGCGCGCTTGTCCATGCTTCGTGGTTACGGAAAGGCAGAAGAGACTCGCTGTAGTCATTTCGACTGGGGTCAAAGGCGAGTTCGTTGTATTTGGCCTGTGGTTTATTTACGGCTGCCCTTGTTTCCCAAAGTTCAGAGAGTTTGTTGAGCATATCTGCCACGGAGTTGTGCTGTTTTGCTGGTTGCGCTGCGTGCATGATGTTTCTCCCGTTTGATGATCATGTAGTCGAATAGTTGTCTTTATTTGTTTCGGCTCTATTACGGGTTGATGCCGTTTGTCGGTGTTCGTTTAAATGATTTTTTTGAGGCGGCCGAGGCCACTGGCGCATTAAAGGCTTCGCCATTTGCGTGGTTTCTAAGTTAGCGTCGACTATGCTTCAAATAGTATCTGTGGCTTATAGGAGGGCTCGTCGACAAACGGAAGTAGAGAAGCATCCAGAGCATCTTGATCTGTCAGCCTCAGTATCGAATAGGCAAGGAGCCCGGAGCTGACTAAAGTCCCGGTTAGCAGCATTAATAAACCCATTAACTTGCCTCTGCTGTGGAGGGGTATCGAGCAGGGCTCAGCTGCTGCACGGGGGTAGCCAACGTGCGCCACGCGTTGTAGGCCATCAATATCATCCCAATCACGAAAAGGGACCCGCCCACAAGGCGAACTAAATAACCCGGATGACTCGCTTCCAGCGTTTCAACGAATGAATAGGTCAGGGTGCCGTCATCATTTACTGCTCGCCACATCAAACCCTGTGTGATGCCGTTAACCCACATTGAGGCGATGTAAAGAACGGTTCCTGCTGTTGCGAGCCAGAAGTGCACGTTGATTAGCGTGACGCTGTACATTTGTTTCTTTCCCCATAGCTCGGGGATCATGTTGTACAGCGTGCCGATGGATATCATGGCTACCCACCCCAGGGCACCCGCATGGACGTGGCCGATGGTCCAGTCGGTATAGTGGGAGAGTGCATTGACGGTCTTTATCGCCATCATCGGGCCTTCAAAAGTCGACATGCCGTAGAACGCGAGAGAGACCACCAGGAATCGAAGGATTGGATCAGTGCGCAACTTATGCCACGCGCCTGACAGCGTCATCATGCCATTGATCATTCCGCCCCAGCTTGGCGCAAGCAGAATAATTGACATGGCCATGCCCAAGCTTTGAGCCCAGTCTGGCAGGGCGGTGTAATGCAGATGGTGAGGCCCAGCCCAGATGTATAAGCTGATAATTGCCCAGAAATGCACTATCGAAAGACGGTATGAGTAGACTGGTCGGTCAGCTTGTTTGGGTACGAAGTAGTACATCATGCCAAGAAAGCCGATCGACAGAATGAAGCCAACCACGCTGTGCCCATACCACCATTGGATCATTGCATCGGTCGCTCCCGAGTACATGGAGTACGACTTAAGTAAGCTGACCGGCACCGCCACATGGTTAATGACGTGCACCATTGCGGTCACAATGATGAATGCCCCGAAGAACCAATTTGCCACATAGATGTGCTGCGTGGTCCGCTTCGCAATCGTTCCGAAGAAGACGTAACAGTAGACTGCCCAAACAGCGGTGACCCAAACGGCGATTGGCCACTCCATCTCTGCGTATTCTTTCGAGGTTGTATAACCCAGAGCGTAGCTGGCAATCATTGCTACGATTGCTAACTGCCATCCCCAGAATACAAAGCTCGCGGCGTAAGGCGATACAAGTGGAGTCTTACATGTTCGCTGCACTACGAATAAGGAGGTGGCGAACAATACGCTGCCGCCAAAAGCAAAGATGACAAGGTTTGTATGGATTGGGCGGACCCGGCCGAAACTTGTCCATGGCAAATCAAAGTTCAGTTCTGGCCAAACGAGCTGCGCCGCAATGAGTGCGCCCATCCCCATGCCCAGAACGCCCCAGACAAGCGCTGCCAACGTAAACTGGCGAACCACTTCATAATTGAACGTGTCATTAATGTTTTTCACTTCTCGTCCTCGCCGGTGAAACGGTGGAACCGGCGCGCTCTGGGCGATAACGCATCATCATGCGATTCGCCGGCATTGAGTTCCGGCCCGCCCAGTCGCTTGGCCCAGGATTCAACAGTGCTGGTCTTGATGCGATTCGCCACAATCTTCTGCCAGGAGGGTGGCAATCGAAGCGACTGCAAACGCACCAGTGCGTCCAGGTCCATCGTGTTGATGTAGAGGAGTTGCAGCACGCTACGCAGCTGCCACTCGGGGTGTGGGCGTTCGAGCAGGTTCAGCGTCGCGCCGGCTTCGATGACGCCCGGCTCAAGCACTCGGTAGTACCAGCCAACTTTGCCGCTACGCTGCATTTCGAGCGCTGCGCCCTTGGTGCCAAGCCGATCATCGAGCTTCCAGCAGGGCTGACGAGTCTGGGAAACCTCCAGCACTGTGGTTCCGCACGAGAGGATGTCGCCCATGCAGATGTTTTCTTCGGTTAGCCCTACGGTCGATAGGTTTTCGCCAAAGGCGCCGGGAGCGCTTAGTAGCGGCCGATCGCCGAACGTTTGCCTCCAGTGGTGATAATGCTCGTACGGGTAGTGGTGGATGGCCTTGTCCGGCCCGCCATGCACACGCCTATCACCTTGCTCGTCACCTTCGAGCCCCTCAAACCCGACCCTGACCGACCCTATGCGCGGTCTTTTATCGATTCCACTGAAGGTCTCGGGCCGCGTGAATGGCACAGCTGTTCCGGTCATGATGGTTTGAATCTTCCCGAGTAGCATCTATGCGGCTCCGTCAGTTCCTATCCAGCCAGGACGCAAACACCGTCTGCGCGGCCGCGAGCAGTTCGTCCGCGCATGCCTGGGCTTGATCTCTGATGACGCGCGGATCGAGCTTGATGCTGTCGAGCTCACCTGCATGGCCGACCAGCCAGTGCTCGATACGCTGCGGATTGGCCTCAAGGTGGAATTGCAGGGCGAGAACCGAGTTGCCTACCGAAAACGCCTGGTTCGGGCAGGTGTCGGTTGCTGCCAGACGCGTCGCTCCCGCTGGAATTTCGAACTGATCGCCATGCCAGTGCAGTACCGGCACGCCGCTACTCAAGGGCTCAAGGCAGGACTGCAGGCCCTCGTCCGTGAGCGATATCGGCGCAAAGCCGATCTCTTTCTTTTCCATTGGACCAACGTTGCTGCCCAGTGCCCGTGCTATCAGCTGAGCGCCAAGGCAAACTCCCAGTATTTTCTTACCGCACTGGAGGCGTTGTTCGACGAATGAGAGGACGGGCTTCAGGAATGGGTACTTCGCTTCGTCGAAAGCCCCGATCGGGCCGCCGAGAACGATGACCAGATCGTGGGCTGACGGATCGAGGCCGGCAAACGAGTCGAGGTTCGCGTCCAGTGTTTCAATCTGGTATCCGCGGCCATCAAGAATCTGCTGCAGCGAGCCGAGATCTTCGAAAGCGAGAAAGCGAACGACAAGGGCGGTTTGCATTTATGTACCAATACAATATAATGAATGTATGAATACAATAGCTAGCGGATCGACCGCTGTCGAGATCGCTGAGTCGATCGAACAGCAAATTCGTTCGGGTTTTTACCCGGATGGCGCCATGCTGCCTGCCGTCAGAGCTCTCGCGCAGCAGCTTCAAGTCAGCCCAAACACTGTGGCGGCGGCCTATAAGCTGCTGCGTGATGCCGCCCTGATAGTTACCGACGGACGGCGCGGAACGCGTGTAGCAAGCGAGATGCCCACGGCCGAAACGCAAACCACTATTCCTGAGGGTTTGCGAGACATGGCCTCGGGAAATATCGATGGGGCTACGCTGCCCGCCATCGAGGCGGGCTGGCTCACCGAGAGCCAGTCCGGTTATGACGTGCAAAGCAATGATCCGCAGCTGCTGGATGTTGCAGGCCAGTGGTTGGCTGAGCAGGGCGTTCCGTGTCAGCAGCTGGGCATTTACTCGGGAGCGCTCGATGCGGTAGAGCGCGCGCTCCGCCTTCGGTGCCGACCAGGCAACAAAGTGATTGTGGAAGATCCCTGCTGGCCGCCGGCGCTTGCGTTACTGGCAAGCTTGCGACTCAAGGCCGTTCCTGTCCCGGTAGATGCGGAAGGCGCGTTGGCTCCATCTGCCGAAGTCCTCCGCTCGGCCGCTGCAGTCATTCTTACCCCGCGTGCTCACAACCCCACCGGGTTTTGCATAAGCGAGCGCCGATGGAAAGAATGGCTCGACAACCTTGCAGGCGCGCCCGATACGCTGCTCATCCTCGATGACCATTGGGGGCCGCTCAGTGCTGCCAACCCCTTGAGTTTCACTCGCGAACCTCTCAGTTGGCTCTACGTCGTGTCGGTCAGCAAGTTCCTGGGGCCTGACCTGCGCGTTTCGGTGGTAACCGGCAGCCCCAGCGTGCTCAAGAGCATGCACCATCAGCAGACGCTCGGCCCCCGCTGGGTCAGCCTGTTGCTGCAAAGGCTTGCAGGGCATCTGTGGCAGAGGATGCTCGATAGCAGTCGCCTAGCGGCGGTGGGAGCCGAGTACTTGGGGCGGCGTTCGGCGCTGATTCAGGGGCTCAACGATTTGGGCATAGCTGTGCCTGCTCAGGGGGAGGGCTTGCACGTGTGGTTGCCTGTCTCGGACGAAACCTCCGTTGTCCAGACGCTGGCATCGCTGGGCTGGGCCATCCAGGCCGGATCGCCGTTCAGGCTGGAAAGCCCGGCGGCCGTAAGGATCAGCATCGGTAACCTGAACCCTATTAGCGTGCCGGCATTGGCGCGCGATGTCGCGCACGCCTTGAAGCAGCGTCGCCGCGCGGTGAATTGAGCGGGGCAGGAAACCGCTCGGTGCGCCGAATCAATTGATACAGAGACTTAGATCTTCGGCGAAGCGGACGGCCTGGTCCGCGTCCATCATCGAAACGGTTACACGGATGCCGCGCACCGGCTCTTGAACGGTGAAGCCCGTGCCGCTGCGCACGACCCAGCCCCGCTGGGCCAGATGCAGGATGATCGGCTCGACGTCCTCATTAATCGGGACCCAGACGTTGAGCCCGTCACATGGCTGGTGAGGCTGAATTCCCTGACTGCTCAGCGCGTTGATCAGAAGATTTCGGCGATGCGTGTAATCCGTTCGAGCACGTTCGATCTGCTCTGTGACCAGGGACGAAGTCAGGCAGGTATGCGCGATGTCCTGCAGAAGATGGCTCACCCAACAAGTACCTGAAGCCAACCGTAACCGAAGCCGCAGCGATGTTTCCCGATCGCTGCCGATAGCCGCGAGCCGCAGATCCGGACCCAGCGCTTTGGATACGGAGCGGATCAGCGCCCAGCGTCGGCAGGAGGGGGGGATGACCTGGTGAAACTCCGCGTTGGATAGCAATGCGAAGTGATCATCCACGAGCACCAGCACCTGCGGGTGTCGTTCAAGCACGGCGCGTATTTCTGTTGCCCGCTCGGCGCTCACGCTCGCGCCGGTTGGGTTGTGAGCGCGAGGTGTGATCAGTACGGCCTGTGCACCCTTCGCCAGGGCAGCCTCCAGCACATCAGCCTGCATCCCTTGCTCGTCGACAGGTACGCCGACTGCCTGCAAGCCAGCGATGCGCAGCGTGTTGATGCTACTGATGAAGCACGGGCTCTCGACCACAACCTTGTCGCCAGGCACCAGGTAGGCGGCCAGCAGACGCTCGACAGCGTCCACAGCCCCGTGGGCCAGGTCGATCTCTGGAGGCGAGGGGCAGTCGTCGGCCAACCATTGATAGGCCACGTCCTGAAAGCCCGGATCAACCGGTGCGTCGCCATAGAGTCGCAGGCGCGGTTGCCGCTGTGCCAGTGCGAGCGCCGGGTCGGGTAGCCACATCGGATTCGGGTTACCGCTCGACAAGTCGGTCAGTCGAGAATGACCGATACCGCCTTCCTGCTCACCGGGCCCGACTGTTTCGCAAATAACCGTGCCCAGGCGACCTCGGGTCTCGGCAACGCCTGCCGCGACCAGGCGCTTATATGCAGCGGCGACGGTATTGCGATTGACCCCCAGCTCCGATGCCAGTTGGCGAACGGGCGGCAATGTCTGGCCGGGACTCAGCTGTTGCGCCTGTACCTGGCTTCGTATCGTTTCGAAGATGTCGTTTGCGGTCTTGCTTATAATTTTCATATTGTCCTATGACAATGTTTACTTGGGCACAGGACAATCTTACACTTTGCCAAAGCGGTTGCTACCTCAGGGGCAATCGGATCGACGCAGCTAGAGCTGCGAACCGCTTCAGCCGTGGATCACCAGCAGGCTGCAATTGGAGTATGTGTGATGGCTGTGAGCATCGATTTCGCCGGCGTTTCGGGTACTGAGCCGCTTCCACTGGACGTGATCTCGATTCAATCGCAGGTGGTCTATGGGTGCGTTGGTAACAGCATCGCGGTGCCTGTCCTGCAGGCAAGCGGTCTCTGCGTCGGCGCCGTGCCCACCGTCGTACTCAGCAATACCCCCCACTACCTAACCCACCATGGCGGTGCGCTTCCGACCAGCTGGTTCGCCGGTTACCTGAAAGATCTGGAGGCGCGCGGTGCCTTGCGTTCGGTGAGAACTGTCCTCGTGGGTTATCTGGGCAGCACCACGCAGGCGGCGGTCCTGGCCCGTTGGTTGGGCACGGTATTGGAGAAATTTCCCAATATACGCGTTCAGTTGGACCCAGTCTTGGGTGATGACGACTGCGGTATGTATGTAGAGCCGGCTATGGTGAATGCCTTTCAGGCTCATTTGCTCCGGTTCGCCCACGGGCTCACGCCAAACGCATTCGAGCTGGCTCGTCTGTCCGGCCGCTGTGTTGAAACTGTCGAGCAGGTTATCGACGCCGCACGCAGCCTGATCACCGGGCGGACTCAATGGGTCGTCGTCACCAGCGCAGCTCAACATGAATGGCCAGGCGAGCGCATGTACGTGGTGGTGGTGACGAAGGAATACGCGCAGGTAATCGAGCATGAGCGCGTCAACGTATCGCCCAAGGGCACCGGAGATTTCTTCAGTGCAGCTCTGGCCGCCTCCCTGTTAAAGGGTGCGGAACTGACAAATGCCGTTGAGGCGGCCTGCCGTCAGGTTATTGATTCTCTTGCCCTCACACTTCAAAGCAACTCGACCGAGCTGCGCTTACCAGCGATCGGATCCTCTCTCTGCGCCAAGGAATGACCGTCATGCCTATCTATCGTCTGAACATTCGCCGTGACCAAAAGCACCTTGGCCATTTCGAATCCGATACGCCATGGGCGTTGGAAGCGGTGCAAGACATCGCTCAACGTCTGCCTGCAGCCGAGGGCTATTGCATCGAGATGCAGGTATCTGATGGCGAGCGCCGCTACCTGGAGGTCGGGCCCAGTGGAATCCGAGTGCTGGGTACCGAGCACAGCTTCCGGCCAGTCACACAGCGTTCTGCGCTTCTAGCACCGGTGGAGTAAGGGTTCATGGACGATCAGAATTCACACCTGATGCATGCCTATGCCAGGCAGCCGGTTTACTTCACCCGCGGGCAGGGCGCCCGCCTTTGGGACACACACGGGCGCGAGTATCTCGATGCGATTGCGGGAGTTGCCGTAACCAATCTCGGCCACTCTCACCCTGAAATAACCGCAGCCATTGCCGATCAGGCGGGCCGTTTGATGCACACCTCGAATATGTTCGGCATCGAGTGGCAGGACTCGCTCGGTTCGAGGCTTTGCGCGATATCCGAAATGCGTCGAGCGTTTTTCTGCAACTCGGGAGCGGAGGCAAACGAGACGGCGCTGAAACTGGCGCGCTTGCACGCAAGCCGGCGAGGCGTGGCCCATCCGCTTGTAGTGGTAATGGAGAACAGCTTTCACGGCCGCACACTCGCAACGCTGGCCGCAACCGGTAACCCCGGCGTGCAGCGTGGCTTCGAGCCACTTATGCCGGGATTCATGCGGGTGCCATACGCCGACATCGACGCGGTAAGGACGCTCGCGTCGCAGTTCTCAAATATCGTCGCGGTGCTGGTCGAGCCAGTCCAAGGCGAGAGCGGCGTACGCATTGCGCCGATTGAGTACATGCAGGCGCTGCGCGACCTTTGCACGGCGAACGACTGGCTGTTCATGGTCGATGAGGTACAGACCGGCTTCGGTCGCACCGGGGCATGGTTCGGGTATCAGCATGCGGGAGTGTTGCCGGACGTGATCACCTTGGCCAAGGGTCTTGGTAACGGCTATCCAATCGGTGCGTGTCTAGCCAGAGGCACCGCGGCGGACCTCTTCTCGCCCGGCCACCACGGCTCTACTTTTGGCGGCAACCCGATGGCCTGTCGAATTGGCTGCACCGTCGTCGATGTGATGGAGCGAGATCGCATACCGCAACGTGCGAGAGTCATGGGGCAGCGCCTGGAAGGCGCTCTTCGCCAGGGGCTCGCGGGGTGTGAAGGCGTTGTAGCGATTCGCGCACTGGGGCTGATGGTAGGCATCGAGCTCGATCGTCCATGTACCGAGCTGTTGACCTGCGCATTGAAGGATGAAGCCCTGCTGATCAGCGTTTCGCGGGAAAGGACGATCCGCCTGCTGCCGGCTTTGATCTGCTCCGAAGCAGAGATCGATGAAATAGCCGTCCGCCTGTCTCGCCTGGTCTGGCAGTGGTCGCGGCGCTGCTTCAATTTGTGCGTGAGCGATGCCGTGTGATCAAGCGCTGCTGCGCATTCTGGATTAGCCGGCAGTTCACCGAGGTGGTCACGGCGAGGCTGCAGAGCTTTAGTGCTACGGGAGCCTGCCTGCGTGCAGCTTCGCGGCCTGACCCGTTAGCGGCTCTGGCGGGCTGAACTCTGCGCCGAGAATGCGCGGCCCGCCTGAGTCTTCGTACTTGTAGAAGCGGCGCAAGCAGCCTTCCGTTAGCCGCTGGAGCATCGGCAGCGGCCATCGAACCTCTCCAATGCGATTAGCGATGGCACGGCCTCAAGCGCCTTGCCCAGCGCCGTATCACTCCAAGATCTTATTCAGATGGGACACACAAACGAAAAAGGCCCGCATTTCTGCGAGCCTTTAAATCGTGGTGCCGGCACCAGGAGTCGAACCCGGGACCTACTGATTACAAGTCCTTGATTTTGAAATTTCAGGGGCTTTCATGAAGTTTCACAGTCTATATAAATCAATAAGTTAGGACGCTTTTGCCTTTCAGGTACGTTCCGATTATTTCATTGATTTGCATCGAAGTGTTGAGCAAAGTGTTGACCTGAATAGAACAGGAGCGCGCTTTCGTGGGGCACAAACTAACCGATGCTCAGACAAAAAGATGGGCAACTACGGGTGTGATCTTAAAAGATGGGGTGGCCACTCCTACACGTACCGTCTCCGAACAGCTCGGTGCGCGCGGGTCCGGTTCGATGCTTCTGGAGCGGCGCCCCAGCGGGGAAATTGAGGTTTATCTGGCGGTACGCCGGGGTGGCAGGCAGGAGCGCAAGAAACTCGGTCAGTTTGGAAAGCTGTCTGCTGACGGTCAAATTCAGCGCCTAGCCTACTGGCGCCAGGAGGCAGAACGAGTTGCTGCCGCAGCTCGTGATTTCCCCACGCTTGATGCCTACGAGAATCATGTTCAGCGGTTGAAGGCCGAGCAGCAACGGATCGAAAGCCAAGCCGCTCGCCAAGGGTCTTTTGAGCAGCTTTTGCTGGCTTACGTAGCGGATATGGAGCGACGTGGGAAGACAAGCGCCCGAGGAGTAATGGGTGCCCTAGAGCTTGATGTAATCAATGCATTCCCGGATCTAGCCGGCACCAAGGCGAAAGAGATTCAGCCAGAAGATATTTCGCAGATCCTGCGCCATTGCATTAATCGGAAGCCCGCATCCAAAGGGCGTGGGCGACGAAAAACACAGGCGAGCGCAACGAATGGCAAGCTAACCGCCGCTAATCGTCTTCGGGCTTATTTGCGTGCTGCGTTTTCGTTTGGCTTGAAGCACGATCTGAATCCCTTGAGAGCAGGCGATGCGGTCCTATTCGGGCTCAGATACAACCCAGTTGCCGATCTCCCTACGATTGAGGGTGCGGAGCGTGCAAACACGGAGTCGTTGAACGGCGACGAACTGAGACAAGTGCTTCGTGCTGTCGCTGCGCTGCCAGGGCGCCGTCAGCCAATAGCTAACGCGATGATTTATCTGGCAGGGCAACGTGTGCAGATGTTATTGCGCGCAACTTGGGCTGACTTGTCAGAAGATCCTGAGCACGGCACGGTTCTCCGCTTGGTCGATTACAAGGGAGGCAAAGGAACGCCTCCTAGGGATCATCTTTTGCCCATATCTGGAAGGGTCGAAGAGGTACTAGCGCCGTTACTGACGCCTCGGACTGGCGCGGGTCCGTTTTCGCTTGACGGTGTGCGGAAAGTATCCGTGCATACAGTGCAGAAGATTTTTTCCGAGCTTGGCTCTGTGTTGTCGGCACAGGGCCTGACTCGCACCTTCACTTGGCGCACGATGCGAGCGACCATCGAGACTCATTTGGCGATGCTTGGTGTTGATGAGCAGCGAAGGGCATGGCTGCTTTCTCATGGCCGGAGCGGAGTTCAAGCAAAGCACTATGACCGTTACAGCTATCTGAAAGAAAAGCGCGAGGACCTAGGCAAATGGGCAGCCTATCTAGACGCAATGTTGGATAACCCCGCATAGGGACTTGGGTTCGGTTCAGTGCTTGATAGCATTTCTCCATCAAGTAAAAGGAGACCCGCCTATGTCCCGCGTTCTGTGTAACCGCTGCAAGCGGATGATGGTTCCAAGAGTAATATTTAGCCGAAGCATTGCCGGTGGCTGGGGATGGCGAATTGGCGGGGGAAAGCCAATCTCCAGCTGCTGTCCCTTCTGCTTATCAGAACATTGGGATGTAGTAGTAGAGCCAAGCCCACTGCGTGGCAGCGTTCTGATGAAGGTGCTGAGTATTCCGCTGACCCTGATCATGTTTACCTTGCTCTTCGGTGCTTCCAATGAGTTGGCTAGCTATATGGGTGGGTCAGCGATCGTGCAGTGGATTGGCGTGATCGGGTCGGTCGTGGCGACCTATAAATTTGGCCGCTGGTTCGTAAACTGATACCCAGCCAAGGACGTTTGGCGCCCTTTTTTTTTGCATGGTCGGAGTGGGGCTCCGCTGCCAGTTACTCCCTCCTCTTTCTAGGGCGGGACGACAGGCGCTTGTTGTCTAAATATCGCGCCAACCGCAAGCCAACTAGAGCCGCGGCCGTTACGCAAAAAAGCACAACGGCAATTGCCTTTAGCAAGGTTGAAGTCGTTTCCATGCTTCGATCCTTTTCGGTTGTTCGATGTCTGCACGATAGCCCCGGATACGGAAAACCCTAGCTACCACCTCATGTCCACTCTGAGGTCAGCGAAGCGGCCATTCCGACGACAAAACACCCCATGCGGTGGAAAATAGCCGCGTTGCCATAGCGGATGTCTAACGACAACAGAAGCCATCCACTAAAAAACAGAACAGGTGTTGTTGCCGCAGTGGACGCGAACCGGCAACAGCCCCGCAACGGCAGCCACTGCTACCTTCAATTTCCACCGTAGAAAACGCTACTTTCCACTTCTCTTTCCACTGTGGAAAGGACTGACTTTCACCGCTCGGGGGCGAGGGTGGATAGTGAGCACCAGTTTCTACGGAGTTGGAAACTATGAAAGCCAGCAACGACGCGGCTCACAGCGACTTTCCACTCTCAATTTCCACAATGGAAAGCCTCACTTTCACATTCATCTCCGAGGGTGGAAAGAAAGCACTAGTTTCTACGTGGCTGGAAACTACGAAAGCCAGCAATGACGCGGCTTACAGCGACTTTCCACTCTCAACTCCACGGTGGAAAGCCTCACTTTCCACATTCATCGCCGAGGGTGGAAAGAGAGCACCAGTTTCTACGTGACTGGAAACTATGAAAGCCAGCAACGACGAGGCTTACAGCGACTTTCCACTCTGACTTTCCACAGTGGAAAGCCGCACTTTCCACATTCATTGCTGAGGGTGGAAAGTGAGCGCCTGTTTCGGCGAGTGTGGAAACTGTTAAAGCCAGAAACGGCGGGGCCTCCAGCGACTTTCCACCCTCGTGAAACGTGTCATTTTCACTTTCCACCTACGATGAAAATCAGGGGCTCATGCCGTATAAATCTATTACGAGTGGATGGAGTGAGAGGTGTGTGGGTATCTGTGTCGCGTAGCGGTTGTTGGCGATGCCAGGGACGAATTGGGCAGTTTGGGATCGCGGCTCTGTCTCCCGAGCGTGCTCGTGGGTGTCGGTACGCGGCGATAATGGCGGTCTGGGCGCTCGCCAGGTGGGGGATACTTGGGAGTCAAAGAGATGCGGCCCGGCGAGTTCTGGCTACGATTCTTCCGAATGGCAGGTTCTTTGCGCAGGCGCGTAGAGCGAGCGCGGTCCAGGAGATTTTTGAGGTTACCGACGCTGGGTTGATAGGCGGGGGTGTGAGTTTTCGCTGGGGCGACATCGTCGGCTTCGTGTGAGCGCGATGATTGGCGATGCGGGTTTGAGACGGTTCCATGCATCGCGGCAAGTGTTAGAACGGGTTGTTTAGAGCGGGCGGCGCGAAGCTTAGAACGCAGACCTGTTTTTCGCGAAGCTTAGAACGGCAGAAGCTAGCAACCATGCGGGTTTGAGCCCCGTTCTAAGCTTCCCGGCGAGTGTTAGAACGGGTTGTTTAGAACGGGCGGCGCGAAGCTTAGAACGCAGACCTGTTTTTCGCGAAGCTTAGAACGGCAGAACCCAGCAACCATGCGGGTTTTAAGCCCGTTCTAAGCTTCCCAGCGAGTGTTAGAACGGGTTGTTTAGAACGGGCAGCCCCAAAGCTTAGAATTTGGCCTGCTTTTCTGAAGCTTAGAACGGGTAGAACCCAGCAACCATGAGGGTTTGAGCCCTGTTCTAAGCTTCGCGTTCTAATACTCGACCATTCTAAACAACGAAAAAAAAGTGGACCTCATGCCGATTGCTTGATTCGAACCGTTAATTGCGAGCGCGCCACACCGAGACATTCGCTGACCAGCTTCACTGGTCGTCCCCCGGCAACAAGGGTGAGTGCGCAATCCATTTTCGCGACCGGGCGATCTCCACGGCCTCTTTGAGGATTTCTGCTTCCATCGTTTTCTTGCCCAGCATCCGTTGCAGTTCACGGATCTGCTTGAGCGCATCGCTCAGCTCGGAGGCAGGTACCACGGCTTCGCCAGCACTGACCGCCGACAAACTGCCGTCTTGGTAAAGCTTGCGCCACAGGAATAGTTGGTTGGCATTGATGCCGTTACGCCGAGCCACCAACGAAACGCTCTGCCCGGGCTCAAGGCTCTCTCGAACCATGGTCAGCTTTTGCTCAGGGCTCCAGCGGCGCCGCCGCTCCCGACCCAAAAGCTCCCCACTCTTATCGTTGCTATTAGTCATAAACATAACCGTTTGCCTATCCCTTATCGTAAGGGGGAAACGGTGTCCTGTCTTTCAGGGGGCTCGTTCAGCCATCTTGTTGCCATCCGGATCTCGCAGTTTGCGAATGCTTGAATCTTAGCGGTCTCCATTGGGCATCTCGATTTGTCTGCAAAAACGGAAAGTTTAGTCCAGTGCCGAGCAACGGCGACGTGCGCTTCAATAGAGGAAAATGGTCGTTTTAGAGCTGTTGCATCAGCCTCGAACGCGGTACCGCCCGTCAGGCTTTGACCAGTTTTCCTGAACAACGCGCGTTGTATGGGAGACGAACCAAGGTAGGAGCGAAAGCGCAATCGGCGCTCCTTTGAACTGACTTGGAGAACCCAGATGAAAGCAATCGTCTACAACGGCCCGCGTGACGTCAGCGTCCAGAACGTCCCAGATGCGAAGATCGAGAGACCAACGGATGCTCTCGTTCGAGTCACATCCACGAATATTTGTGGTTCCGATCTGCACATGTACGAAGGCAGAACCACCTTCGAGACGGGTCGAGTCTTCGGTCACGAGAACCTCGGTGAGGTGGTCGAGGTAGGTGCAGGAGTTGAGCGCGTTAAGGTTGGAGACATGGTCTGCTTGCCCTTCAACATCGGCTGTGGTTTTTGTGAAAACTGCGAGAAAGGACTTACCGGCTATTGCTTGACCGCCAATCCAGGCAGCGCTGGTGCCGCCTACGGCTTTGCAGAGATGGGCACTTATGACGGTGGCCAGGCCGAGCTGCTGCGAGTTCCCTTCGCGGACTTCAACTGTCTCGTGCTGCCTGAGGATGCGAAGGAGCGCGAGGACGACTACGTCATGCTCTCCGACATTTTCCCCACGGGATGGCACGCAACAAGGCTGGCGGGGCTGCAACCAGGCGAGTCCATTGCCATCTACGGCGCAGGCCCGGTCGGCTTGATGGCGGCGCACTCCGCGCTTATCCAAGGCGCTTCGCAGGTCTTCGTAATAGACGATCAACCAGACCGCTTGAAACTGGCTGCCCAGATGGGGGCCACGCCAATCAATTCCGTCGAGCAGAAGGCTGTCGATGAAATCCTGAATTACACCGATGGTAAAGGCACGGATCGTGGGTGCGAATGCGTGGGCTACCAGTGCTGCGACAAACATGGCCACGAGGTGAATCACCTGACCATGAACAACCTCGTCGCCTCGACCAAGGCAACCGGTGGTATCGGAGTAGTCGGGCTATTCGTTCCCCAAGATCCGGGTGCCAAGAACGAGTTAGCCAAAGAAGGGAAGATGGCTTTCGACTTCGGTTCCTTCTGGTTCAAAGGGCAGAAAATCGGCACCGGGCAAGCCAACGTCAAGGCGTACAACCGCCAGTTGGCTGAGCTAATTCATCACGGGCGTGCCGCACCCTCGCAGATCGTTTCCCATCGATTGAAGCTGGATGATGGCCCAAGTGCTTATAAGCACTTCGATGCACGAGACAAGGGGTGGACGAAGGTTGTGATGAAGCCTGCGGCTTAGTGTTTTGAGTAGCCGTCTCCTGCTCGGGGCGGCTACTCGGATGCTGTATCGTTCGAATCCATGCGAGCATCAATGATGCTCAGGCAGGATCCAAGTTTCGCCGGTCATGAAACATCGTTCTGAGCGACTCATGGCGACTTTGGAAATCTGCCAATCGCCATGCTGTTCCTAAGCTTGAGTACCGACGGCTTGTGATCCTGATGAGAGAACGAATCGAATCTGCCAACCAGCAGCATCTTGTATTAGTCAGTTAGCAATGGATCTAAGGATTATTGCTGCGTGAGCTCCAGTCGCTGCCTTATGGTGAATCATCTCTATGGTATCGCGACTGACCGCTATTGGCCCAGAGTGTGTAAAAACGCTTCTTCAAAATTGAAGTACTCGCGTCTACGTGAAATCTGGAGTTTATCGGCACGTCAGCAAATGTGGATTTCTCCCAGATGCACGATTTCTAGCTTGTGTTTGAGTACCTGCCGCACTTGAAAACGTTTTTACACAGTCTCGGCCGGTACCTGCCTAACGCGACAGGCAGATACCGGCCGGGAGTCGCCAGTAGCATCGGGCTGGAGTTGGCCACTTTCACCTGCTGATACCGTCAGCTTCTGCGCCAGTTGATCCTCGGCACCGCAACACGGACAATCCTGTACAAGAATACAGTGATCACTACCATGTCCGTCTCGTTAGCCCCTGAGCTTTACTACCTCAGCAATTTCCGTACGGCACTCGCCTGGGTGGCTGAGCGCTATGCAGATCTACTGGCGGATGAAGAACGTGCCTTTCTCGACACCTTCAATACCCTGCCCTGGCCATCGCAGGCCTTGCTGGTGCGCATGATTAGCGCAAGGGCTGTCATTTTCGTCTGAGCAAGCTCGTTTACCCGGAAATCGGCGACTGCCTGGCTGCTGCCGATCCACTGCTTGAACAGGGATGGATCACCGAGCAGGCGCTGCTCACAGCCGATGAGATTGCCGAGCTGCTGCGCAAGGATGAGGTGCTGACTCATATGCCGCTCACAGACCGCCGCGCGGCGCAGAAAGAGGCCGAGCTGCTCGAACAACTGCGCGCAATGGAGCTACCTGCCCAGACCTTCACGGACTGGTGCCCTATGTTGGATGATCAGTTACTCAGCCTGATGGTGGGCGAGTTGTGTGATCGTTTGCGCCTGATGTTCTTTGGCAATCTGGCTCAGGACTGGTCCGAGTTCGTGCTGACGGATCTGGGCATCTACCGTTACGAATCGGTGGATATAGGCCCGGAGTCACGTGGTTTTCAGTGCCGCCAGGATCTTGAGGATTACCTGCACCTGCGCCAGTTACGCGTCAGCGTTGAGCAAGGCGCAGACCTGGCGGACATTGTACCGCCGTTGCTGGCGTTCAGTTCAAGCAACCCATACCTTTGCAGCCGCCAATCGTGCCTGCTGTTTCAGATCGCCCAGCAACTGGAGAGGAGCGGTGAGCTGGAGCAGGCCCTGCTGCTTTATCAGCAAAGCGCGCATGGCGAAGCCCGCTGGCGACAGATTCGCGTACTGGAACAACTGGGGCGCGATGCCGAGGCCTATGATCAGGCCCTGGCCTTTAGCCAAACCCCAGGCAGCGATGAAGAAAGCCAGCGCCTGGAACGAGCCCTCACCCGCCTGCAGCGCAAGCTCGGCCTGCAGATGGTGAAAAAGCCCAAGGCTGCGAGCGAAACCCGCATCGACTTGGTATTGCCGGCGCCGACACATGGCAGTGTGGAGATAGCTGTGCGTGATCACCTGCAGCAGGATGATGCTCCGGTGCACTATGTGGAAAATACCCTGCTCTGCAGCCTGTTCGGCTTGCTGTGCTGGGAGGCGATCTTCGCACCGCTGCCGGGGTCATTTTTTCACCCGTTCCACAGTGGCCCGGTGGACCTGCACAGCCCGGACTTTTATGCGCGCCGCCAACACCTGTTCAAACGCTGTCTACTGCAACTTGAACAACCCGACTACAGGCAATTGATCAAGGCTCGGTATCAGGAAAAGTTCGGCCTGCAATCACCCTTCGTCTTTTGGGGCATGCTCGATGAGGCGCGCCTGGAACTAGCCCTGCAGTGCATTCCCGCTGCACACCTGCACGCCTGTTTTACCCGCCTGCTGCGAGATCTGAAAGCCAACCGCGCCGGCATGCCCGATCTGATCCAGTTTTATCCGCAGGAACATCGCTACCGGATGATTGAGGTCAAAGGCCCCGGCGACCGCCTGCAGGACAACCAGAAACGCTGGCTCAGTTTCGCGGCTGAGCACGGTATCGCCGTTGTAGTTTGCTACGTGCGCTGGGCTGAGGCATGAGCTATCGGGTAGCGGTGCGGGCACTGTGCGAGTTCACCGCCAAGGAAGGTGACCTGGATCTGCGCTTCACCCCTTCCCCCACCGCTCAGGAAGGCATGGCTGGGCACCAGACAGTGGTTGATCGGCGGGGAGACGGCTATATCGCCGAGTTACCTCTAAGTGGCAGCTACCCCGGCCTGCTGGTCGGCGGCAGGGCCGACGGGTACGATCCGCAAGAGCGGCGCCTAGAAGAGATCAAAACCCACCGTGGCGATATCAGCCGCATTCCGGCCAACCACCGGCTGCTGCATTGGGCGCAGGTCAAGATCTACGGCTGGCTGCTCTGCCAGCAGCTTGAGCTGGAAGAGTTGGAATTGGCTGTGGTGTATTTCGACGTGATGAGTCACGCCGAGCATGCCTTCAGCGACCACTTCACAGCCGCTGAACTGGAAGACTTCTTCAATCAGCAGTGCCAATTGTTTCTGAGCGGGGCTGAACAGGAAGAAGCACCGCATCAAGCGTGACGAGCATCTGCAGAGCATCAGTTTTCCCTACCACTCAGGAAGTCCCGTCCTGAGCGGGGCGAACTACAGGATAAGAACATGCCAAACAATACTTTCGGTGAATCCTCTTGTACCGCTGCGGCCAGCGGCCTCGTGCAGGTGCGTGGCGCGCGTGAGAACAACCTCAAAGAGGTGGACGTCTCTATCCCGCGGAATGCGCTGGTGGTGTTCTCGGGTGTCTCCGGCTCCGGGAAGTCCTCGCTGGCCTTCGGCACCATCTATGCCGAGGCGCAGCGACGCTACTTTGAGTCGGTGGCCCCCTATGCACGGCGCCTGATCGACCAGGCGGGCGTGCCGGACGTAGATGCGATCGACGGCCTGCCACCAGCGGTGGCGCTGCAGCAGCAGCGGGGGTCCAGCAATGCGCGTTCCTCCGTGGGCAGTGTGACCACCCTGTCCAGCCTGGTGCGGATGATGTATTCGCGCGCCGGCGCCTATCCCGCCAATCAGCCGATGCTGTACGCCGAGGATTTTTCGCCGAACACGCCGCAGGGGGCGTGCCCGACCTGCCACGGCTTGGGTCATGTGTACGAGGTGTCCGAGGCGATCATGGTGCCCGACCCCTCCCTGAGCATCCGTGAGCGGGCGATTGCTTCCTGGCCACCCGCCTGGCAGGGCCAGAACCTGCGCGACATCCTGGTCAGCATGGGCTACGACGTTGACCGGCCGTGGAAGGACCTGCCGAAAAAGGATCGCGACTGGATTCTGTTCACCGAGGAAACACCAACGGTGCCGGTGTACGCCGGTTTCACGCCTGCCGAAACCCGTACCGCGCTCAAACGCAAGATGGAGCCGAGCTACATGGGCACCTTCACCGGCGCCCGGCGGTATGTGTTGCACACCTTCGCCAATACCCAGAGCGCGCTGATGAGAAAGCGCGTATCCCGGTTCATGGAGGGCAAGCCGTGCCCCACCTGCCACGGCAAGAGGCTCAAGCCCGAAGCGCTGTCGGTCACCTTCGCTGGGGTGGACATCGGCGCGTTTATGCAGATGCCGCTGGACCACTTGGCGGCATTGCTCGAACCCATCGCACAGGGCGATTTCCGCGCCCATGCAGCGGGTGCGGCTACGGACAAGGAAGCGACCCGGCGCGAGCGTGCCGAACGCGCTGCCACCGGCCATGCGGTCCATGCGGTATCGCCCGACGTGCGCCGTACCTCCGCGCTGTCGGAAGAAAAGCGCCTCGCCGCACAGCGCCTGGCTGGAGGCGTGATGGCGCGCCTGCGCCAACTGCGCGAGCTAGGCCTGGGCTACCTGACGCTGGACCGGGCCACGCCGACGCTTTCGGCCGGCGAGTTGCAACGCTTGCGGTTGGCCACGCAATTAAGTTCCCTGCTGTTCGGCGTCGTGTACGTACTTGACGAACCCTCGGCGGGCCTGCATCCCTCCGACAGCCAGGCCCTGTACGATGCACTCGACCGGCTGCGCGACGCGGGCAACTCGGTGTTTGTGGTGGAGCACGACCTGGACCTGATGCGCCGCGCGCAATGGCTCGTGGATGTCGGGCCGGATGCCGGGGAGCGTGGCGGCCGCGTGCTCTACAGCGGCGAGCCGGATGGCCTGCGCAAGATTGCCGAATCGCGTACTGCACGTTACCTGTTCGACGAAATTCCCGCACCCGGAAGCCGAGCACGCGAAGCGACCGGCTGGTTGGAGCTGCAGGGCATCCACCGCCATAACCTGCATGGCGTGGATGCGCGCATTCCGCTGGGCGTGCTGACAGCCGTTACCGGCATCTCTGGCTCCGGCAAATCCAGCCTCGTCGCGCAGGCCCTGCCGGAATTGGTGCTGCTGCACCTGGGCCACGAGCCTGAAGACGATGCCGCCGAAAGCGCCACCAGCGAAGGGCCGGCAGTGGTCGAAGCGACCGGCGGCCATCTGGCGGGCGACGTGGACGCCATACAGCGCCTGGTGCAGGTGGACCAGAAGCCGATCGGGCGCACGCCGCGGTCGAACCTGGCTACCTACACGGGTCTGTTCGACCATGTGCGCAAGCTGTTCGCCGCCACGCCCGATGCTCGACGCCGCCGCTATGATGCCGGACGGTTCTCGTTCAACGTCGCCAAGGGGCGCTGCGAGACTTGCGAGGGCGAGGGTTTCGTTAGCGTGGAACTGCTGTTCATGCCCAGCGTGTACGCGCCGTGCCCGACCTGCCATGGCGCGCGCTACAACGAGGCCACGCTGAAGGTGCAGTGGAACGGGCGCAACATCGCCGAGGTGCTGCAGATGACCGTGGACGATGCCAGCGAATTCTTCGCGGGTGAAGACGCGGTGGCAAGGCCCCTGCAACTGCTGCGCGACATCGGACTGGGCTATCTGCGCCTGGGGCAACCGGCCACTGAGCTTTCCGGTGGCGAGGCGCAGCGCATCAAGCTGGCGACCGAGCTTCAGCGCAGCCAGCGCGGCCGAAGCCTGTACGTGCTCGACGAGCCGACCACCGGGCTGCACGCGTCGGATGCCGACCGGCTGCTGGTGCAGTTGCAGCGCCTGGTCGATGCCGGCAATACCGTAGTGATGATCGAGCACGACATGCGTGCGGTGGCCCAAGCCGACTGGGTGATTGACGTAGGGCCAGGCGCGGGCGCTGCCGGCGGCAGCATCGTGGTGGCGGGTTCCCCTCAGCAGGTGGCCCGAAAGTCTGGCAGCCGAACCGCTCCGTTCCTTGCACGGGAGTTGGCGCGGGCCGAGTAGCTTAGTTCGCCAAATGTTGCCAGCTTCGCGGGGCATTGATCGTCGCCACACGGTGGTGACGGTCGCTGCCCGAGTCGCGTCATCCTTCCTGAGTCAGAGCAAGATAGGGATTGTTGGGCGGTATTTCGGCGAATACCAAGGACCCATTTTCGAGGAGGTAGCCATGCAGTCGGCGGGACTTCCTCGGGGCCGTGACTTCACAGGTCCAAATGTTCAGGCCATTTGGGTGCTTGCGGTGTAGCTGCAGTTTCTAAAAGCGCTTTTGCACCCACGGCCAATCCGGTTGCTTGTCCTGCCTGACCAGCGCATCCACCTGGGGATGTTCCTACGCATAGCGCTGGAACACGCTGGGACTGACCAGGTAGGCGGTGTCGCTCACCGTATGCACGAGCGCCTTGGCGTCGTTGATGATGAGTCGCCGCGCGGCGACTCCCTGTTGCAGCCACGTCATGAAATGCTCCCCGGATGGTATCGCGACTGTTGGAGTTGATGCAGGTCCAGGCGCAGGGGTAAGTGGCAAGGGAGACGCTGCGGCTGTGGTTGGGGCAGGAACGTCAGGCTGGGCAGGGACTTTCTCCACTGGCTCTTCACCCTTCCCCATGTCGGCCGTGCCATCCAATCCAACCATCGGCAGCATGTCCTCCATGACGTCGGGCACGGGCGGGGCCGCAGTCGGCAAGGCGGTATCGCTGCGAGGGCATTCCCAAGGGGGAGTCTCCTGACCTTCGGGTGCTGGCTGCCCCACGACCGCGGGCGGTGTGCCTGGTGCACTGCCGTTGGTTTCCGCTGGCGTCGTGTCGATCGCCACCGTGCCTGCGAAAAGCGCTGGCCGCTCGCCGGATTCCCAGATCAGCGCGGGCGCGAGGCGCAACAGGGTGAACGAATAGGACCAGCCGGTCGCACTGGTCACGGTCGCGCGCCAGACCGCCTTGCCGTCTGAGGTGGGCTGGAGCATGCCGTGGTTCTGCAGCACGTTGAAGACGGCGGTGTTGTTCGCAGGAATGCCGTCGATCCCCTGAGACAGCAGGTGCGCGCGCAGCTTGTCCGAGACAGTCTTGCTCACCAGCCACAGCCCATCCTCAGTGAGCCAGCCATCGGAGGCTTCCGGCTGATTCAGCTTCAACTGTTCCTTGAGCAGGAAGCGCAGCCCGTCCAGCAGCTTGCGTTGCAGCGCGTGCCTGGGCGCGGCCATGGCGCGCGCGGGATCGCCGCCCAGTTCCTGTGCCACAGAAGCGCGATCAGCCTGCACGACCAGTTCACTCAGCACGCCGGCGTGCTCGTACTGCCCGGCCAAGACGTAGAGCAATGGTGCCCACAGAGACGGATAGCCGCTGAGCCAGTCTAGGAGCGGACCATCGAGCAATTGGCGGTAGAGCAGCCCTGTTGCGGCGCTGTGCAACCGGTACTCGCGGTCTTCGCGGTAGCGGAAGCGGTACGACTGGTGCAGCGGGCCGTGCCAGGGATGCCACAGCGAGCCGTCTGCCAGCTCGACCAGCAGATCGACGGCCACCTTGCCGATGTCGTGCAGCAGCGCGGCGTAAGCAACGGCGGCGGTCCAGGCTTCCGACTGCGCCGCCTGGTCTTAGGGGCTGGCGCCGATGGGCAACAGATGGGACTGCCGCAGCTTGAGCGCATAGGCGACGATCTCCAACCCGTGATCCAGCATGCCGCCGGGGTAAGCGTGATGATGGCTCTCGGAAGCGGGGAATTGCTGGACCAGCTCGGCGTAGCGCTCCAGCGGCGTGCGCTGCCAGATGTGTTCCAGCAGCTTCTGTCGGCGCGGTGTCGCCAGCAGCGATGCGGCCGATTCGGGCCGTAGCAGCCCTTTGGGGAGGTCGGTGGCGGGCGCTGGTGATGGGGCAGTGACCGGAGGCCGTTTTCGCTGGAACAGGGAGAGCATGTGGGTGTCCTCTGGGGGGGGCCGGCCGGGATGCCTTTTCGCCTTTTCGAGGTAGGGCCTTTCCCCTTGCACCCCCATTCCCTTGCCGTTTCGGCCCTTTGGCCTTTAACCGCTTCGGTATAGCGGGAAATGGGATGCGGCTCCAGCGTCAATGGGGAACCCGCTGGAATGGAATGGTCAGCGTCCTTCAGGTCACGCTCGATGCCGTAGAGCTTGTTGATCAGGCTCAGCGCCACGTCGGCACGCCCAGTCTTGCCCTTGGGCTGCACCTTTTGGGCTTCGACGAACTTGCGTCGCGCATGCGCCCAGCAGCCCAGGCGTTCGATGCCGTCGCGTGCAGCCACGGCGTTGTAACCGGCGTAGTCGTCGGTCATCAGGTAGCCGCGGTAGCCATCGAGCAGGCGTAGCGGCACCTCCTGCGCGCGGCTGGCTGTGTAGTCGAAAAGGATCACCGGCTTGTCCGGCGGCCCACCGCTTTGCACCCACATCCAGGATTGTGCCGAGGGGTCTCGTCCCGGTTCATGCAGCACCTGCAAGCGCGTTTCGTCGCAGTGCAACACGGGGTAGTCCAGCAGCTTGTCGCGCATCAGGTTGAGCAACGGTTGCAGTTGCTCGCCACTTTGGATCACCCAACGCGCCAGGGGCTGGCGTGGGATGTCGACGCCGTGGCGGCTGCCCCCTAAAGAAGGTTGGCCGTAGAAGAGCACTTGAAGGGCTTCGCGTCCCTCTCTGGAGTGTGCTGTCTTTTGCGTGTACAGCCCCTGGTTTCAGCGTTGTCAAGTGGCAGTTTTGCTATAGGAGCGTTTTTTCCGCGCACCGCATCACTGGTAATGCTGTTCGATCACTCGAAGCTTCGGATGATCTGATCGTTATTTGGTCAGATTGCTGTTTTTGACATCGGCAAAGACTGAAATCAGTCAGAAATACAAGGGTGTGCAGCCCTAGATTCTTTCTTGCAGCGCCTTGAAGAAGGCATCGATATTCTCATCGTGGCGTTTGTAGTAGGTCCAGGGGCCGATCCGCTGCGATGTCACCAATTGCGCGCGCTGTAGAGCTGCGAGATAAAGCGATGTCGTTGACTGCGAGAGGCCCGTGCGCTCTTGGATGATACTGACGCACACGCCTACCGTTTCTGGGTCGACTTCCTGCTCGGGAAAGACTGTCCTGGGATCCTTGAGCCAATTGAGGATGGCAAGGCGCGTCGGGTTCGCCAATGCTTTCAGGGCTTCGTTGACGTCAATAGTCATGAATTTTTTGAGACCTGTTTTTTTCGATATCTAGATATCTTCCTGATTCGCGCATCAAATTGGAAGGCTTCGCCATGATCTCTGCGCGCCTGCCCGTCGCAATGACGGGCTGGTTTGGACTGGAATCCTATTGCCCTGTCAGGTAGGACTATCGGGCACCTGTGCGCCGAATTGCGGGACGATATGTTTGCCAAGTTCCTCGATAACCTCTGCTGCCGGGCGTTTACCATACTTGAGGTTCAGGATGACGTGATCTACACCGATTTCCTGAAGTGTATCCAGCAAGGCCCGCAGGTGGTTACGTCCCAGTCGGAATCCTAGATGGATAGGCGAGGGTGGCGTGGATGGGTGTTCGTCCAGGTCGATATACAGCGATTGCAAGAACGGCTTGTAGATAGTGCCACATTGTTTAGCCGTTTCCTGTCGCCAATCTTCCACGATGAGTCGCTGCATTTTTGGCGGACGTGGATAGTTGATCCATCCATGGCTTTCACGCGCGATCCAATCGAGCGGCTGGCGGCTGTGTCCGGTTACGAATAGCGGTATTTCCCGAGTCGTAGGTTTGGGAACGAGATCGGCCCCCAGTAACTCGCCGTGACTCCAGCGAATGGGCTCGAAGTGTGTTCGATGGGCTTGGCGTATCACATTGAGGTTTTCTTGAAAGGTCTCGCCACGCTGTTCTGGATCAATGCTGAATGCGGGAAACTCCACGGGACGATCGCCAGAGGCTACTCCCAGGAGCAAGCGACCTCCGCTCAACTGATCAATGCTCGCTGCGGCCTTTGCCGTGTGCAAGGGATTACGCAGAGTAAGGGCGATGGAGGCGGTGCCTAGTGCGATTTTTGTTGTATGGGCTGCCATGTAGCCCAGATACACCCAAGGGTCGAAAACCTGGCCGACATCGCCGAAGCTTGGGTCCCTGAGTGGGACGTCGCGAAACCAGAGCGCCGAAAAACCAAGTGCCTCTGCACGTTTGGCCAGCGCGACCTGATCTAGCATGCTCGGTGTATCACCTTCGAAAGCCTCCAGGGGAAAGAACAGCCCAAGGCTTAGATGACCCTGCCTGAAGGTTCGTTTGAATCCCCTATGCTCTTGGTAGGGGATCGTGCTCGGTTGGTACATGCTTAACTTCCTCGGTCAACAATCGCTGAGCCACGCCCCTGAGTTATGGGGCGTGGCTCTGAGCGTTTAGGATTTGTAAGTCGGGTAGTCGGTGTAGCCCTTATCGGTACCGCCGTACATGCTGCTTGGATCAACTGGGTTAAGCGGCCAGTTGTTGGCGATACGAGCGGGCAGGTCGGGGTTCGCAATGAAGGGGCGGCCAAAAGCGATCAGGTCGCCCCAGCCAGCTTTTATCACGCGATTTCCTCGTTCAGCGGTGTACTTGCCGGCATAGATAATCTTGCCGCTGAAGGTCTTACGAACAGCTTCCCGGAACGTCTCAGGCAGCTCGGGTGCGTTTTCCCAATCGGCTTCGGCGAGCGACAGGTAGGCAATGCCTACTTCCTCGAGGATCTTCACTGCCTCGATGTAGGTTTGGTGAGGATCTTCTTCGACCAGGCCAAGGTAGACGCGGTCTTCGTCTGTGGTCGCGAACAGCGGGGCGAAGCGAACGCCAACGCGCTCCTTGCCGACGACACCAGCAACGGCGAGGGTGATTTCGCGCAGGAAGCGAAGACGGTTCTGCAGCGAACCGCCATATTCATCATCACGCTGGTTGGTATGCGCCGAAATGAACTGGTTTACCAGGTACCCATTCGCGCAGTGAAGCTCCACCCCGTCAAAACCTGCGTCCAAAGCATTTCGGGCTGCTTGGGCGTAGAGCTCAACCAGTTCCTTTACCTCCTTGGTGGACAGGGCTCGTGGGGTCGAAGGGTCGGCCAGTGTACCCGTGCCGGGGCCAGTTTCGATGAACACCTTGACGTTGTCCGCGCGGATGGCTGATGGCGCGACGGGCGCTTCACCACCGGGTTGCAGCGATGTGTGCGACACGCGGCCCACATGCCAAAGTTGAGCAAAGATCACCCCCCCTTCGGCGTGAACAGCGTCGGTGACCTTACGCCAGCCTTGTATCTGTTCCGGGCTATGAATGCCAGGTGTCCAGGCATAACCCTGTCCTCGGGGTTCGATCTGTGTGCCCTCGGTCACCATGAAGCCAGCACCGCTGCGCTGACGGTAATATGTGGCCATTAGGTCGTTCGCAATATTGCCGGGTTGGGAGCTGCGCGAACGCGTCAGTGGCGGCAGAACGATACGGTTCTTGAGGGTGTATGGGCCCAGCTGAGTCGTTTTGAAAAGTTCTGATTGTGTCATTTCGCTTACCTGGATATCTAAAATATTCGATGTTATAAGTCAAAAAAACATGGTTCAAGGAGGTCAGAAGAGCCCGAGCGGTGCTTCGTTGAGGCTGACGTAGATGTTCTTCTTCTGGCTGTAGGCTTCCAGCATTGACTTGTGAGTTTCCCGTCCTAGGCCAGATTTCTTATAGCCACCAAAGGGGGCATGGGCAGGGATCTCATGGTAGGTATTTACCCACATACGTCCGGTTTCCACCGCGCGTGCCACACGTAACGCCCGGTTGATGTCTTGGGTCCAGACTGCACCGGCTAGGCCGTACTCGGAGTCGTTGGCCATGGCGATGACCTCCGCTTCATCCTTGAAAGGAATGACGCACAGAACAGGGCCGAAAATTTCCTCGTAGGCGACGCGCATATCGTTGCGAACACCGACCAGAATCGTTGGCTGGATGAAGAAGCCGGCATCGTAATTGGCACCTGTGAGACGACCGCCGCCGATCAGTACCTCAGCGCCTTCCTGTTTGGCGATATCGACGTAGCCGAGGATCCGTTCCATCTGGGACTTGCTGACCTGTGCACCCATCATGGTGTCCGGGTTCAGTGGGTCACCCACACGCACAGCTTCGAACTTATACTTGAGCTCAGCTAGGAATCGTTCGTAGATGGATTCGTGAACGAACAGCCGTGCGCCGGATTCGCAGACTTGGCCTTGGTTCCACAGGATGGCGAGGACTGCGCCTTCCACGGCCTTGTCCCAGTTCGCATCGGGGAAAACGATGTTGGCCGACTTGCCGCCCAGTTCAAGGGTGGCGGGAATGATTTTCTTCGCTGCCGCATTGGCGACGAGTTCGCCGACACGCGTCGAGCCGGTAAAGGCAAGCTTGCGCAGGTCCGGATGATCCAGTAACGCCTGCCCAACTGTGGTGCCTAAGCCTGTGACGATGTTGACCACGCCGGCTGGAAGTACCTTAGCGAAGATCTTCGCCAGTTCGAGGATGGTTACCGGGGTCAGCTCGGAAGGTTTGATGACTACGGTGTTACCCGCTGCGATGGCCGGAGCGATCTTCCAGGCGGCCATAAGCAGCGGGAAGTTCCACGGAATCACTTGGCCCACAACTCCGAGGGGTTCACTGAGAGCGATGCTGAGTGTTTGCTCATCCAGCATGACCGCCTCATCCGATTGGCTGCGGATTACGCCGGCGAAGTAGCGGAAGTGATCAATTGCCAGCGGGATGTCGACGGAGCGACTTTCACGAATGGGTTTACCTACATCAAGGGTTTCCAGAACGGCGAACCGATCGGCATCGGCTTCCAGCAGGTCGGCGATCTTCAACAACGCATTGGCGCGTTCCGCAGGTGAGGTGGTACGCCAGGTCATGAAGGCGCGCTGTGCGGCCTGCACCGCGCGGTCGACGTCGGCAGCTGTGGCGTTTGGGATGTTGGTGAGAATTTTTCCGTTGGCGGGGTTGATAATGTCGAGGGTTTCACCGTATTCGTCCGAAACCCACTGGTTGTCAATAAACAGGCCGTAGCTGCTGTCGGGAAGGTGATTCGGATGGGTATCGCTGGAATCTTTCATGGGGGGTGCCTCCTGAGGTTTCTAGCGCGGGTTACGAGTCCAGGCTATTCGCAATATTCATATATGTCAATATAACGCTATTGGTTCCGGCACGTGTGCATATTTCCACGCCCTTGCAGCTCACTTCTGGATCAGCTGGGAACGCGCCGTGCTTCGCGCCAGGGTTGCCTATGCAGCCAGCTCCCTTGAGCTTTTCATCATGGAGGCTGGCTGCATCAGGTATTGATGTTTGCGTTGATGTGCAGATGAAGTTAGAACGGCGCGTCAATATCGATGACGCTAATCAGCTTGTGATTGACGAATTCCTTGATGCCCAAGCCGATTAGCTCGCGCCCGTAGCCGGAGCGTTTGATTGCGGATTCCACGCTGACTCGGACACCCATTCCACGCACATCCGGACAGTGATTCCACGCTGACCCGGACACTCATTCCACGAGCATCCGGACACCGATTCCACGGCCATCCGGACACTTTTCAGGCAGGCAGACGGCTTGTATGGTCATTAGACATCCCGTTACGACAGGGTATCGAAGGCTGGCGCATTCAACCGACGTGCTTGATTGGCCCCGAATACTTCGCTATAGCATGATTATTGGTTACTAGGATGAAGCCTTCCGAAGCGGCTTGTCCTATGAGCATCCGATCAAATGGGCGCTGTGAAGGAGAGGCGAGGCCGCAGCCGTAATGGCGTGTCGGCTGGTCATGGACAGCTCCTTGTAGTCGCCGTCCAGAAGAGACCTTCTTAGTACTCCTGTATCGAACTGAAAGCTGGCTTTGCCCATCGCGTTTTGGCCGATTTCCCAGATGCTAGCGGCGCTGATGAACAGCTCATTGGCGCGATCCTCGATCATCTCCACAGCCCCGAGTTAGCTAACCTACTTAGTCTTTCCCCTCGTTGGAGGGGCAGCTGTCATGGTCAATTGCAGGCTGTAAATAATTGCGGTTTTTCCGTGACGCTGCGGTTATATGGAATTATGGCTCAGCCATAATTATTGCTGAGCCATAATTTCCATCATTTTGTGGCCCCGCCGTACCGCTCGACGCGTGACGCGCTTCGTGCGTGCACTAGATAGGTAGCTAGGTGTTAGTAAGCAGATCTCAGCGTACGCAGACTTTCTCGAACCTGCCCCTCGCTAAAAATTACTCAGATCATCCGCTTTCGTTTGCAATTTAAGCAGTCGCGAGGAGTCGCGGTACCCTTCCGCGTCACAGATGCGCCTCGCTTGTGGTGATTACCAACGGTGCGAAATTTCAAAATTCGAAAAGACGACTCCGAGCCGGTTGGATCAGCCTCGCATCGTCCGTGGAGATATGTCTTGATCTCAAATAGTCATTGACCGCGACCAGGGTAAGTCCGATAAGGATTATCTTCTTGCTCTACTGGTGCGTGAATTTTGGCAATCCTTGTCAATATATACGTATTACAAATACCGATGGTCAGTGGTTGGCTTTTTCTTTTCTAAAAGTGCTTGACGAGCAGTGGTTGGAGCTGGATTATTTTATTGCATTGGTTTCAGGTTGCTGTTTTTTGTCCAATACTGAGCGTAGTGGGGCGTGCCATAGGCTTGCATCGATGAATAAAGTACTTAGTTTAATAATGAAGGTTGATGGGGTTGCGCTGCTCGCCTTTTAGACTCAGGCCATATATTAATAGTCAGAACTGACGCTCATTGGGAAACAAGCTTTTCATGCTTGGTAGGTTTGTCAAGGTAGGGACGTTTTGCCCAGATTCTGCCTCTAGACATCTATGGCTCAGATTGAGAGATGGTATGGACGATTTAAAGAAAGTATCTCATTTGTTATACGCCCCGGGTGAGGTAATGCCTGGTATCGAGATGTCGTTAGCAGAGGCGCGCGCGCGTGGTTCAGCGGCTGCGTTGCATGACGAGGTGCCTTTCTGTGTTGTGCGTGACTGGATCTGGATCGATCTCATCGTGCCTGACGCGATACGAGAAACGTTACAGGCGTCCGGGCAACAGCCCGCGATGGTGTATGCCGGCCGCGTGTTGTACGACAGTGCGAACCGTTTCCAAGAGGGTGACTGGGTGCGTACAACACAACTGATTGAGTTTGCCGATGGGTGCATTTTCAGAACGCGCAATACGCGATATGTGCTTGCTGGCCCAGGGGCTCGCAAAAGCGCCGAGCTCACTACTGTGTTGAAGATTTTTTGATGCGTAGTCAGATATTGGCGGGCATGGACGTACCAGACAACCGACACCCCGATGTGCCTTGCGACGTCTGTGGTACCTCCATGCGAGTGCCTGGGTACGGCGAACAGTTCGGTGTGCTGCAAGCGCACTGGGGATACGGCGCGCGACATGACGGTGAGCGTTATCGCGTGCGGATGTGTGAAACCTGCTTCTTCATGACCTTGGCGTACCTGCGACAGGAGCGACGCATACATCATTTGTTTGGCGACGCCCCGCAGCATGAAGACTACAAGTTTGGGCGTATTGCTCGAGACGATTATTGGTTGGACAGCTAGCCGTTAGTCGGGGGGAGGCAACGAGTTTTGATCCGAATTTGGGTGCTGACGTGATGAGTTCAACTAAACGAAGTATCGACCAAACACGTGATGTATCTGACGCGTTGTCGCGAGCAATGGATATGTGTTTTGGTAGGGAAGTTACGGCGTATCTCACGGACGCTTATTTAATCGCAGGCTGTTGTATCGGCGTGGTTCATCGTCACGTGCGGGCGGATGTGTATGGAAGGTTCCAGGACGGTCACCGGGTTCGGACCTCAGATGTACTGAAAGCTCATGAGCAAGGCGGTTTTTGGGCGCTGTTTACCGCCACGGGCAGCTTGTACGTTATTGTGACTTTCAAAGAAGACGGGCGCCTGTCACTGGATTGGCTGTTGGCACAGAGGGCAAAAGGCATACACGCAACCCCGGTAACGATTCAGTGATCCGTTTCTCGTGTCACTACTATAAAACTGAGCCCACGGTCCGTGCTGATGCTCGTAAGTTTATATCCTCTGAGGAAAAGAAGGGCGGGGTGTCATGCAGGTAAAGCGTTGGGGGCAGCTTGATGCGCTTCGTCAACAAATTGGAGAAAGTCGCTGGTTACTTTGCGTGGATCTGGAAGCGACTTGCGATGAATACCCTGCCGGCCTAAACGAGGCGGCCCGGAACGCTCACGTATTGAAGGTCCAGCGCGACGAGATGGAGACGATCGAAATTGGCATCGCGCTGTTGGATGTTCAGTTGGAGTACAGGATTGTCGATCATTTCGGACAGTTTGTCCGACCGCTACTTCGCCCCACGCTAACTGAGTTTTGCACGGGGCTGACCGGCATATCTCAATCTGACGTCGATACTGCAAAGCGTTTCGCGGAGGTACAAGATCAGCTTGGTGACTGGCTGAGGCCGCGAAATACAGAAGGCTGGCGCTGGTGCTCTTGGGGCGATTACGACCGAAACCAGCTGAAGGAGGACGCTTTCAGAGCAGGGGTAGATGTATTGCTGGATCCGGCGCGTCATATCAATCTAAAGAAGTGCTTTTGGAAGATTTTCGCTTGCCGTGCGCTAGGGCTGAAGTGTGCAGTGGAAAACATAGGCCTTTCCTGGGAGGGTGAGCATCACAGGGCCATCGACGATGCGCGTAATCTGGCACGGTTAGCGCAGTTACTGCTCAGCGCGAGGCAACCGACGTAGTAGGGCGGACGGCGCTGTGCCTGCTCATCAATTCTACCCCGTGGCCGCCCGGCTCGCATCGAGCCGCCATCTCACCAGTGCATACGGAACACATCTGGATAACATCATAAAGAGATTCAACATGTAGCTTGGCGTGAGGTATTGGCTGATGCACCCGAATTGCCGATACTGCTAAATGGCCAGCATGCTTGTATAGGGAGTCGAAGCGATGGCAGGGAAGCGTAAGCGCAGCAGCAAGTCTGGCGTATCTGGAGCGATGGTTCTGTGTGCCCTAGTGATTGGGGGGCTAGCTTCCGTTCCCAAGGGTGTTTGGGTTTTCTTGGGCGGAGCACTCATTGTCGGCATAGGCGGGTGGCTAGTAATAAAGGCCTTCAGCAAACCGTCAGTCATGTCTTCGGCAACAACTATGCGGCCACCTCAAGGGGGAACTCGTTCAAGTTCCTCGGACCTCGGCATAAGCACCGGCCTGACGTTTTCATTGGATGAGGTCTCGCCACTAAATGAGCCCTCTGCTCCTGCGCAAGTCTCGGCGTCGCCCCGGCAGGTTTCGGCAAAGCGAGACGACTCTGGCTTTTTTACCGTAACTTTGGAGGCCACTGAGCGGTCTTCCCACCGAATTCCGAGCGCGCCGGCGAACCTGAATAGTGCCAACGTGCGGTGGCTTTCTGCTGGCGAAAGCATCGAAGTGGCGGGCGAAAATATCCCAATTGGTCTGATCTACGTCGGCGAAGATAAAAACAGGCGCAATGGACCTTCGGAACCGTCACTGATCAACCCGAAACTGAAGGTCGCACGGGGCATCGTCGATATATCTGAGCGTCTCACCTCTTACTGGCCCAGTTACGACAGCATCTCTCCTGAGGCCCGCCGCGCATATTTGCAATGGCTATCCAGTGGTCGTAAGGCTCCGCATGCCAACATCGGCTACGTGTTCCTATTCTTCTACGGTCTTGAGCGTAGGGTTTTTGTCGACGCCAAGACGGATCAGGCTGCGGCGGGCGACATACCTATCATAATTGCCGAGGTAGAGCGGCTGCTCTCGATCTATGGCAAGAATAACTCCTTCAATAACTACGCCAGTCGCTTCGTAGACTTCCTCCGCCAAGGCCAAATACTCGCCAGGCGCTATCAAAAGGCGCCGCCGGCACCATTACCTTACGGCTACGAAATGCCTGTAGAGCTGCGTATTGGCCTGGGTCAGTTGGCGGCTGACAAGCAACCAATGCCGGCTGACTGGGCGTTGGCCTGGGTGCTGTCTGATCACAACGTCGGGAAGCGAACACCCGTAACCCGTTGTAAAGAAGCGTTCGCCCAGTTGTTCTGCATGCGCTACGAGGAACGTTATGGCGCCGGTATGGTGCTCCCTCAGAACAAGACCCGTCTGAGACTCCAATACAACACCGCTTCTGCGGGTCTACCACCCCAAGAACTGGATGGCCTATCCGGTATTCCTGACGTCACGGCGACTAGCGCAGCTCGGAAGAAGCTGCAGCAGTTGGTTGACGAATGCACGGTGCAGTTGGAGCCCTACAGTCGTTATCTCGGCCGCAACCCCGACACTCCTGATGCACTAGAAGGGCTGTTACAGTTGCCTGTAAACCTGTGGCCGCCAACAGCTCGAACAGCGCTCGCCGAGCTAAAGCAACGCATCGGCGACGGCATGGTGGTCATGAGCTTCGGTGAGCTGGCAGGACGACTGCAGTGTGCAGGTAGCCTGTCGCGAGAAAAGGTTCTGACGCTCGCCCGCGCGCTGGAGTCTTTACACATCGGTATCGAGCCGGATGTGCTGACAGGCAGCCGAACACCCAAGTCTGAGGACAATGTGGCGCTCTTTGCGACCCAGGCTGACGATGGTGATCTGCGGTCTTCGCCGGCTTATAGCGCCGCCTCTGTTACGTTGGACCTTGCTTGTGCTGTGGCTGCGGCCGATGGTGACACGTCGCCGCAGGAAATTATGCTGCTATCCCAGCATATAGACTCTTGGAGTCACCTGAGCGGTGCTCATCGGAAGCGCCTGAAGGCCCACCTGCGCCTGCAGCTTAACCAGCCACCAACCCTGCAGAGCCTGAAGAAGAAACTGGAGCCCCTGGCCGAGCCGGCGAAGAGGGTTGTGGCGGCTTTTCTCGCTCACTTGGCGCAGGTCGACGGCGAGGTTAGTCCCGCAGAGGTGAAGTTGCTGGAGCGCGTCTACAAGACCCTGCAGCTGGATCCGCAATCGCTGTACAGCGACCTTCATGTGGCCTCCAGTGGCAGCTCCGTTGGCTCATCGCAGACAACGCCTTCCATACCCGGAGCAAGTCCGTCCAAGCCCGTTGGCGGATTTGCTCTGGACCAGGAGCGCATCGCTCAGCTGCAGCGTGAAACGGAACAGGTATCTGCGCTGCTGGCTCAGGTTTTCGTTGACGACAAGCCTGCTGAGCCAGATGACGTAGTTGTGGAAGAGACTGTTGAGGATACTTCCTCCATTTGTGGCTTAGACGCCGATCACTCAGCCTTCCTGCGTGTACTCGTATCCCGTACCGAGTGGTCTCATGACGAGTTGGAGGCCGTTGCAAGCGATATGGAGCTCATGCTCGACGGAGCATTGGAGCAGATCAACGACATGGCATTTGAGCATTTCGATATGCCAGTCACCGAGGGGGAAGACCCCTTCGAAGTCAACCCTGACATTATGGACAAATTACCGCTATGAGCAGCATCAGAGCCAAGGACCGCGATGCGGTCATCCAGTCCCTGCGCGCCGGCGTCGTTCCCCGTGCAGGCCAGCACCTGATTCAAGTGGGGCGTGTCGGGGAGCTGGAAGCACTCATCCGTGATGTGGAGCGCCTCGCGGAAAGCGGTTCCGCGTTCCGCGTAGTGATCGGTGAGTATGGTGCAGGCAAGACATTCTTCCTCAACCTGGTTCGTTCTATCGCGATGGAGCGCAAGCTCGTCACCATGCATGCCGATCTGAACCCAGATCGTCGTCTCCATGCTACTGGTGGCCAGGCTCGCTCGCTGTATGCCGAATTGGCCAAGAATATGTCCACCCGAACTAAGCCTGATGGCGGCGCTCTGCAAGGAATAGTCGAGAAATTCGTGGCACAGGCCAAGACGGAAGCCAAAGCGTCCGGCAAAGACAGTGAGGCTGTGATTCGCGAGCATCTAGACCAACTGACAGAGATGGTCAACGGCTATGACTTTGCTGATGTAATCGCGGCCTATTGCAAAGGCTTCGAAGAGGGTAACGAGCAGCTCAAGGCCGATGCTATCCGCTGGTTGCGTGGCGAGTTCACTACCAAGACAGATGCCCGCACCGCACTGGGGGTGCGAACCATCGTCGACGATGCGTCGGTCTACGATCAGCTCAAGCTGCTTGCTCGATTTGTTCGGTTGGCCGGCTTTAGCGGGTTGATGGTATGTCTCGATGAGCTGGTGAACCTGTACAAACTTTCCAACACCCAAGCTCGTAACGCTAACTACGAGCAGATTCTTCGTATCCTCAATGACTCCCTGCAGGGCTCTGCTGAGGGGCTTGGTTTTGTGTTGGGCGGTACACCCGAATTTCTCATGGATACTCGCCGCGGCCTCTACAGCTATCCGGCGCTGCAGTCGCGTCTGGCTGAAAATAACTTCGCCAAGTCCGGGCTGGTAGATCTGTCCGGCCCTGTCATACGCCTCACTAGTCTGACACCTGAGGATTTCTACGTGCTGCTGCAGAAACTGCGTCATGTATACGCGGCAGGCGTGAACGAGCGCTATTTGCTACCCGACGAAGCATTGCCGCTGTTTATGGCCCACTGCAACCAGCGGATGGGTGAGGCCTACTTCCGTACCCCGCGGACGACCATTACCGCATTCATCAGCCTGCTAGCGGTGTTGGAGCAGAATCCTGACGCTGATTGGCGGACCCTGTTGGGTGCCGTGGAGATTGCACCGGATCGAGGCGGTGAGGTCGATATCCAAGTGGATGCGGACGATGAGCTTGCCACCTTCCAGCTCTGAATCGGTTGGCTTCGAACTCCTTGAACCGCGAATCCAGCGCTGGATATGGACCGAGGGCTGGACCTCCCTACGCGATGCCCAGGAGCGTGCTATCCCTGCGCTCTTGGGGGCCGACCAGGATGTCATCATCGCGGCGGCTACAGCTGCAGGCAAAACCGAAGCCGCGTTTCTGCCCATCCTTACCAATCTCCTGCAGGACACGGAAAAGCCTGGGGCGGTGCTTTACATCAGCCCGCTGAAGGCTCTCATCAATGACCAGTGGGATCGTTTGGCGAGGCTTTGCGATGAGCTTGAGCTTCCTGTCATTGCTTGGCATGGGGATATCTCAGCGAGCCGCAAACATCGCTTCCTCAAGTCCCCGGAAGGCATTCTGTTGATCACGCCGGAGTCGCTCGAAGCTCTGTTCGTGAACAAGGGAACCAGCCTAGCGGGATTGTTTGCCAACCTGCGGTACCTGGTGGTGGATGAGCTCCATGCCTTTATCGGCAGTGAGCGAGGCAAGCAGCTGCAGTCACTCATGCATCGTGTTGAAACAATCATTGATCGCCCCCTGCCCAGGGTTGGTCTTTCCGCCACGTTGGGCGACATGACGCTGGCTGCTGCCTTCTTGCGTCCCAATGCCCCTCATCATGTGTCGGTGATCGAATCCAAGGGTAGCGGCCAGATACTTAAGGCTCAGATCAGAGGGTATGTGGAGTCCAAGAAAGCGCTCCCGGTACAGCCTGAAGGTGACGATGTTTTTTCTCCGGACCATGCCATCGCAGAGCATCTCTTTCAGGTCCTACGCGGCAGCAATAACCTGATCTTCCCCAACAGTCGAACTCAGGTTGAGTGGTTCGCTGACAATCTGCGGCGCCGTTGCGAGCAGAATGGTGTACCGAACGAGTTCTGGCCGCATCACGGCAGTTTGGCGAAGGACATTCGAGAGGAAACCGAGAAAGCGCTGAAAGCCGGTGACCGGCCTGCCACCGCAGTCTGCACTACCACGCTGGAGCTTGGGGTCGATATCGGCAGCATCAAGACGGTAGTGCAGATCGGGGCTCCGCCATCGGTAGCTAGCTTGCGTCAACGCTTGGGGCGATCCGGACGCCGTCCGGGAGAGGCAGCCATTCTCCGAAGTTACTGTAAGGAGCGTCAGCTAGACGATGGCTCGCCCCTGTCGGATCGACTTCGCCAGGGTTTGCTGCAAAGCATCGCGATGATCCGGTTGTTGATGCAGGGCTGGTTCGAGCCTCCTCGTGTTCATGGTCTTCATTTATCGACGCTGGTACAGCAGTGCCTCTCGGTGATAGCCCAGCGGGGTGGAGCTACAGCTGCAGAGCTGTGGAGCACCTTGATACGCAGTGGTCCGTTCACTGGGGTGGAGCAGGGCAGCTTCCTCAGTTTGCTTCGTGCCCTCGGTGAGCGCGATTTGATAACCCAGGAAACATCGGGGCTCCTGCTGCCCGGCGTAGTGGGGGAACGCCTGATCAACCACTACGACTTCTACAGTGCATTTGTCAGTAATGAAGAGTTCCGCCTGGTATGCGATGGGAAACCACTTGGCGCATTGCCCGTCTCCAGGCCATTGACCGTCGATCAGCGAATCATCTTTGCTGGGCGCCGCTGGCGGGTGACGAGCGTGGACACTGAGGCCAAGGTCGTTGTCGTGAGATCCGATCCCGGTGGTGCTCCCCCGTCCTTTGACGGGCTTGGAGCCCGTGTACATGATCGGGTTCGGCAAGAGATGAGGAGCGTCTTGTTGGAGGCGGACGTCTACCCCTATCTTGATACTACGGCACAAGAGCTACTAGCTCAGGCACGTAGCGCTTTTTCGGACCTTGGACTGGCACATTCGAGCATGACCGAAAGCGGAGGTAAGACTTACCTTTTCAGCTGGCGAGGCGATTGGACAAACGATGCCCTAGCCATCTTGTTGACGCACACCGGACTAGCCAGTGAGAACAGCGGGTTTGTCATCGAGGTTGAGGGAGATCGGACGTCGCTTGAAAGCAAGCTGCGTGAGATCGCCGAGTGGGACGGTATTGATGAATCCGCTGTTCTGGCGGACGTACAGAACATGGCTCAAGAAAAATGGGATTGGGTGCTTCCGCCAGCATTACTCATGCAGTCTTACGCCACGATGCATTTGGACTTGGGTGGAGCAAAGGCCTTGGCATTGGCTCTAGTGAGCCAGCCTGCGGAGACGGCCTGAATCTAGCTTATTTGTGTGGTGCCTGCTTTGTTGAAAGCCGACTTTGGTTCATCTGCTGTAAACGAACCTAATTCCCGGTACGTCCAACGCGGCTAGAAGGGGGACGAGTAGCGCATTGGCTTGAGCTGGCTTCGGCGGGAAAGAATGGTCTCGATTTGCGAGAGCCTTACTAGGTCTGTAGTGGTCAATCCATCCCGGATAGTGGGTTAAGTTTTCCTCGGCCACCGCAGGTGGTAGCCCGTCGTTAAATTGATGCGGTCTGATCCAGTTGTAGCGGTGCATTAGGTAGTGGCTGATGTCTCGCTGGGCCTCTAGGGCTGTCAGATAACCTGTTGCCGGGATCCATTCTGACTTCAGGCTGCGGAACAGGCGCTCCATCGGCGAGTTGTCCCGTCAAAGCTTGCATCCACCCTGCGGGTCGCCCCATAGACACCTCGATCAAAGGTGTTGCGACGACCGGTTGAATCCGCCCTGGCTGCCCTGATCCGAATGAAACAGCACCTGTTGTGGCTGGCCGCGTTGTTCGTAGGCCATGTCGAGGGTCTTGATTACCAGCTCGGCATCCGGTTTGGCGGAGAACGCCCAGCCAACCACCCGACGCGTGTGCAGATCCAGCGCCGCGGCCAGATAATGCCAACGACCTTGCGCCCAAACGTAGGTGATGTCGCCGCACCACACTTGGTTCGGGCGCTGGACAGCGAAATCGCGGTTCAGTCAATTCGGGATATCCGGGCGCTCAACTGTTGCCTGCTTATATGCGTGCGAGCCCGGTTGCTTGCTGACGAGGCCCAGCTCACGCATCAACCGGCGCACACGGAAACGGCCGATCGTCATGCCTTCCTCGCGCAGCATGCCCAGGATGCTTCGGCTACCAGCTGAGCCTCGACTTTGGCTAAACAATTCGTTGACCCGACTACGCAGCGCAATACGACGAACATCGATACGGCGGCGGCGGCGGCGGCGAAGGCGATGGGTGTAATAGCACGACCGCGCTACATCGAAAGCTGAACTGACCACTTCTACCGGCTCCTGCTCACTTAACTGGTCTATCAGCGCGTACGATCGAATTCGTCCGACATCAAGAGAGCGGTAGCCTTTTTTAATATCGCTTTCTCCCGCTCCAGCCGGTTGATACTGGCTTCCAGCTCCTGAATCTTTTGCTGCTCGGGTGTCAGCGCTTTGCTCTTTGGGGTAACCCCCTGGCGCTCGTCTTGGAGTTGCTTAACCCAGCGGCGTAATGCCGAGTCCATGATGCCTAACGAACGGCAGGCCTCGATATGGCTATAGCCTTGATCCAGCACTAAGGCAGCTGCCTCGCGTTTGAACTCGGCGGAAAAAGTACGGCGTTGCTTGCTCATCGGACACCTCTTAATGGCGAGGATTTTCGCCTAAATCGGTGTCCGGAATCAGTAGACCACTACATCAATTCGACAACGGGCTGCCGCCTGCGGTGGCCGAAGACAAACTTAACCCACTTTCCGGGATTGGTTGACCACCACACAGGCCATGCAACTTTTGAGCGCAACCTTGCCGATCAATGTACCACTCCGGTGCGTCGCTTGACCTAAATCGGAGCGGCCACCGAGGAAGACGCAATCGAAAAAGCCTTTCGTTTCGCGTACTTTCGGTCGTTAAGGCCCCGAAATCAGGGATGTTTCATTCGCTTACCTGGGTGGCACGCCCGTTGCTTATGTCAGGATCGCGCAGCTATCGTTTTGATTCGTTTGATATATCGGTAGCGAAATATTCAGTGATCATCTGGGAAATTCAATTATCCCTTATGAGGCGGTAGCGGTAGCGGTAGCGGTTGTGTTTTGGTTTTGTAGTGCCCTATCTCGGCGCGCGACCGGTCGGAGGAGCTGATCTGGTGCTTAGTCCCCTTGGTCACTCTGGTCTCGACCAGAGCCCACAAAAGCTGAAAATTGCCTGCATCCAGTTTGAGCCAAAGTTTGGCGAGGTCGAGCACAACGTCACACGCAGCATCGACCTGATTGAGCAGGCTGCCGGCTACGGCGCTCGCTTGATAGTTTTGCCAGAGTTATGCAGCACCGGCTATATATTTCAGTCGCGGAAAGAAACTCTTACATTATCCGAGCGCGTGCCTGAAGGGCCTACTACTAATGCGTGGGTCGAAGCAGCTCGCCGGCTAGAAGTGACAATCGTCGCCGGGCTAGTAGAGCGCGACGGAAATTGTCTCTATAACAGCGCAGTTATCATCGACCCTTCAGGAGTGCTAGGGGTTTACCGCAAGCTTCACTTATGGGCAGATGAAAAGCTCTATTTCGAGCCGGGCGACCGTGGTCTACCCGTGTTCGATACTCTAGTGGGCCGGATCAGTGTCGTTATTTGTTATGACGGTTGGTTCCCCGAGATGTTTCGTCTGTCGGCTTGCCAAGGTGCAGAGATAGTATGTGTGCCAACCAACTGGGTGCCCATGCCAGAGCAACCGGCAGGCCACCCAATAATGGCAAACATTCTTCATATGGCCGCGGCTCACAGTAATTCGATAGTCATTGCATGCGCTGACAGGGTGGGCATCGAGCGTGGGCAACGATTCTTAGGGAATAGTGTAATCATCAATCGTTCAGGCTGGCCTGTAGCCGGGCCGTGCTCTGAAAGTGAAGAAAAGATCCTCATCGGGGAGGTGGATATGGACCCTAGGCGCGAACGCAGCTGGAGCAGTGTCAATCACCCGCTAACAGATAGACGAACAGATGTATACGGCGAGAATTTAGGCGCAGATATCCAGATTAACCTGACAAAGTTAGAGGCAGAGCAATGAAGATACGTGCACTTTTAATTGGTATCGGTCTATCGGTGGGAGCTTCAGCATATGCAGCCGACCCTATAAAAATAGGTATACCAGTAGGTCTAAGCGGCGCTAATAGCGTCGTTGCACCTTCGGTCGTCCAAGCCTCGGAGTTAGCTGTCGAGGAGATAAATACTCAAGGGGGAATCTTGGGGCGTCAGCTGCGGCTTGAAATTGCTGATGATGGATCAGGAGCCCAAGGCGCTCAGCGCGCCTATGACAGTCTCGTTTTTCAACGGAAAGTTGACGGCATCGTAGCAATGGAAACTACGGCTGCCAGAAATGCTGGCTTACCAATCGTCAATCGCGGCAGGGTCCCCCTCATCTATACATCATTTTACGAAGGGCGTTCATGCTCTCCTTGGATGTACATCAATGCCTGGGTGCCAGAGCAGCAGGTCGCCCCGGTTGTCGACCATTTTATGGGCGAGAACGAGGCCAAGAAGTTTTTCCTGATCGGCAGCGATTATGCCTTTGGTCGCGGCATGCTGCAGTACACTCGAGAGTACGTCGAGAGTAAGGGAGGCAGTGTGGTGGGCGAGGCGTACTTGCCGATGGATGGATCAGATTGGACCGCAATCATTTCTCAACTACGTTCGGCCAATCCGGACGCCTTGATTACGTCAACGGCCGGCGGCGCGCCAAACGTGACGCTCACCAGGCAGCTGCGCGCTGCAGGTATCTCGATCCCCTATGGTAACTACGCCCTCGATGAAGGCACAGCCAAAAGCATGGGGGATAACGCCGAGGGGATATACATTGTCGCATCTTACCTCTCAAGCCTAGAGACTGAAGCGAATAAAGCCTTCCTTGAGGCGATCGAGAAGAAGTTTGGAAGCAGCACCGAGACGCCGAACGAGTTGTCGGTGCCGCAGTACGAAGCCATATATGCGTACGCGGCGGCTGTCGAAAAGGCCGGTTCTACTGATTCTGCTGCTGTTATACAAGCGCTAGGGGAAGTGACAGTGGAAGGGCCCCGCGGCTCCGTCATCATGAATAAGCAACGTCATGCGTCGCTCAATATGTATTTGGGCCGCGTCGCTGCTGATGGTTCAGTTCAGCTCGTCAAATCGATCCCAAAAGTTGACCCGGGCGAACAGTGTCCGCAATTCGCTAACAAGTAACGGGAGACCACAACGTGGAGGCTTTAGCGTTTGACATTTTGACGACCGCCGCAATTTTGTTCGTGGTTTCGACGGGCCTCATGATCATCCTCGGTGTAATGAAACTCATCAATTTTGCTCATGGAGCATTTTTGACCACTGGCGGATACATAGCTTATCTTGTCGGCGCTGCTGGCCTCAACCCATGGCTCGCTGTCCCGGCGGCGGCCATCTTGGGGCTCTTGGCGGGGCTCGTGATTGAACGAACTATTATCAGACCGCTTTATCATCGGCCGTTGGATGCGATATTGGCCACATGGGGACTAGGCATTGTTATCGGGCAAGTATTTGCATTGACTTTCGGGCGGGGCGTGCAGTTCGCGCCCTCACCGATTCTAGGTACGATAGATGTTTTTGGAAGTGAATACTCTGGATATCGGCTGGCCATGCTAGCTATTGCCATAGTGTTGGCAGTTGCGCTTAGTGCTTTGTTGAGCTTCACCCGCTTCGGATTGAATGCACGTGCAGTCATTGCCAATGAACCGCTGGCTAGGGGCTTAGGTATAGATAGCGCGAATGTTCGATCCATAACTTTCGGCTTGGGTGCAGGACTAGCGTGCGCAGCCGGAGCGTTAATCACCCCATTGCTCTCGGTCGATCCAAACATGGGACTGCCTTGGTTGGTGAATAGCTTTATGCTAGTGATGATTTCGGGCGTTTCGTTTCCGAGCTTGTTGGTCGCTTCGCTGCTACTTGGAGGGTCGCAGGTCCTTGTCAGCACTTACATCAGTCCCATTCTCGGCGGCATGACTATCGTTGTTCTTGCTGCACTGATTCTGCGTTTAAAGCCGAAGGGGTTTAGCCGTGCCTGATAATCGCCTTTCTATGTCTTACACACATCGTGCTGCATTGATTGGGTGCCTTTCAGGCTTGGCCATTATCGCTGTAGCGCCGCTCTTCCTCGATGTCTATCTAACAAATATTTTGATCCGTACATTGTTTGTTGCGGCAGTGGTGATGACTGTCGACATACTTTGGGGGTATACGGGTGTTCTAACATTCGGTCAGTCGGCCTTTTTTGGCATTGGAGCTTATGCCTGCGGGCTGATCTTCACCCATTACGGATTCGGCCCTGGATGGGCACTTGCCGCGCTAGCTGTTGCGCTTGGCACGGCTGCAATCGTTGCTGCTGCTGTTGGATGGCTGGCTTTCTTTCATGGTTCATCGCCTCTGTATTCTTCCATAATAACGCTAGCATTGCCCATTGTGCTGACCCAGATAATATATTCAGGAGGCAGCTTTACGGGATCATCGAGCGGGCTTTCAGGATTCCCAACATATTACTGGGACTTGAAAGTTTGGTTCTGGATTGCAGGGGGCTTTTTGGTGCTCACGACTACGGCCGGCTGGCTTTTGGTGCGTAGCGATTTTGGTAGGGTCCTCATAGCCATACGTGAGAACGAAGAGCGTAGCGCCTATCTGGGTATCCCCGTCTCTCGCATCAAGACTATGTTGATGGTATTCGCCGGCATGGTGGCGTCTGTAGCGGGCTTCGGCTATGCGGCTTTCTCCAATGTTGTTGCTCCCGAAATGGCAGGATTTCAGCTGGGCACGGAGCTACTTATTTGGACCGCACTTGGCGGGAGGGCCACGTTACTGGGGCCGGTCTTCGCGGCGATCGGGATCGATACAATCTCCTCATGGCTATCCGGCGCTATGCCTTTTGTCTGGAAGCTTTTGACAGGCGTCGCTTTTGTTTTGGTCATTGTGCTCCTGCCCCGAGGGCTGGCGCCGTTGATAGGCGCATTATGGCGTAAGCTAAGGCCCAAGCATGTCCCGAAAACTCACGCTATCAGGCTTAACCCGGCGCCAGCGGGCCGGATGCTGCAAGCATCTTTCGGAGATGCGCCGCCCCTATGCCTGAGCCAAGTATCTCGTCGTTATGGGAGCTTACAGGTCCTGCGTGATGTGAACTTGGATGCGCACGGCACTGAGCTGCTAGGAATTATTGGACCCAACGGGGCTGGTAAGACGACATTGATGCGTTGCATTAGTGATGGCAACGAGCGCACCGGCGGTGCTGTTCGAGTCAACAACGTCGAAATAGCGCGGGGATCGCCCCAAGATATCGTTGGACTTGGGGTGGGACGCAGTTTCCAGAATACAAATCTATTCGACACTCTAACCGTCGGTGAATGCCTCCAGTTGGCTCGTTATCGAATCGATGGTGCAAAGTTGTTCGACAGGCGCGAAACCGTTTCGCTTCCCCAGCCAGCGCTAGACATTCTGAAGACCACGGGCCTCGATAAGATGCTAGCGGAGGAGACGCGCAACTTATCGCACGGAATGAAGCGGGGACTGGAATTGGCGATGGTGCTGGCAACTGAGCCGTCAGTACTCCTACTTGACGAGCCGACTGCAGGCTTGACCCGGCCTGAACGCATGGCCATCGGCGCGGTGCTCACGCGCCTGACGCAGGAATTCGGCTTGTGCATTATGCTTATAGAGCATGATCTCGACTTCGTGCGTGCTATCTGCAATCGAGTGGTCGTTTTGCATCAAGGTGCGATCTTGATGGAAGGGACTGTTGAAGAGGTAGTGGCGTCGGACTTGGTTAAAGCTGCCTATACAGGCCTACAAAAGGAGGCGGTAGCATGAACCAAGAGCTTCTGAGCGTCGAGGGGCTCACCAGTGGTTACGGCACAGCTGCTGTACTGCGAAACATTTCACTGAGCGTTTCCAAGGGCGAGATAGTCGTTGTGCTAGGAAAGAACGGTATGGGTAAGTCCACCCTGCTGAAAACAATCATGGGCTTCGTAAGTCCGTTCAGCGGTACTGTCTCGCTGGACGGGGATGATGTTACGAACATCCGACCGCACATGATGGCACGCTCCGGTGTGGCTCATACCCCCCAAGAGCACACGCTTTTTCCCGATCTGACGGTCGAAGAGAATCTCCGGCTGGGCGTAGCTTCGAACCGGCTTTTCCACGAGCGCCTGCCTTCTCTCGAAACCCTTTTCCCCCGAATGCTCGAGCGCCTAAAACAGCGGGCCGGAACGTTGTCTGGGGGCGAGCAAAAGATGCTGTTGATGTCGCGTGGCCTAATCGCCCAGCCAAAGTTGATGCTTATTGACGAAGTCAGTGAAGGGTTGCAGCCTGCGATGGTCGACCGCATGGGCGAGGTCCTTATCCGAGCACGGGATGAGCTGGGCATTGCGGTCTTGCTTGTGGAGCAGAACCTCGACTTTGCGCTGTCGGTCGCTAATCGCTTTATGGTGCTCAAGCTCGGCGAGATTGTAGAACAAGGGGACGTTGAGGATGTTGTCTCGACCCAAACTCTCTCGAATCACCTGGCCGTTTGACCGGCATTCGCGACGGACCATGTGGTTATGGTTCCAAAACGGCCACTACGGTGTTAAAGGCGCAAGCAGGCCGACCAAGACAGGAAGAGAATGATGCGTTTACTGCCCCGTGAGGTGGATCGACTTCTTTTGCGCCAGGCTGCTGAACTGGCGCGATCGCGCCAGGCGCGCGGCCTTTTACTCAGCGAGCCCGAGGCACGCGCGATTATTGCGGATACCGTCTGCGAAGGTGCGCGCGGAGGAGGTACGGTTACCGAGATGGTCTCGATCGCGTCCGGGCTGTTGACTGAAGACGACGTGATGGAAGGGGTATCAGAGCGCCTCGATGCAGTCATGGTCGAGGGTTTCTTCCCGGACGGTCAAAAGCTGGTTTGCATACACGACCCCATCGGCCCAGGCAAATCCACTGTCGCTGGCGCGCCTCACCGGCCCCGCTGGCGCCTGGGTGAGCAGCCGGTGATAATCAATACGGATCGGCCAACGGTGACCTTGCGTGTCCAAAGCACCGCGGACCGGCCCATTCAGCTTGGATCGCACTATCACTTCTTCGAGGTCAATCCAGCCCTGCGCTTCGATCGTGCCGCCGCCTACGGGTTCCGGCTCGACGTCCCAGCTGCAACCACGGTGCGCTTCGAGCCGGGAGACACCCGCCTGGTTGACTTGGTGGCTATTGGGGGAGCCCGAGTTGTATATGGTCTGGCAGGCCTAGTGAACGGGGCCTTGGATGACCCAACAGTGCGCTCTGCCGCGATGATCCGTTTGGAATATTTTTTACAGGAGTAGGGTATGGCTCAGTCTATTGAGCGCTCTAGATATGTATCACTGTACGGTCCTACGGAAGGAGACTGCGTACGGCTAGGCGACACTGGCCTTTGGGCGAAGGTGGAGCGCGATTTCTGTGTAGGGGGCGATGAGTTAGTCTTTGGCGCGGGCAAGACGGTACGAGGGGGCACCGGTTGTGACGGTGTGCTGACCGCTGCCGACGGCATTTTGGACCTGATCATAACCAACGCTCTGATCATCGACGCCGTTGCGGGCATCATCAAGGCCGACATCGGCATTAAGAATGGCCGGATCGTAGGAATCGGCAAGGCTGGCGACCCCAATCTTATGGATGGCGTAACGCCAGGGCTCACGGTGGGCGTGAACACGGATATCCGGGCCGCGGAAGGACATATCGTTACGGCGGGCGGAATCGACTGCCACGTGCATTTTATTGATCCGGGACAGGTGGATGAAGCTCTTTCGGCGGGGTTCACCACGCTGATGGGAGGAGGGCTCGGACCCACTACGGTTCCCATTGCGTCGACAGGCACAACTAACCTGGGGCTAATGCTCCAAGCAGCTGAGGCCTTTCCGATAAACTTCGGTTTCATTGCAAAAGCGGCCTCGCATGCCGTCGAGCCTCTGCTCGAACAGCTTGCTGCAGGCGCAGCGGGTTTGAAAATCCATGAGGATTGGGGCGCGACTCCGGCCATCATCGATGCCGCCTTGAAGGCCGCGGAGATCGGCGGTGGGCAGATCCACTTGCACGCAGACACGCTGAACGAATCAGGATTTGTAGAGCACACTCTGCGCGCCATGGCCGGACGGTGCATTCACGCCTATCACGTCGAGGGCGCCGGGGGTGGGCACGCGCCAGACATCATCCGCATGTGCGGCATATCGAATGTACTGCCCTCATCTACGAACCCTACGAATCCATTCACCATCAACACGTTTGATGAACATTTCGACATGGCGATGACGAGCCATCATCTCAATCCACGTTTGCCTGAGGACGTGGCGTTTGCGGAAAGTCGGATTCGAAAAGAAACCATTGGCGCCGAAGACGTTCTGCACGACATGGGAGCGATCAGCGCGATCGGTTCCGACAGCCAGGGGATGGGGCGCATCGGTGAAACCATCGCTCGCTGTTGGCAGCTTGCTGACACCATGCGCGAGTTACGGGGCGCTTTGCCCGAGGATAGCGGCAGCGGTGCGGACAATTTCCGAATTCGTCGCTATATCGCCAAATATACTACCAATCCTGCCCTTATGTTCGGCATCGCAGATGAAGTGGGCTCGATTGAGCCTGGAAAGCTCGCAGACCTTATTTTTTGGAAGCCGGACAGCTTTGGCATCAAACCGGAACTAGTATTGAAATCTGGCTTCCCTGTCTGGGCTCCCTTGGGCGAGGCTAACGCTTCTCTTATGACCTGCGAACCTGTGCGTTATCGCCCGATGTGGGGGTACTTTGGTCGCGCTCCGCAGTCACTCGGCGTGCGTTTTGTCTCTCCATCTGCCATCGCAGCCGGGGTGGCCCAACGACTCGATTTGAAAGCTACCTTGCGTCCAGTGGCCGACACGCGCCGTCTCACTAAACGCGATATGGTGCTGAATGATGTGTTACCTAAAATTGACGTCGACCCTGAAAACTTTCGGGTTTACATCGATGGACAGGCCATCGACAGCCCTCCCACATCGCAGGTCTCTCTCGGCCAATCATATATGTTGAAATAAGGAGTGCAAACCTTTGACTGCAGTGCGTTTAGGTTTCGGAGGGCCGGTAGGCAGTGGCAAGACGCGCCTGGTCGAGCGATTGCTCCCCTTGTTCGCCGCGCGAGGAATCTCTGTCGCCGTGATCACTAATGATCTGGTTACTCACGAGGACGCAGAACGTGTTCAGCGCTCCGGCCTCATCGATCCTGAGCGTGTTCTTGGGGTTGAAAGCGGGGCTTGCCCGCATACTGCTATCCGCGAGGACCCTTCGGTAAATCTTGAGGCAGCAGCTTGGCTGGAGCAGCGCTTTCAGCCTGACGTGATTCTCATCGAAAGCGGGGGAGATAATCTAGCCGCTACATTTTCTAGCGAGCTCGTGGACTGGTGGGCTTTCGTCATTGATGTTGCCGGCGGAGACGACATTCCTCGGAAGAATGGGTTAGGCCTGTTAAGGGCAGACCTGCTAGTCGTCAATAAGATTGATTTGGCACCTCATGTCGATGTCGATATGACGCGCTTCAGAGCGGACGTAGCCGCAGCACGTTCCGATCGCGCTTCAGTATTTACCGATCTGCGAAAAGGCGAGGGTGTGCAGCTCGTTTTTGAACAAATTGTCCATAGCGCGCTGTTTGGGCGGAAACCCTGATGGGCGACGGAGTGCTGTCGTTGCGCTTTGCTCGCGATCGACATGGTCGAACGCGACTTGCTGCACGACAACAGCGCTACCCGTTGACGACTACCGCCGTTTTGCCCATGGAGTCAGAATCTGGTGCGCTAATATACGTGCAAAACGCGGCAGGATCAGTGTTTGGCGGTGATCGCCTGCATGTTGCCGTACACCTTGAGGCTAGCGCTGAACTTTGTCTCTCAACACCGTCCGCAACACGCCTGCAAGGTGAAGCGCTATCGATACAGACGACCATGATCGAGCTGAGCGAAGGAGCCTTCTTCGAGTACATCCCGGATATGATAATCCCGCATGCGCAAGCGGAACACAGGCAGCACACATGTATTGCACTGGCAAACGGAGCCGAGGCCATTTTCATGGAGAGTTTCGCGGCTGGCCGGGTGGCGAGAGGCGAGGAGCACCTTTATCGAAGCTTCTCGACGCGCCTTCAAGTCAGTTTTAGCGCACGCCCTGTGCTTGTTGACGCTTCGAGTTTCCGTCCTGGGGAGGCGAGTCCGGCCTTAGAGGGGGCGTTAGCGTCGAGTGGTTTTGTTGGGACCATATTCGCGTTGTCCCAACAGGGCGACCATGAGGAATTGGCGACTCTTATCAGTCGACGGTTGGCGTCCTTACCGGGTGTGTATGGTGGTGCAGCTGCGTTAGCCTCAGGCTATGGTGCGGTGGGACGTTTTCTAGCTGACGATGCGCCAAATCTTCGGATGGCGACGCAGGTGGCTTGGGATGTCGCCCGTCGCCACATGCGCGGCCGTCCCGCTCCACTACTAAGAAAATGAAGAGGGATAATGCTTTTAGTAAATAATATTCTGGGCCACGTCAACGACCAGGATTTTTCCGGTCGTCAGACGGACCGTGTATGGATTGCGTCGGCCGACGCGGGTCGCCGCCGGTTACGCACTTGCAGCGAGGGGGGCGTAGATCTAGGCATCGAGCTGCCCCGTGTGAGCTGGATGTTTGACGGCGCAGTTCTGCATGATGATGGGATGTGTATATTGGTCGTCTCCCGCCGCCCCGAACTGGTAATGGTAATCTCGCTCAACGAGCTGGGCCCTGAGGCGGTGTTCCGGATTGGCCACGCTCTTGGGAACCGTCACAGTCCTGCGGAGCTACACGGTAATGAGATCCTTGTACCGGTGACCGATACGCCTGATCTTGTTGCGAGATCGGTCCAGGCCCTCGGATTGCCTGAGCTAACGATACGCTTTGAAGAAAGACCTTTTGCGGCTGCAAGACCTCCAAATGGTGTGGGGGCTGCACACGAGCACCATCACCCCGTCGCTAATTCTGACGATGCTTGAAGGCAACCTAGCCGTGCGCGCTGGCCCATTGTTGTCCCTTATGCAACTTGCCGACTCCGCGCTGCCGATAGGCAGGCACGCCCATGCGTTCGGCCTTGAGCGAATGCTTCGGGATAAGCGCGTGACCACGCCAGACGCGCTCCGTGAAATGATCGTCTCGGCCTTGATTCATGGCAGCGCCCGCGCAGACGGTGCGGGGACCGCGTTGGCTCATACGGCATTTGTGGATCGGAACTTAGAGGATCTGAAAGCAGTAGATGCGCGGCTTGACCTACTGAAGTTGACGGCTCCAGCACAGGTGGCCTCACGTCGCTGTGGAAGTCGCCTAGCGGTGTTAGCACCGTCACTTCATGCAGACCCGATGTTGGCGGAATACGCTACCGCGGTGGCGGGCAAGGTTACGCCGGGTCATCTAGCGGTCATATCAGGAGCCCTGGCGGCGGCAATGGGGGTTAGCCGTGAGAATGCTGTGCTAGCTGAGCTGAGAGGTGTGGCTACGATGATTCTTTCGGCAGCCGTTCGCCTGGATGTGCTTTCGGCCACGGCGGCCCAAGGAATGATGGTAGCTCTTTCCACGCAAATTATCGCAGCGGCAGAGATCGCGCTTGTAACTCGCCCGGATGAGATGGAAGGTGGCGCCGCTGTGGGGCTAGACATAGCAGCTATGCGCCACGCTCGTGAGCACGGTCGGCTATTTGCAACTTGACAATGCTAATTAGGACGCACCCATATGAATGAAGACAAGATTTTGCGCGTTGCGCTTGACTGGGCTGTGGACGAGGTCGATCCGCCCCGATCATTCGGGGGTTGGAATACAGGCCGCGTGGTTCATCAAACACATGAAAGCCTGTTTGAAGATGACTTCGGAGAGTTACCCGCTTCGGACGGCGCGCCCACCAGCCTCGTTCCGCGACTAGCGACCCATTGCATAACGTCACCAGACGCCCGTCGTTATACTTTTCGAATCAGAGAAGGGGTTCGTTTTCATGATGGGTGTCCACTCGACGCGGAGGCTGTAGTTATCAACTACGAGAGAATGTGTTGCGCAACCTCGCCCTTTTTCTCTCCGGTTGTTGCGGACTTCAATCGCATGGGCGTTGGCCTCATTGAAAAAGTTCGCGCTTTAGACTCGATGACCGTAGAGTTCAAGTTTTCCGAGCCGTTTCCTGAATTTCTGCGTTACATGACCCAAGAAGACGCACCCGGTGCTCAGTCGCTGATTAGTCCGGCGGCCATTCGCAAACTCGGTCCTGATGGTTGTGCCGACAAAGCTCCTGGTACCGGTGCGTTCCGGTTTCATTCTCGTTTTGAGACGGATGGAGGGTCTGCGGTAGAGCTGCGGCGGAACGATGACTACTGGGCCGGCCCGCCACAGATAGAAGGGATCCGGTTCCTACCTTTTCCTGACCTCAAGGCTCGCGTCCGGGCATTGGTTGAGGGGAAGGTGGATGTCGCCTATAGCTTAGAGGGCGCTGACCTTGAGGAACTGGCGGCGCTAGGGTTCACCGTGCCCTCATTTAACCCACCATATCTCTGGTATTTGGTATTTAACTTGCGCGATCCGCTTATCGCAGATTTGCGCGTTCGCCAGGCAATTGCGTACGCTATTGATAGAGAGGCATTATGCGCTGAGTTATTTCCGGGGGCGGCTGTTCCGGCGCATAGTGCGCTATCTCCAGGCTCCCCTGCTCATGACCCGCATGCAGCAAATCGCTATGGCTACAATCCCGAGCGGGCAAGGGAGCTCTTGGCCGAGGCAGGGGCAAGCGATGGGTTGGTTTTGGATGTCATTGCGGCGCAAGCGGGGTCTGCGCAGCTCGATCCAGGGGCCATTTATCAGCGGCTCGCGCTCGATCTAGCCAAGGTTGGCATTCGCTTAAATGTAACGCTGCATCCGGATTGGGTAGCTTACTGCAACCAGTGGCGTGAGGGGGCGCCGTCTGGCATTGCGTTCAGTGAAATGAGTTGGGGGATGTCGTGCGATCTTTGGCTATCACAGATCCTACATGGGGCAAATCAGTCTCCCCGAGGTTTTAACGCTGGGTATAACAACGACCCTCATCTCGACGGATTTTTAGATCTCGCTCGCGCTACGCTTGACTCGTCGGAAAGAACCGCGCTATACCAAGCAGCAGACGCAAGGGTCATGGAATCGCTCCCGATTCTTCCCCTGTTCACGTCCCGTCGAGGTATGATCGCGTTTTCGCCCAGGGTAAAGGGGCTCACCGTCGTAAACCAATGTTGGCAAGACTTCCGAAGAGTTAGGCTCGAATGATCGATTCGTTCCCATGATCAAACAAGAGTCGGCGAGCGAGCTTCTGGAACAATGCCTGCGGAGAGGCCTTTCCGCAGTTTTCAGGCAAGCCTATTCCAAGCTGCACCTTGATATGCATAGAGGTGCAGCGGCACCATAGTTCTTACCTAAGCTCAGACTTTTGAAGTGGTTAACCCATCCCGGACAGTGGGTTAAGTTCCTCTTCGGCTACCGCTGGAGGTAGCCCATCGTTGAATTGATGGGGTCTAATCCAGTTGTAGCGGTGCATCAGCTAGTGGCTGATATCCCGCTGAGCTTCCTGTGCCGTCAGACTGCATGTCCGGAAAGTCAATCGAGCCGGACACATCCTCAGTGAAAATCGTACGTCGTTGCTTGCTCATCAGACGCTTCTCTAACGGCGAGATTTTCGCCTAAATCGGTGTCCGGGATCAGTAGACCACGACAATCAGCACCATCTCTGTGAATCGCCCCGGATTTCCTAGACACTTTCCAAGCTCAGTAAATGTCGCTTCTCAGTAAGCGAACGGGCATTACACCTTGCCGGCGGATACCCAGTTGTGCGGCAGCAGCTCGACCAGAGCGCTGGCCTTCT